>NZ_JBFAGB010000034.1:0-109273 GCF_040639875.1 Actinomadura sp. NPDC023710
GGGACGCCGAGGATGTCGGCCTGGAGTTGCATGCACAGTTCGTTGGCGGTGACGCCGCCGTCGACCTTGAGGACGTCCAGGGAGACTCCGGAGTCCTCGCGCATGGCTTCGACGACGTCGCGGGACTGGTAGCAGATGGATTCCAGGGTGGCGCGGGCCAGGTGGGCGTTGGTGTTGAAGCGCGAGAGGCCGACGATGGCGCCGCGGGCGTCCGATCTCCAGTAGGGGGCGAACAGGCCGGAGAAGGCCGGGACGAAGTAGACCCCGCCGTTGTCGTCGACCTGCCGGGCCAGCGACTCGCTCTGCGCCGCGCCGGAGATGATGCCGAGCTGGTCGCGCAGCCACTGCACCGCCGACCCCGTCACCGCGATCGAACCCTCCAGCGCGTAGACGGGCGCGTCGTCGGCGAACTGGTAGCAGACCGTGGTGAGCATCCCCGCCTTGGAGCGGACGAGTTCCTCACCCGTGTTGAGCAGCAGGAAGTTGCCGGTGCCGTAGGTGTTCTTGGCCTCGCCGGGAGAGAAGCACACCTGCCCGACCGTCGCCGCCTGCTGGTCGCCGAGGATGCCGGTGAGCGGGACCTCGCCGCCGAGCGGGCCGTTCGCGCGGGTCGTCCCGTAGGCGTCGGGCGCCGAGGACGGTTTGATCTCCGGCAGCATGGAGCGCGGGATCCCGAAGAACGACAGGAGCTGGTCGTCCCAGGCGAGGGTCTCCAGGTCCATCAGCATGGTGCGGCTGGCGTTGGTCGGGTCGGTGACGTGCACGCCGCCGTCGATCCCGCCGGTGAGGTTCCACAGCACCCAGGTGTCGATGTTGCCGAAGACCGCGTCGCCGTTCTCGGCGGCCTCGCGGACGCCGTCGACGTTCTCCAGGATCCACTGGATCTTCCCGCCGGAGAAGTACGTCGCGGGCGGCAGCCCGGCGCGGTGCCGGATCGTCTCGCCCCGGCCGTCGCGTTCGAGCGCGGACGCGATGCGGTCGGTGCGGGTGTCCTGCCAGACGATCGCGTTGTAGTAGGGGCGCCCGGTGCGCCGGTTCCACACCACGGTCGTCTCGCGCTGGTTGGTGATCCCGAACGCGGCCAGGTCGCTGTGGGACAGGTTCGCCCTGTTCAGCGTGCTCTCGATGACGGAACGGGTGCGCTCCCAGATCTCGGTCGGGTTGTGCTCGACCCAGCCGGCCTGGGGCAGGATCTGCTCGTGTTCGAGCTGGTGGCGGGCGATCTCGTTGCCGCCGTGGTCGAAGATCATGAATCGGGTGCTGGTCGTGCCCTGGTCGAGGGCCCCGACGAAGTCGGCCATGGACTCTTCCTTTCCGCCCGCGGGAACGGGCCCGTCAGGTGACGTCGTATTCAGGCTCCGGCCCCGTGGGCAGGCCGCCCTCCTCCTCTGGAAGGTGGCGCCCGACGAGCACCAGGTACAGGCCGGCGCCGAGCGGGCCGCCGATCAGCGGCGCGACGATCGGCACCCAGAAGTACAGGTCGCCGTACTGGTCCCGCCAGGCGGTGTCGTAACCGGTGATGTACTGGGCGAGCCGCGGCCCGAAGTCGCGGGCCGGGTTGATCGCGTAGCCGGCGTCGGAGCCCCACGCCATCCCGATCGCCACCACCACGATGCCGATGATCAGCGGCGCCAGGTTGGCCAGCGGCGGCGCGTTGCGCAGGTCGGTGAGGGCCAGGACGAGGAAGAGCAGGATGGCGGTGCCGATCACCTGGTCGCGGAACGCGCCCCAGGTGCCGATCGGCAGCGAGCCGTTGCCCGGCAGGGTGGAGAACACGAACTGGGTCTTCAAGGTGTGGCCGGGGTCGAACTTGGCGAGGATCTCGCTGTAGTCCCATCGGACGATCAGCGCGGCCACGAAGGCGCCGAGCGTCTGCGCGAACCAGAACGGCAGGACCTTGCGCCAGGGGAACCCCTTGAACACCGCGAGCGCGAGCGTCACGGCGGGGTTGAGGTGCCCGCCGCTGGTCCGGGCCGCGACGTACACGCCGAGCGTGACGCCGAACCCCCAGGCCCAGGCGATGCTGTCGTGGTCGCCGAGGCTCTGCGGGTCGCCGAGCCCGCTCCCCGCCACGACCTGGGCGACGACGGCGACGCCGAACAGGATAAGGATCAGAGTGCCGGCGAACTCCGCCGACATCTCCTTGGCGAGTTCGGGCAGCCTCGGCCCTCGCGTCATGTCTCCTCCTCGGGCGTGTGAAGCAGGCCACGGCGGCCGTGTTCGTGATCGTTCCCAAGGAGAGCGCGGCTACACAGGGTCAGCTAATGACCACGGAACGCCTCCTCCAGCCACCATGAGGGACAACGGCGGGTGACCTTGGCGTCCACGACCATCGGCCGGTCGCGCGGCCCCGCCAGCCAGCGGGCCACCGCCGCGAGATCGTCCGCCGTCCGGACGGTCGCCGCCGCGCAGCCGAACCCGCGCCCGATCGCGGCCAGGTCCGCGGGCGGGAACGTCACGGCGTCGAGGGGGTGCCCGCCCGGACCGAAGTGGTGCACCTCCGCCCCGTAGGCCTCGTCGTCGTAGACGAGCACGAGCAGGCCGAGCCCGAGCCGGACGGCCGTCTCCAGCTCCGCGACCGACATCAGCGCGCCGCCGTCGCCGAGCGCGGCGACGGTGAGCCGGTCCGGGCGGGCCACGGCCGCGCCGATGGCGGACGCGAGGCCGAGCCCCACCGACTGGAACGCCTGCGTGAACACCAGGCCGTCGTCATCGGGGACGTCCAGGAACATCGCCGGGTAGCCCATGAAGTTGCCGGAGTCGACGGCCACCGTGCGCTCGCGGGGCAGCATCCCGTCCAGGGCGATCGTCAGCGTGCGCGGGTCGATGCGGGGGCCGTCGCCGCCGTCCTCGCCGGGGTGCTCGTCGTAGGGGACGTCCTGCCAGCGGCCCTCGCGGGCGAGCCGCTCCGCCACCTCGGGCGTGCGGTAGCCGATGGCCCGGTGCCCGCGCGCGCCGAGCTCGGCCGAGGCGGCCCGCGCGGTCTCGGCGGCGTCGCCGATCAGGCCGAGGTCGACGGGGCGGTGCGCGCCGAGCGCGTGCGCGTCCACGTCGACCTGCACGACCGCGGCGCCCCGGCCGATGAGGGCGCCGTGCCGCGTCGTCCACATGTTCAGCGAGCAGCCCCAGGCGACGACCAGGTCGGCGCCGCGGATCAGCTCCGCGGCGGCGGGGGTGGCGAAGCCTCCGCTGACGTCCAGGGCGAACGGGTCGCCCGCGAACAGCCCGCGCGCCACCGCCGACGTCGCGGGCAGCGCCCCGCAGCGTCCGGCGAGCTCGGCCAGGGCGTCGCGCGCACCCGACAGGCGCGCGCCGCGCCCCGCGACGAACACCGGCCGCCGCGCCGCCTGGAGCGCGTCGGCGAGGCCGGCGATCGCGGCGGGCGGCGGCACCGGCAGCGCCGGCACTCTCCCCGGCCGGGCGCGGGCGGACGTCCGCGCGGACGAGTCCGGCAGGTCGGCGGCCTGGACGTCCAGCGGCAGGCCGAGCAGCACCGTGCGGCGTTCGGCGACCGCCGTCCGGCACGCGCGCGCCACGTCGGCCAGGGCGGTCTGCGGGGAGTGGACCCGCTCGGGGACGGCGCCCACCGCCGCGGCGATCGCCGCCTGGTCGACGCGGAAGTTGGAGCGGACCGCGGCCGCGGCCACCTCGCCCGCGACCACCAGCAGCGGCGTACGGCTCTTGGCGGCCTCCGCCATGCCCGTGACCGCGTTGGTCAGGCCGGGCCCCTGGTGGACGGTCACGACGCCGAGGCCGCGGCTCACCCGCGCGTACGCGTCGGCCATCGTCACGGCGCCGCCCTCGTGGCGGGCGGCGACGAACCGGGCGCCGTTCGCCGCGAGGGCGTTCGTGACGTGGAAGTTGCCGCTGCCGACGACTCCGAAGACGGCGCCGGCGCCGAACCGCGCGAGGGTCTGCCCCACCGCCTCGGCGACGTTCATCGCTCGATCAGCGCGAGCACCCGGGCCGGGCTCCCCGAGCCGCCGACGATCGGCAGCGGCGAGGCGAGCAGCACGGCGCCGCGGGCCGGGAGCCGGCCGAGGTTCCGCAGCTGGGTGAGCCCGTACTTGCCGGCGCCGAGGAAGTAGGAGTGGCACGGGAAGGGCGGGTCGAAGCCGTGGGCGGCGCCCGCGTCGGTGCCGACGGTCTCGACGCCGAGGCCGAGCAGCGGCGTCTCCTCGGCCAGCCACCGGGCGCACTCGGCCGAGATCCCCGGGGTGTGCGGGCCGTTCTCGTCGGCGTTGAGGAAGGCGTCCTGGTCGGCGGCGCGGGCGTCCCAGCCCGTCCGGTAGAGGAGCCAGCCGCCGTCCGGGAGCGGGCCGTGCGCCCGCTCCCAGTCGCGGACGTGGTCGATCTCCAGCAGGAAGTCGGGGTCGGCGGCTGCGCGCCCGGAGGCGTCCAGCACCACGGCGGGGGCGACGAGCCGGGCGGGCGGGACCTGCGAGACGTCCTCGCCGTCGCGGCCGGTGGCCCAGTGCACCGGGGCGTCGAAGTGGGTGCCGACGTGCTCGCCGGTCTCGATGTCGTTCCAGTACCAGGCGGGTCCGCGGTCGTCGTAGCGGCTGATCTCCCTCAGCCGGAACGGGACGGTGTTGGCGAACGGCTCCGGCAATCGCAGGATCGGGGTCCGTTCCGACAGCGGTGCCGTCAGGTCGACGATCTCCACGGAGCCGTCGGCGACGGCGGCGAGCAGCTGGGCGAGCACGGACATCGTTCCTCCGGCGGCACGGGCGGCTGAGGGGACGCGGGGCCCGTCGAACGTACCGCAGAGGGCCCTGTTCGGAGGGTCACCGGCCCCGGGCCGCGGGCCTTTGTGCCGCAACGCCATGTCCGCCTCCGGATTTCGTCGCCCCGCACCATGGACGCGGCGGCGCGTCGCGATCACCATCGGTGAGGAACCCGGCCGATCCCGCCCCCCACGGAGGTCCGATGCGCCGCAGGCCCTGGACGCTCGCACTCGCCGCAGCCGCCGTCACCGTCGCCCTCGCCGCTCCCCCGGCGAACGCCGCTCCCCCGGCGCCCGCGCCGCCGCCCCCGCCGTCCGTCGGCGTCACCGAGGCCGCGCGCGGCTTCGACCCCCTGCTGCCCTCGTCCGATCCCGTCGCCCTGCGCGAGGCGTACCGGCCGCTCGCGGTCACCTACACCTACGAAGGCCAGAGGCACACCCTCGACGACTACCTCGCCCGTACCGGTACGCAGGGGTTCGTCGTCCTGGACCGAAGCGACGTCGTCTTCGAGCGGTACGTCACCACCAACCGCGACACCCTGTTCCAGTCGTGGTCGATGGCGAAGTCGTTCACCTCGGCCGCGGTCGGCATCGCGCTCGGCGAGGGCTTCATCGACTCGGTCGACGACCCGGTCACCCGGTACGTCCCGGAGCTGGCGGGCTCGGGCTACGACGGCGTCTCCCTGCGGGACCTGCTGCGGATGTCGTCGGGCATCCAGTGGACGGAGACCAACGACGTGCCGTTCGTGCACGTCGCCGCGAGCCTCGGGTATCCGCTGACCGAACTGGCCAAGCAGCGCAAGCGCGGATGGGAGCCGGGGACGAGGTTCGAGTACACGAGCATGAACTCGTTCGTCCTCTCCTGGGTCGTGGCCAAGGCGACCGGGGTCCCGTACCACGCCTACGTCCAGAAGAAGATCTGGGGACCGGCCGGGATGGCCGCCAAGGCGTACCTCGGCAACGACTCCAACGGCAACAACATGGGGTACTGCTGCTACTACGCCACCGACCGCGACTTCGCGCGGTTCGGCCTGCTGTACCTGAACGGCGGCAGGGCGAACGGGCGCCAGGTCGTTCCCGCCTCGTGGGTGACGGAGTCGACGCAGCCGTCCGCCACGTTCAACAGGGGGTACGGCCTGCAGTGGTGGCTCGGCGAGAACGGCGACTTCTCGGCCAACGGCCTCGGCGGCCAGCTCATCTGGGTCTCGCCCCGGTACGGCGTCGTCATCGTGAAGTCGACGCTGGCGACCGTCCTCGCCGGAGAGGAGACCGACGCCGCGTTCGCGGCGATCGCCGCCGAGGTCGCACGGACCCGCACGGCCCGCCTGGCCTCGGCTCACTGATCGCCGGACTCCATCGGGGAACATTCGGGATCCGGCAGTGGTTAGGCTTGCCTAAGCACTGTGATCCGGATCATCTGAGGGGACCCTATGGCGACGGAACCGGCACGCAAGGGACGCAGGCTCCACCGGGGGACGGTGCTGCGCACCGAGCGCCTCACACCGCACATGATCCGCGTGGTCCTCGGCGGTGACGGGCTCTCGGACTTCGGCGCGGGCGAGTTCACCGACCACTACGTGAAGCTGCTGTTCCCGCGGCCGGGCGTCGCCTACCCCGAGCCGTTCGACATGGAGCGGGTGCGCGCCGAGCTGCCGCGCGAGCAGTGGCCCAGCACCCGCACCTACACCGTCCGCGCGTGGGACGCCGGGGCCGGCGAGCTGACGATCGACTTCGTCCACCACGGCGACAAGGGCCTCGCCGGTCCGTGGGCGGCGAGCGCCCGGCCGGGCGAGGAGATCTTCTTCAACGGCCCGGGCGGCGGCTACGCGCCCCGCGCCGACGCCGGATGGCACCTGCTCGCCGGCGACGAGAGCGCCCTGCCCGCGATCGCGGCCTCCCTGGAACGCCTCCCGGACGGCGCCCCCGCCCGCGTGCTGATCGAGGTCGCGGGGCCCGAGGAGGAGCAGGACCTGCGCACGTCCGGCGACGCGGAGGTCGTCTGGCTGCACCGGGGCGGCGGCCAGGTCGGCGACCTGCTGGTCGAGGCCGTCCAGAAGCTCGACTTCCCCGACGGGGAGGTGCACGCCTTCGTGCACGGCGAGGCCAACCTCGTCAAGGCGCTCCGCCGCCACCTGCGCGTCGAGCGCGGCCTTCCCCTGGACCGGCTGTCGATCTCCGGCTACTGGCGGCGCGGCCGCGACGAGGACGGATGGCAGTCCGGAAAGCGCGAATGGAACCAGCGGGTGGAGCAGGAGGAGGCGCAGGCCCTGGCATGACCCGGCCGGGGGCATGACCGCCGGGCGGGCTCAGGCGGTGATCTGCGCCTTGTCGTCGAGGTCGGGATCGGTGTCGGTGTCCGTGTCGGTGTCGGTGGAGAAACCGGGGAGCCAGCGCTCGGCTTCGGCACGGTACTCGCCCTCGGCCTCCAGCTGGCACAGGACGCCCCCGCAGCCGGAGAGGGCGCGGCTGACGGCGAGGTACTGCGGCGGCAGGCGGAACGCGCGGGCGAGTGCGCCGGGCCGCAGGTCGGAGGCCAGACCGAGACCGCGGGCCGTCTGCTCGCGCAGCCATTCGCGGGAGTAGCGGAAGCGCTCCACGGCGAACGGGGCGGCGTGCGGGGCGACGAGCGCGGCGACCTCGTCGGGGTCCACTTCGGCGTCCCCGATCAGGAAGCCCTCCTCGAACAGCGCGTCCACGATGTCGTCGGGGTCGCCGAGGGTGCCGATGCGCAGCAGGCGCCCGATCGACCACTGGAGCTCGGCGGGGACGCGGGCGGCGCCGCCGAAGTCCATGACGCCGAGGCGGCCGTCGTCCAGCAGCCGGAAGTTGCCCGGGTGCGGGTCGATGTGGATCATCTCGCAGCGGGCCGGGCCGGACAGCAGGAAGCGGAACAGCAGCAGGCCGGCGCGGTTCCGGGCCTCCTGGTCGCCCTCGGCGATGACCTTGGCGAGCGGGGTGCCCTCCAGCCACTCGGTGACCAGCACGTTGCCCGACTGGGCGACGACGGCGGGGACGGTGAAGTCCGGGTCGCCGTCGTAGGCGTCATGGAAGGCGGTCTGGGCGCGGGCCTCGTCGACGTAGTCGAGCTCCTTCTCCAGGCGTCGCTTGAGGTCGGCGACGACCGGCTTGACCTCCACGCCCGGGAACAGCGGCGTGACGAGGCGGCTGAGGCGGGAGATCTGGTTGAAGTCGCTCATGAGGGCCTGGGCGGCGCCGGGGTACTGGACCTTGACCGCGACCGCGCGGCCGTCGTGCCAGACGGCCTTGTGGACCTGGCCGATGGACGCGGCGGCGGCCGGGCGGTCGTCGAACTCGGCGAACATCGCACGCCAGTCCTCGCCGAGACCCTCGGCGAGGACGCGGTGCGTCGTCGCGGCGGGCATGGGCGGCGCCGCCTCCTGCAGCCGGGTCAGGCTGGCGCGGAACGGGCCGGCGACCTCCTCGGGCAGCCCCGCCTCGAAGATCGACAGCAGCTGGCCGACCTTCATGGCGCCGCCCTTCAGCTCGCCGAGCACGGCGAACAGCTGCTCGGCGGTGCGGCGCTGGACCTCCAGCGCGACGGCCTCGGCGGGACGGCCGATGGTCCGCTTGCCGAAACCGAGGGCGGTGCGCCCGGCGAAGCCGAGCGGCAGGCTCGCCAGCTTGGCGGTCCGCGTCACCGCGCGGCGGGGGATGTCGCTCACGGCCCCTCTTTCGACGATGAGTCCAATGACTTTCAGCCTCTCACGGGGAGCAATGCCGCGAAACGGTCATGTCCCCACAGATTCAGCGTCCCGCCGCGCCCGGTGATTCCCCGCCGCCCGGGCAGGGCCGCAGCAGCAGCTCGACGACCTCCAGCGCCCGGTCGATCTCCGGCCGGTTCCCGCCCAGGTAATGGGCGTACATGAAGGAGTCGGCGATCCGGACGATGGCCTGCGCGAGCGTCCGGGTCGGCAGCCGGGTGCGCAGCGCGCCGCGGTCGATCTCCGCCTGGAGCTCGCCGGTCAGCAGCTCGGTGGCGCGGTCCTCGATGGTGCCGGGCATGGTGGCCAGCCTGATGAACAGCCGGGGCTCGCGCTCGGTGAACGCCTTCAGCGGCTCGGCGTCCACCACCGCGCGCATGAACCGGTCCAGCAGGGCGAGGATCCGCTCGGTGCCGGCGCCGCCGACGCCGCGCGCGGCGACGCGGTAGGTGCGCTCGGTCATCTCCCCGAGCAGGGCGGCCAGGAGCTGCTCGCGGCTGCCGACCCACCGGTAGAGGGTGGCGCGCCCGACGCCCAGTTCGGCGGCGAGCGCGGACATGTCGATCGGC
Organism: Actinomadura sp. NPDC023710; assembly: GCF_040639875.1. Lineage (NCBI taxonomy): Bacteria > Bacillati > Actinomycetota > Actinomycetes > Streptosporangiales > Thermomonosporaceae > Actinomadura > Actinomadura sp. NPDC023710. The sequence continues at coordinate 9,018 of NZ_JBFAGB010000034.1, forward strand.
TCGCCCCGCAGGTAGTGGGCGGACGCGGCGGCCAGCGCGGCGGCACGGCCGCCCTGGTGCGGCCATGGGCGGGCCGCGCCGGACGGCGGCCGCACGGCGTCGTCCGCGGGAACGGGGCCGCTCACCGGCACAGCATGTCACAGCACGACGCACCCCATCCCATGACTTGTCGCGTTCGCGCGACTACAGGCGGTTATCAGGGGTAGCTAGCACGTGTGAACCACAAACACGGAGGCGCCGGACGCAAGGGCCGGCTGCTGATCATCGGCGGTGCGGAGAACCGGATCTGCGGCTCCGGCCCGCTGGAGACGTTCGTCGAGCTGGCGGGCGAGGAGGACGCGCGGATCGTCGTCATCACCACGGCGACGGAGGTGCCCGAGGAGGTCGCCGACGAGTACACCGCGGTGTTCGGACGGCTCGGCGTGTCCTCGGTGCGCGAACTGCGGCTGCTCGGCCGGGCGGCGGCCGACGACGCGGCGACGCAGCGGGCGCTGGAGACCGCGACGGGGGTGCTGTTCAGCGGAGGCGACCAGTCGCGGATCCGCACCCTGGTCGGTTCGAGGACCAACGAGCTGCTCAAGCGCCGGCTCGACCAGGAGGGTCTGGTGATCGCCGGGACGAGCGCGGGCGCCACCGCCATGGGCCACTGGATGATCCTCGGCGGCCGCGGCCACGATGTGGCCGCCTCCACCGTGAAGGTCGGCCCCGGGCTCGCCCTGCTCGACAACGTGCTGATCGACATGCACTTCAACGAGCGGGGGCGGCTGCCGAGGCTGATGAGCGGGATAGCGCTGGACACCCGGCTGCTCGGCGTCGGGATCGACGAGGACACGGCGATCGTGGTCGGCGACGGGCGGTTCGACGTCGTCGGGACGGGCGTCGTCACGGTCGTGGACGCCGGGCAGGCCACGGTCGCCTACGCCGCCTCCGACGACGAGCCGATGGCCATGCTCGACGTGTCGCTGCACCTGCTGCCGGCCGGCTGCGCGTTCCAGATGAACGACCGGCTCCCGGCGATCGGCAACATGCGCGGCCCGGAGGAGGGATAGCGGTGCGACTCGACCATGTGCGCCGCCTCGGCGGCCCGAACATCTACCTGTCCCGCCCGGTCGCGATCGCGCGGCTGGACCTGCAGGGCCTGACCGGCCACGAGACCACCGACCATCCCGGCTTCGCCGAGCGGCTCGTCGACGCCCTGCCCGGACTGGCCGAACACCACTGCTCGGCGGGCCGCCCGGGCGGGCTGCTGGAGGCGATGGCGCGCGGCACCTACTTCGGCCACGTCACCGAGCACGTCACGCTGGAGCTGTCCGGGCTGATCGGGCGGGAGGTGTTCTTCGGCCGCACCGTGCGCGCGGGCGGGCCCGCCGAGTACGACGTGATCCTGGAGTGCCCGCCCGACGAGCCGTCCGCGAGCCCGGTGGTGGAGCGGCTGATCACCCTGGCGGTGCGGATCGTGAACGGGGCGCTCGCCGGGCTCGTCCCGGGCACCTCGGCCGACTTGGCCCGGATCGCCGCCGTCCACGAGGAGGAGCGGCTCGGGGTGAGCACGGCGGCGCTGGCGCGGGCGGCGCGCGAGCGGGGCGTGCCGGTGCGCCGGGTCGGCGGGCTCAACCTGCTGCGCCTGGGGTACGGGCGGTACCGCCGGACGGTGTGGGCGGCGATGACCGACGCCACCTCGGCGATCGGGATGGAGGTCGCGGGCGACAAGCGGCTCGCGCACCGCCTGCTCGCCGACGCCGGCCTGCCCGTGCCGGAGGGGCGCGTCGCGGCGTCCCCGGGCGAGGCGCTGGAGGCGCTGCGCGCCGTCGGGAGCCCGGTGGTCGTCAAGCCGCTGGCGGGCCACCAGGGCGAGGGCGTGCACATCGAGCTGACCACGCCGCCGGAGGTGGTGGCCGCGTTCGCGTCGGCGGCCGGGGACGGCGGCGAGGTCCTCGTCGAGAGCTACATCCCGGGCAAGGACTACCGGGTGCTGGTGGTCGGCGGCCGGGTCGCGGCGGCGGCCGAGCTGACCGCCGCGTGCGTGACCGGCGACGGCACGGCCGCGGTCGCGGCGCTGGTGGAGCGGGTCAACGCCGACCCTGCGCGCGGCCAGGGCCACGACCGGCCGCTGACCCGGCTCGTCCTCGGCCCCGCCGAGCTGGCGCTGCTGGAGCGGCAGGGGCACGGCCCGCGGTCGGTGCCCGCCGACGGGGAGCGGGTGTGGCTGCGCCGCAACGCGAACCTGTCCACCGGCGGCACCAGCCGGGACGTGACCGCGGACGTCCACCCCGCGGTCGCCGCGATGTGCGTGCGGGCCGCCGCGGCCGTCGGCATGGACGTGTGCGGCATCGACCTGCGGCTGCCCGACGCCGCCTCCCCGCCGCCCGCCGAGCGCGGCGCCGCCGGGATCCTGGAGGTCAACGCCGCGCCCGGCCTGCGGATGCACCTGGCGCCGCACCAGGGCGCGGGACGCGACGTCGCCGGCGACATCATCGGCCTGATGTACCCGGAGGGGACGCCCTCGCGGGTGCCGGTCGTGTCGGTCACCGGCACCAACGGCAAGACCACGACCGTCCGGATGATCGCGCACATGCTGGAGCTGGACGGGCGCCGGACCGGCATGACCAGCACCGAGGGCGTGTACGTCGGCGGGCAGCTGGTCCACCGGTCCGACGCGTCCGGGCCGCGCTCGGCGGAGATGGTGCTCGGCGACCGGTCGGTGGAGGCGGCCGTCCTGGAGACCGCGCGGGGCGGCATCGTGCGGCGCGGCCTCGGCTACGACCGCGCCGACGTCGCGGTCGTCACCAACGTCACCCGCGACCACCTCGGCGTCGACGACACCGAGACCGTGGACGACCTGGTCGACATCAAGTCCCTGGTCGCCGAGGAGATCCGGCAGGGCGGCCACGTGGTCCTCAACGCCGAGGACGCGGCGTCGGCGGGCCTCGCCGGGCGGCCGGGGGTCCGCGAGCGCGACCCGGTGCTGCGCTACTTCGCCCTGTCCCCCGACGCCCCCGTCCTCGCCGGGCACCTGCGCCGCGGCGGCGCCGGCTACAGCGTCAGGGACGGGTGGCTGACCGAGGCGCGCGGCGATCGCCGGACACCGATCCTGCCGGCCGCCGAGGTGGCGGGCTCGTTCGGCGGGCACGCCCGCCACGTGATCGCCAACGCGCTCGCCGCGGCGGCCGCCGCCCGCGCCCTCGGCGTGCCGGTGGAGGTGGTGGCGCGGGCGCTGCGCTCGTTCGACCCGCACACGCGCAACCCCGGACGGGGCTGCGTGTACCAGGTCGGCGCCAACCCCGTCCTGGTCGACTACGCCCACAACCCGGCGGCGGTCGGGGCGATGGGCGCGTTCGTCGAGCGGTGCTGGGGCGGCGTCGGGGTCGCGGCGGTCACGCTGCCGGGCGACCGCTCCGACGAGCTGGTGAGCGAGACCGCCCGGGCGCTGGCGGGCTCGTTCGGCCGCGTCGTCGTCTACGAGGACGAGGACCTGCGGGGGCGCCGCTCGGGCGAGATGACCCGGCTGATCGTCCAGGGGCTGCGGGAGGTCCGCCCGGACGTGCGCCACCACCCGGCCGGGGACCTGAAGGGCGCGCTGACCTCCGCGCTGGACATGGCGGCGCCGGGCGAGCCCGTCCTGCTTCTGTACGAGAAGCTGCAGCCGGTGACCGAGCTGCTCGAGACGCTGGGCGCCGAGCCCGCGGGCTAACCCGCGGGCTCGTCCGCCGGCGGCGGGCGCAGCAGCAGGACGGTGACCGACAGCAGCGCCAGCACCACGATCCCGTCCAGCCAGTAGTGGTTGGCGGTGCCGACGACGACCGCGATCGTCGCGATCGGGTGCAGGAGCCACATCCACCGCCACCGCGTCCGGGACGTGACGACCAGCCCGAGCGCGATGACGGCCGCCCAGCCGATGTGCAGGGACGGCATGGCCGCGTACTGGTTGGCGATCGTGTCGGTCTGCGGCGCCCCGTACACCGAGGGCCCGTACCGGGCGGCGGTGTCGATCAGCCCCGCCGCGGGCAGCATGCGCGGAGGCGCCAGCGGCACGAGCAGGTGCAGGACGAGCGCCGCGGCGGTGAGCGCCACGAGCACCCGGCGCACCCACCGGTAGTGGACGGGCCGCCGCAGGTAGATCCAGAGCAGGAACAGCACGGCGGCCGGGAAGTGCACGTAGGCGTAGTAGGAGTTGGCCGCGTGCACGAGGAACTGGCTGTGCAGCAGCCCGTGCTGGACGCCCGCCTCGCCCGGCAGGCCGAGAACGCGCTCCAGGCGCAGGACGCGGTGGGCGTTGTCGAACGCCTCGCTCACCCGCCCGTCCGCCAGCAGCCGACCGAGCTTGTAGGCGGCGAACAGCACGATGATCAGCAGGAGCTCGCGGACGGGCCGCGGCCGGCCGCCGGGGCGTCCCGCGGCCGCGCCGGCCCGTCCCGGCCTGCGCAGTCGTGATAACGCGCCGACCTGGCGGGGCGGCTTGTCGAGGAGGCTCACTGCGCTGTCCTTCGCATCGGGTTCTGCGCCGGTCAGGGCCGGGCGGGGGCGGGCTCGCGGCCGCCGCCGGGCGGGGCGGCGACGTCGAGCAGATGCCGAAGCCTTTCACCTTCCGCGTCCACGTGGGGCACGGCACGCGCCGACGGCCGCCGGGCCGGGGGCCGGCGGCGCCGCCACGCGTCTCACCGTAGACCGAACTTGCCTACGTGGCAAAATGTCAGGGGCTGCTAATTTCGGTGACGTGCATCTCACCCGGGCGCCGCGAGCGCGTGGCTAGGCGAGGGGAAGGCCGGTGTAGTTCTCGGCCAGGGAGGTCTTGGCCGCCTCGGAGGAGGCCACGTAGTCCAGGTGGGAGCGCTGGAGCCGGCGCTCGAAGCCGGTTGCGGCCGGGTCGGTGTGCAGCAGCGCGGTCATCCAGTACGAGAAGTGCTCGGCCCGCCACACCCGCCGCAGGCACGCGTCGGAGTAGCCGTCCAGCAGGGTGTGCGATCCGGAGGCGTACCGTTCGGCGAACGCCCGCGCCAGGACGGTCACGTCGGACACCGCCAGGTTGAGGCCCTTCGCCCCGGTCGGCGGGACGATGTGCCCCGCGTCGCCGGCGAGGAACAGCCGGTCGTGCCGCAGCGGCTCGGCCACGAAGCTGCGCATCGGCGTGATCGACCTGTCGGTGATCGGGCCCTCGCGCAGCTCCCAGCCGTCGTCGGTGGCGAACCGCGCCGCGAGCTCGTCCCAGATCCGGGCGTCGGGCCACGCGGCGATGTCCTCGTCCGGCGGCACCTGGAGGTAGAGGCGGCTGACCTGCGGGGAGCGCAGGCTGTGCAGCGCGAACCCGCGGTCGTGGTGGGCGTAGATCAGCTCGTCGGTGGAGGGCGGGACGTCGGCGAGGATCCCGAGCCAGGCGAACGGGTACTCGCGCTCGAACGTCCGCAGGCCCGGCACTGCGGGGCGGCCGACGCCGTGGAACCCGTCGCAGCCGGCGATGTAGTCGCAGTCCAGGGTGCGGTTCCGGTCACCGTCGCGGAAGGTCACGCTCGGCGCGGAGGCGTCCAGGGCGACGACCTCCGCCTCGAACCGCACGTCGCCGCCGTCGGCCAGCCGCCGGGCGACGAGGTCCTTGACGATCTCGGTCTGGGCGTAGACCGTCACGGTCCGGCCGGTGAGGTCGGTCAGCGGGACCCGGTGCCCGGCACCGCCGAACCGCAGCTCCAGCCCGTGGTGGACCAGGCCCTCCCGGTCCAGCCGCTCGCCCGCGCCGCTCTCGCGCAGGACGTCGGTCGTCCCCTGCTCCAGCATCCCGGCCCGCTGCCGGTGCTCCACATAGTCGCGGTCGCGGCTCTCCAGGACCACCGAGTCGATCCCCTGGAGATGGAGCAGATGCGACAGCAGCAGCCCCGCCGGTCCTCCGCCGATGATCGCGACCTGGGTCCGCATCGATCCTCCTCGTGATGGCTTCGCCCGCCGATGGTCGCGCGCGTCGCCGCAGGTTCAGGCGCCGGCGTTCCGCTCAGCGGAAAACAGGTCGGGGCCTCCGGGCCAGTGCGCCGCCACGTCCCGGGACAGGGCGCGCACCGCGGTCGTCAGCGGCGGCAGCAGCCGCCGCAGGTCGGCGCTGCGGGTGCTCGACACCAGCGACACCGCCGCGACCACGTCGCCCGCGCCGTCGCGCACGGGGGCGCCGACGGACGACGCGCCGAGCGTCATCTCGTCGCGGGTCACCGCGTAGCCGGAACGGCGGACCTGCTCGACGCAGCGCCGCAGCTCGCCGGGGTCGGTGATGGAGCGCGCCGCGTGCCGGGGCAGCTCGCCGGCCAGGACCTTCTCCAGCACCCGCGGCGGCGCGAACGCCAGCAGCACCTTCCCGACGCCGGTGGTGTGCAGCGGCAGGGTCGCGCCGACCTGGGTCACGACCGGCACCGACCGCGTCCCGCGCAGCCGCTCCACGATCAGCACCCGCTCGTCGCGGAGCACGCCGAGCTGGACGTTGTCGTGGGTGGCCTCGTACAGGTCCTCCATGTGCGGGAGGGCCAGCTCTCGCAGCCCGGTGACCGCCGGGGCCTGGCTTCCGATGCGCCACAGCCGGGTGCCGATGCGGTACGTGCCGTCCGGCACCCGCTCCAGGAACCCGCCGCCGACCAGCTCCCCGACGAGGCGGTGGCCGGTCGCCAGCGGCAGGCCGGCGCGGCGGCAGATCTCACTCAGGTTGAGGCGGACGCCGCCCTGCGCGAAGGCGTTCAGGATGGCCATGACCTTGCCCGTCACGCTGACCGGCCGCGCGCGTTCCGCCCTGTCCCCTCTCCTGGGGTCCGCTCCCACGTGGCTCCTCCGCCCGGGCCCGTCACTCCTGTTCGGTGAGTACCCGCTGGGCGACGGCGAACGCCGAGTTCGCGGCGGGCACCCCACAATAGATCGCCGTCTGCAGGAGCACCTCCCCGATCTCGTCGGGGGTCAGTCCGTTGCGGAGCGCGGCGCGCACGTGCATGGCCAGTTCGTCCAGGTGGCCGCCCGCGACCATGGCGGTCAGCGTGATGCAGCTGCGGGTCCTGCGGTCCAGGCCGGGACGGCTCCAGACCTCGCCCCACGCGTAGCGGGTGATCAGGTCCTGGAAGTCGGCGGTGAAGCCGTCCTTGCGTGCCTCGGCGCGGTCGACGTGGGCGTCGCCGAGCACCTCGCGCCGCGTCCTCATGCCCAGCGCGTGCCGTTCCCCGTCGGACATGCGCTCGCTCATCGGCGGGCTCCCTTCCACGTGCGGTCCAGGTGCGCGGTGATCGCCTCGGTGACCTCGGCCGGGCGTTCGGCGTTCGCCAGGTGCCCGGCGCCCTCGACCACCGTCAGCCGGGCGCCGGGGATGCCGGCCGCGAGCCGGTCGGCGTGGCCGCGCGGCGGGGTCGGGCCGTCCTGCGCACCGGCGACCACCAGGGCCGGCGCGCGGATCTCGGCCAGGCGCGCGGTCGCGTCGAACGCGGCCAGGGCGTCGCAGCAGCCGGCGTAGCCCTCGGCGTCGGTGGCGCGGAGCATCGCCACGTAGGGGTCCGCTCCGGTGAAGGACGGCGTGAACCAGCGTCCCGCCGCGCCGTCCGCGACCGGGCCGACCCCCTCGCGGCGGACGAGCGCGGCGCGTTCGCGCCAGGGCCCCGGGTCGCCGAAGCGCGGGGACGTGCAGCACAGGACCAGGCTGGCGACGCGCTCCGGGGCGCGCAGCGCGAGGGCCGTCCCGACCGCGCCTCCGAGCGACACCCCGGCGTAGGCGGCCCGCTCGACGCCGAGGCCGTCGAGCAGGGCGACGACCCCGCCGGCGAGGTCCTCGACGGTGAACGGGCCGCCGGGCACTGGCGTGCCGCCGTGGCCGGGCAGGTCGTAGCGCAGCACGCGCCAGGCACGCGTCAGCGCGGGCATCTGCGGCAGCCACAGGTCCATGGAGGTGCCGAGGGACGGTCCGAGGACGACGACGGGCGCGCCGTCCGGTCCGTCCAGACGGTGGTGCGGTGCGGCGGTCACGCGCGGCTCCTGCGGTACGCGTCGAGGGCCCGGCCGACGAGGGCGGCGGCGGCGCCGGTGCCGGGGTCGTCGCCGAGGAAGTCCAGGAGGTCGTCGAGGTCGGCGCGCATCAGCTCGGTTGACACCTCCAGGCCGTCCAGCAGCTCGGCGGCCGTCTCGGCGGCGCCGCCGGTCAGCCGAAGGCACTCGCGCAGCGGCTGCCACTCGGCGTGCCACTCCCCCGCCGGCCGCTCGTGCGGCGCGGCCTGCGCGGCGAGGATCACCTGGACCTGCGCCGGGACCTGCAGGGCGGCGGACCGGACCAGCGCGGACAGCGCCGGGTTGCGCTTGTGCGGCATCGACGACGAGCCGCCCCGGCCCGCGCCCGCGGCCTCCGCGACCTCGCCGACCTCGCTCTGCGCCAGCAGCCACACATCGGTGGCGATCTTGCCGAGGGCGCCGGCGGTCACCGCCAGCGCCGCCGCGAGACGGGCGACGGGCGTTCGGCGGGTGTGCCACGGCAGGACGGGGCACGCCAGCCCGGTCTCCTCCGCGTAGGCGGCGACGAGGTCGAGGCCCCGGTCGCCGAAGGCGTCCAGCGTCCCGGCGGGGCCGCCGAGCTGGGCGGGCAGCAGGACGGCGGCCAGGCCCTCCCGGGCCTCCAGGCAGCCCATGAGCCAGCCCGCGGCCTTGGCGCCGAACGTCGTCGGCAGCGCCTGCCGGCCGAGCGTGCGGGCGGGCATCGGCGTGTCGCGGTACCGCGCCGCGAGCCCGGCCAGCGCGTCCAGTGCCCGGTCGAGGTGGGCGAGGACGACGCGCCTGGCACGGGCCGCGACGAGCATGGCGCCGGTGTCGGCGATGTCCTGGCTCGTGGCGCCCTTGTGGACGTGCTCGCCCGCGGCGCCCGCGAGCGCGCGCAGATCGGCGACCAGCGGCACGACGGGGTTGCCGGAGCCGCGGGCCCGGCGGGCGATGCCGGGCAGGTCGAACCGGTCCGCGTCGGCGGCGGCGGTGATCGCCTCCGCGGCGGGGGCGGGGACGAGACCGAGCCGGGCCTGCGCGCGGGCGAGCGCCGCCTCCGCGTCGAGCATGGCGGTCAGGTAGGCGAGGTCGCTGGTGGCGGCCTCGGCCTCCGTCCCCGCCCGGACGGGCGACAGCAGTCCCGCGTCCGGCGCCGGGCGGCGCTCCTGCGCCGGCCCGCTCCCGCCGGGCGGCGGCCCGTGCTCGTCAGAAGGCAAGGAACACCGTCTCCCCGTCCCCCTGGAGACGGACGTCGAACCGGTACTCCCGCTCGCCCTCACGTTCGGCGACCAGGGTCGCGCGCCGCTCCTCCGGGACGGCGTCCAGCAGCGGGTCGGCCGCGCGGGCGGCCCCGTCCTCGGGGAAGTACAGCCGGGTGAAGACCGGCTTCAGCAGGCCGCGGGCGAACACCAGCACGGCGATGTAGGGCGCGCTCCCCCCGACCGCGCCGGGCTTGACGGTACTGAACCAGTAGCCGCCGTCGGCGTCGGTGCCGCACCGGCCGAAGCCGGAGAAGCCGTGCCCGGCGCGCACGATGCCGCCGGGGCGGTGCGGGACCTCGCCGTTGCCGTCGGCCTGCCAGATCTCCAGCAGCGCGTCCGGCACCGGCTGTCCCGCGCCGTCCAGGACGCGCCCGCGCACCCGGATCGCGTCGGGCCGCCACGGCGGGACCACCTGCGGGCCCGCCTCGTACGGCAGCGCGTAGCCGAAGAAGGGGCCGACCGTCTGGGAGGGCGTCACGGCCGAGGGCGTGGGGGAAGGCGTGCTCATCAGGCCTCCATCGGGGTGTCGCCGAGGACGATGTCCCACTGGTAGCCGAGCGCCCACTCCGGCGTGGTGGTGTCCATGTCGAACCGGGAGACCAGCTTCTCCCGGTCCCGCTCGTCCGGGATCGACTGGAAGATCGGGTCGTGGGCGAACAGCGGGTCGCCGGGGAAGTACATCTGGGTGACGAGCCGCTGGGTGAACGCGGTCCCGAACACCGAGAAGTGGATGTGGGCGGGCCGCCACGCGTTGTGGTGGTTGCCCCACGGGTAGGCGCCCGGCTTGATCGTGACGAACCGGTAGCGGCCGTCGCCGTCGGTCAGGCAGCGTCCGGCGCCGGTGAAGTTGGGGTCGAGCGGCGCCGGATGGACGTCGCCGAGGTGGTGGTACCGGCCCGACGCGTTGGCCTGCCAGACCTCCACCAGCGCGCCGCGCACCGGGCGGCCCGCGCCGTCGAGCACGCGGCCGGTCACGACGATCCGCTCGCCGAGCGGTTCCCCTGCGTGCTGGGCGGTGAGGTCGTGGTCCCTGCGTCCCAGTTCCTGGTGTCCGAAGACCGGGGAGGTCAGCTCGACGCTGTCCGGCCCCAGCTTCGGCATGAGCAGATCCTGCGACGGGGCGCGGAGCACGGTGCTCTTGTAGCCCGGGTACAGGTACGGCGGGTGCGTCATGCCCTCATCCCTTCCTGGTCGCCTTCCGCGGGAGCGCGCTCGATCGGCCGCGGCTCGGTCGACGCCCGGATCTGGTCGGTGGTGGCGCCCTCTTCCAGCACGTACTCCCGCCCGCCGAACTCGCGGACCTCTCTGGCGTGCGAGGCGCCCGCGAACGTGCCGTCGGACGCGTATCCGCAGGTCGGCCCGGTGGCGATGCCGGCCGTGCCCCGCTCGTGGAGGCCGGAGACGAGGACCGGCGGCGCCCCGCGGGGCCCGAAGCCGCCGGCGGCCGGGGACGATCGGTCACCGATGTCGGCGACGGCGTCCGCCACCGAGGCCACGACCTTGTCCATAAGCCTCCCCTTCCCGATCGGCGGGAGGCCGTCACGGCGTCCCCGCCCGGCCACCACCCTCGCAGCCGGCGCGGCGCGCGCCCCGCCCCCGTTTCCGCCCAGTGGAAGGGCGGGAGCGCGATCAGAGGCTCTCGGCCAGCCCGAACACCGGGAACAGGGTCGTGTCGAAGAACACCGAGACGTGGGCGACGCCGTCGCCGGTGACGCTCAGCACCTGGAGCTGGTACGCGCGGTGTACGCCCTCGTCGTCGCGCTTGTAGAGCCCGAAGGCCGGCTGCCCGTTCGCGGCGGCCGGGACCATCCGGATGTCGCCGGGGGTGGGACCGCACTGGGCCAGGATGAGCCGGACGACGTGGTCGGCGCCGACGAACCACTGCGGGAACGGCGGCATCTCCCAGACGATGTCCTGCTTGAACAACTCGATCAGGCTCGCGATGTCGGCGGACTCGAACGCCTTCGCGTAGCGCTCCAGGAGGTCGCGCTGGCCGGGGTCGGTCGGCTCGACCAGCTCGTCGCGCAGGGGGGCGTTCTCCTCCAGCTGCGCGCGCGCCCGCTGCAGCGCGCTGTTGACCGCGGCGGTGGAGGTGTCGAGGAGCTCGGCGACCTCGGCGGCCCGCCACTTCAGCACGTCCCGCAGGATCAGCACGACCCGCTGCTTGGCGGGCAGGTGCTGCAGGGCCGCCACGAACGCCAGGCGGGTGCTCTCGCGCGCGGTGACGATGGTCGCCGGGTCGGTGGCGTCGGCCCCGAGAACGGCGTCGGGGGCGGGCTCCAGCCACGGCACCTCGTCCGAGGCCACCACGGGCCGCTCCGGCTCCTCGCTCGGCGCCCCGAGACCGGACGGCATGGGCCGGTTGCCGCGCTGGTCGATGGCGGTCAGGCACACGTTCGTGGCGATGCGGTACAGCCACGTGCGCAGCGAGGAGCGGCCCTCGAAGCCGCCGTAGGAGCGCCATGCCCGCAGGTAGGTCTCCTGCACCAGGTCCTCGGCGTCGTGGATGGAGCCGAGCATCCGGTAGCAGTGCGCCAGCAGCTCCCGCCGGTACGGGTCGGCCAGCGACTGGAAGTCACGGTCTGTCTCGATGGTGTCGGGCATGGTGTCGGGCATGGTGGTCGTCACCTCTGCTGGGCGGCATCGCCAGGGCGGCGAGGGCGGCGGGCGCCGTCGCCTCCGACCGTAGACGAGCCCACTGACAGAACACGGTCGTCACCCCTGATCCTACGCCCGCGCCCCGTGGACGCCACCGGCGCCGTCGTCGGGGGGACGCCGGCGCCGAGGTTCGATCACCGTGATCCCGGCCCCGGACATCGCGGCGAGGGCGGCCGGGGCGTCGTCCAGGGTCAGGACGCGCCCCACCAGCAGGTCGGGGCGCAGCGCCCCGGAGCGGACCAGCTCCATCATCGGGCCGTAGGCGTGGGCGGCCATCCCGTGGCTGCCGACGATCTCCAGCTCCCATCCGATCACCCGCTCCATCGGCAGGTCGGCGCGGCCCGCGCCGGGCGGCAGCAGCCCGACCTGGACGTGCCGGCCGCGGCGGCGCAGGGACTCGACCGAGGCGCGGGCGGTGGCCGGGCTGCCGAGCGCGTCCAGCGAGACGTGGGCGCCGCCGTGGGCCGCCTCGCGCACGGCCTCGGCCACGTCGTCGTGGGCCGCGGCGTCGACGACGGCGGACGCGCCGCAGCGGCGCGCCAGCTCCAGCGCCTGCGGCGACACGTCGACCGCCACGACCCGCGCGCCGGCCGCCGCGGCGATCATGACGGCGGACAGCCCGACGCCGCCGCAGCCGTGCACCGCCGCCCACTCGCCCGCGCGGACGCGTCCCTGCGCGAGGACGGCGCGGAACGCGGTGGCGAACCGGCAGCCGAGCGCGGCCGCGGTCGTGCAGGCCATCTCGTCGGGCAGGCGCACCAGGTTCACCTCGGCGGCGTCGATCGCGACGTAGTGGGCGAACGAGCCCCAGTGCGTGAAACCGGGCTGGGTCTGGGCCTCGCAGACCTGCTGGTCGCCCGCCTGGCAGGACGGGCAGCGGCCGCAGGCGCACACGAACGGGACGGTCACCCGGTCGCCGGGCCGCAGGCCGGCGACGCCGGCGCCGGTCTCCTCGACCGTGCCCGCCAGTTCGTGGCCGGGGACGTGCGGGAAGGCGCGGATGTCGGGATCGTGGCCCTGCCAGCCGTGCCAGTCGCTGCGGCACACGCCCGTGGCCTCGACCCGGATCACCGCGCCGCCGGGCGGCACCCGCGGGTCGGGCAGCTCCCGGATCTCCAGCGGCCCGGCGAACGCGTCGTAGGCGACCGCCAGCACTAGAACTCGAAGCCGCCGGGGCGGCCGTTGCGGTCGGCGATCAGGCCGGCGAGGGTCGCCAGGGCGATCTCGGCCGGCGTCCTGGAGCCGATGTTGAGCCCGATCGGGCGGTGCACGCGCGCGATGTCGGCCGCGGGAACGCCGAGTTCGGTGAGGGCCGGGATGTGCGGGGCGGGGTGCCGCGGGTTGCCCATGACGCCGACCCACCGGACGGGCTGCGTCAGCACGTCGCGCAGGACCGGCCCGAGCTCGGGCCGGTGGTGGTCGGTGACGACGACGTCCGCGGTGGCGTCCAGGGGCGGCAGGTCGGACGTGCCGTCGCGGTCCTTGTCGGGGTCGACGAGGAACGTGCGGTAGCCGAGGCCGGCCGCGTAGCGCAGCAGGTGGTCGGCGACGGGGCCGGCGAACACCGCGACCAGCGTCCGCTCCCCCGTCTCGGGCTGGACGTCGCCGTGCGCGACGGCGCAGGAGGAGTCGTGCTCGTGCGGTGCGGCCATACCGGAAGTCTGCCCCGCGCGGCGCCGGAAGGTCCAGCGCCCACGCCCTCGCCGCGGGTTCGTCGCGAACCGGTGCCCCCGGAACCTGGAACTCTCGCGCCGGAACGGGTATGCCTTCTGTCTAGACTGCTGTCACCCGGCGGCCACAGGAGGGACCGTGATCGCGAGACCGGAGGGCGGGCCCCGCGTCGTGGTGGGGGTGGACGACTCCGCGGGTGCGCGCTGCGCCCTCTCCTGGGCGATCGGCGAGGCGCGGCTGCGCCGGCTGCCGCTGCTGGTCGCGCACGCCGCGCCGCTGCCCCCGCACGTGTCGGCCGCGGGCCAGCTCGGCTGCGGCATCACCGAGGCGCTGCGCGGTTCCGGGGCCGAGCTCATCGCCCGGTTGCTGGCGGAGGTGTGCGGGGGCCCGCCCGAGGGCGTGGAGATGACCGCGCTGGCGCTCGTCGGGGAGCCGGGCGCGACGCTGGTGCGGCTGGCGGGCGACGACGACATCCTGGTCGTCGGCCGCGGCACGCGGGGCCCGTTCTCGCGGCTGCTGCGTCCGTCGGTGCGGCTGCACTGCGCCCGCAGGGCCCGCGCGACGCTCGTGTGCGTCCGCCCGCCCGCGTTCGACACGCTGCTGGAGAACCTGATGGTGCGGGACGAGTCGCCCGAGAGCGCTCCCGACTCCCGGTTCCGGAGGCTGGGCCGCCGCCTGCGCCTCCCCCTCTGACGGGGACGGCGCGCATAGGCTCTCCCTCATGCGCAAGTACGTCATCATCGGCGCTGTCGGAAGCGGCAAGAGCACGCACTCCGAGTTGCTCGCGCGCGATCTGGACATCGTCCACATCAGCGTCGGCGACATCTTCCGCTGGCACGTCAAGAACCACACCAAGCTCGGGGCGCAGGTGCGGCGCACCATGGCGGCCGGCGAGCTGGTCGGGGACGATCTCGCGGAGAGCGTCGTGCGGGACCGGCTAACCCAGCACGACTGGAACTACGGGTTCGTCGTCGACGGCTTCCCCCGCAGCCGGCGGCAGACGGAGTTCTTCCTGGAGAGCTACGACATCGACGGCGTGATCCATCTGGACCTGCCGGACGAGGAGGTCCGCCGCCGGGTACTGGCCCGCCGGCTGTGCAACGGGTGCGGGATGGACTACAACCTGATCGCCGACCGCCCGACGCAGGAGGGCCGCTGCGACGTGTGCGGGGGCGAGCTGGTCTCCCGCGAGGACGATACGGAGCAGGCGCTCGCCGAGCGGCTGCGCGAGTACCACGAGAGGACCGACCCCATCCTGGAGCTGTTCGGCCGCAAGGAGTACGTGGTCACCATCGACGCGCGGCCGGGCATCGAGGAGGTGCAGCGTACGCTCCGCGAGAGGCTCGGCCTGCCGATGCCATGACGCCTTCCCCCGAGACGGCCTCACCCGTGGTGGAGCTGGCGGACGAGCGGGCGGCGCGCCGCGGGCTCCGGCTGTTCCTGAAGCGGGACGACCTGATCCACCCGGAGCTGCCGGGCAACAAGTGGCGCAAGCTCCGGCACAACCTCGGGCCCGCGCGCGAGCACGGGACGGTCCTGACGTTCGGCGGTGCCTATTCCAACCACATCCGGGCCGTGGCGGCGGCGGGCAGGATCCACGGGTTCGCGACCATCGGCGTGATCCGTGGCGAGGAGCGCCTGCCGTTGAACGACACGCTCGCGCACGCCGAGCACATGGGCATGCGCCTCACCTACCTGGACCGCGCGGCCTACCGGCGCAAGCACGAGCCCGACATCGTCGAGGCGCTGCGGGAGCGGTGGGGCGACTTCTACCTCCTGCCGGAAGGCGGAAGCAACGCGCCGGCCGTCCGGGGCTGCGCCGAGCTGGGCGCGGAGGTGCCGGATTTCGACGTGGTGTGCTGCCCCTGCGGGACGGGCGGGACGCTGGCCGGGCTCGCCGCCGGGCTCGCCCCGGGGCAGCGCGCCGTCGGGTTCTCCGTGCTGAAGGGCGGTTTCATGACCGGGGAGGTGGCGCGTCTCCAGCGCGAGACCTACGGTGGGCGGCGCGGGGACTGGAGCGTCCAGGACGGCTTCCACTTCGGCGGCTACGCGAGGAGCACCCCCGAGCTGGACGCGTTCGCCGACGACTTCGCCGGCCGGCACGGGATCGTCCTCGACCGGATCTACACGGCGAAGATGATGTTCGGCGTGCTGGCGCTGGCCGAGCGCGGCGCGTTCCCCGAGGGCGCCCGGATCCTGGCGGTCATCACCGGTTAGCCGGACGGCCCCGCGGTCGCGGGCCGGGGCCGTCCGCCCGCCGTCGGGTACCGCCGTCAGGCCGGAGGCAGGTTCACCAGTTCGGCGAGGAGCGCGCGGTGCCGGTCGGGCGTGCCGAGGGCGATGGAGTCGGCCTTGGCGCGCTTCAGGAACAGGTGCGCCGGGTGCTCCCAGGTGAAGCCGATGCCGCCGTGCATCTGCACGCACTCCTCGGCCGCCTTCAGGGCGACCGCCGAGCAGTGCGCCTGCGCGACGGCGACCGCGATCGGCGTGTCCTCGTCGCCCGCGGCCACGCAGGACGCGGCATGGCGGGCGACCGCGCGGGCCTGGGTGATCGAGGTCCACAGGTCGGCGAGCCGGTGCTTGAGGCCCTGGTAGGAGCCGACCGGGCGGCCGAACTGGTAGCGCGTCTTCACGTGGGCGACGGTGTCGTCCAGGCAGCGCTCGGCGAGCCCGAGCTGCTCGGACGCCAGCATCGCGGCGCCGGTGCGCAGCGCGGCCCGCACGGCGCCGGCCCCTTCGGCGACGCGCCGGGCCGGTGCGGCGGAGAAGGCGAGGTCGGCGAGCCGGCGCGTCATGTCGAGCGAGGTCGCGGCGGTGCGGCGGGCGTCGGCGGCGTCCACCGCGTACAGGCCGTCCCCGGCCGGGACGAGCAGCACCTCGGCGGCCATGCCGTCGGCGACGCTGGTGACCTCGCCGGTCAGCGTCCCGTCGGCGACTCGGACCGTCGCCGGGACGTCGCCCGGCGCGGCGCTGAACGGGACGGCCAGCACCGCGATCCGCTCCCCCGCGGCCAGCCGCGGAAGCAGCTCCCGCTCCCCGGCGGCCAGCAGCGCCGCCGTGGCGATCACGGCGCTGGCGAGGAACGGGACGGGCGCGGCGGACCGGCCCAGCTCCTCCATCACGACGGCGGTCTCGCGCCAGGTGGCGCCGGCGCCGCCGAGCTCCTCGGGGACCGGCAGGCCCGCGCAGCCGAGCTGGCCGGCGACCGCCCGCCACAGCGGCGCGTCGTAGGGCTCGTCCTTCTCGGTGCCGGCGAGGACGGAGGTCCAGGGCGCCTTGTCTCCCAGCACGTCGCGGACGCTCGCCCGCAGGTCGTTCTCGATCTCGCCGTACAGCAGGTCGCTCATCGGGGCAGGTCCTTCCACGCCACGTCTTTGTCGACGCGGATCTCGCCGGGCAGGCCGAGGACGCGCTCGGCGATGATGTTGCGCAGGATCTCCGAGGTGCCGCCCTCGATGGAGTTGCCCTTGGCGCGCAGGTAGCGGTAGCCGGGCGAGCGGCGGGTGAAGTCGACCTCGGTGGGGCGGCGCATCGTCCAGTCGTCGTAGCGCAGGCCCTCCTCGCCGAGCAGCTCCAGTTCCAGGCCGGACACCTCCTGGTTGAGCCTGGCGAAGGCCAGTTTGGCGCCCGACCCCTCGGGGCCGGGCTGCCCGGCCGTGAGCTGCTGGCGCAGCCGCGCCCCGGTGAGCCGGGCCGCCTCGGTGTCCACCCACGCGCGCAGCAGGGCGTCGTGCAGGCCGGGGGTGCGCAGCTCGGGGCGGTCCCGCCAGAGCGCGGCGACGACCCCGATCATGCCGCTCTCGCGCGGCACGGCGCTGCCGCCGATCGCGACCCGCTCGTTCATCAGCGTGGTGGTGGAGACCTGCCAGCCCTGCCCGACCTCGCCGAGCCGGTGCTCGTCGGGGATCCGCACGTCGGTGAGGAACACCTCGTTGAACTCGGCCTCGCCGGTGATCTGCCGCAGCGGGCGGAC
This sequence comes from Actinomadura sp. NPDC023710, assembly GCF_040639875.1. Taxonomy (NCBI): domain Bacteria; kingdom Bacillati; phylum Actinomycetota; class Actinomycetes; order Streptosporangiales; family Thermomonosporaceae; genus Actinomadura; species Actinomadura sp. NPDC023710. Next base: position 26,550 of record NZ_JBFAGB010000034.1, read on the forward strand.
CTCGACGCCCGGCGCGGTCATGTCGCAGACGAAGTAGGTCATGCCGCGGTGCTTGGGGACGTCCGGGTCGGTGCGGGTGACGAGGATCGCCCAGCGCGCCTCGTGCGCCATGGACGTCCACACCTTCTGGCCGTCGACCGTCCAGGCGTCGCCGTCGCGGACGGCGCGGGTGGCGAGCGCGGCGAGGTCGGAGCCGGCGCCGGGCTCGCTGAACAGCTGGCACCACAGCTCCTCGCCGGTCCACAGCGGGCGCAGGAAGCGGCGCTTCTGCTCCTCGGTGCCGAAGGCGAGGATCGTCGGCGCGGCCATGCCGAGCCCGATGCCGTTGCGCTCGGGGTGGTTGGTCGGGGCGCCCGCCTCGGCGAACCGGCGGTCGACGGCGGTCTGCAGGTGCCGCGGGGCGCCGAGCCCGCCGAGTCCCTCGGGGTAGTGCACCCAGGCGAGCCCGGCGTCGAACCGGGCCCGCAGAAACTCCAGGGGCCCGGTCGCCGCGGGGTCGTGGCCGGCGAGGAACTCGCCGACCCGCCTGCTCAGTTCGTCGGCGTCGGGCGGTGCTGTGCTCACGGGGCCTCCGCGCGGGGCGTGGGTGGCGGCGGCCACCCGGAACGGGACATACCAACCGGTCGGTATGCCGACGTCCAGCCTAGGAACGGCCGGGACGGCCAGTCAACCGCCCGCGCCCGGCAGCCTCTGCGAGTCCTCCCCGCGCGGTCCTCCCCGTTCAGCCGTCCCGCATCGCCCGCGCGAAGCCCGGGTGGTCGTGGTAGTCGCGGGTCTCGGTGATCAGGCCGTCGCGCACCCGCAGCACCTGGACGTTGGCGACGCGGAACGCGCGGCCCGAGGTGGTCACGCGCCCGTCGTAGCCGAACTCCGCGATGATCACCTCCGGGTCTCCGGTCTCGTGCACCACCACGTCGCGGGCGCGCAGTTCGAGGGGCCCGCGCGCGGCGGCGCGGAAGTGCCGGTCGATCGCCGCGCGGCCCTCCAGGCGCGGCGGCGCGGGCGGGAGGGCGAAGGGCTGCTCGACGACCGCGTCCTCGGCGTAGAGGGCGGCGAGCTCGTGCCAGCGGCCGGCCGAGATGCCCGCGCTGAGCCGCGCGAACACCTCGCGGGGGGACGCGGCGGACGGGGGCGTCACGCCATCGCCTCGTCGAACGCGCGGTGGTGGGCGTAGTCGCGGGACTCCACGATGTGCCCGTCGCGGACCCGCAGGACGAAGATGTTGGGCACGACGAACTCCCGTCCGTTCTCGGTGTTGCGTCCCGCGTACTCGAACTCCGTGATGATCACCTCGGGGTCGGCGGTCTCGTGCACGACGACGTTGCGCGCCTTCAGCTCCACGGGCAGCGTCTCCAACTGCGCGAAGTGCCGGCGCAGCGCCTCGCGGCCCTCCAGGCGCGAGGCCGGGTGGGCGAACGGGTGCACGACCACCGCGTCCTCCGCGTAGAGCTGCGGCAGGCCCTCCGGCCGGAGCGCGGTTATCCCGTCGATCAGCCGCTGGAGGACGGCCCGGGGGCTGGCGAACTCTGACATGCGATCTCCCCTAGAATCGGAGTACGTGCTCCGTATGAGAAAATACGGAGCCAAGACTCCACTTGTCAACGGAAGGCCGCGATGACATCACCCGCCTCCGGCAGGCCGCTGCGCGCCGACGCCCTGCGCAACCGCGCCAAGGTCCTCGCCGCGGCCGAGGAGGTCTTCGCCGTCCAGGGGACCTCCGCCTCCACCGAGGAGGTCGCGCGCAAGGCGGGGGTCGGCATCGGGACGGTGTTCCGGCACTTCCCCACCAAGGAGTCGCTGCTGGAGGCCGTGCTCGTCGCCCTGCTGGAGCGGCTGGCGGCCGAGGCGCGGGACCTGCGGTCCGCGGACGACCCGGGCGCGGCGTTCTTCGGCTTCTTCACCCGGGTGGTCTCGCAGGCGGCGACCAAGCAGGCCGTCACCGAGGCGCTGGCCGAGGCCGGCATCGACGCCCGGAAGGCCACCGGGCGCGCCGGGCCGGGCCTGAAGGCCGCCCTCGGGGTCCTTCTCGAACGGGCGCAGGAGGCCGGCGCCGTCCGAGCCGACGTCGGGCCGGGCGAGGTCATGGCGCTGCTGGCGGGCATGTCCTACGCCGCCGGACGCGCCGGGGCCCGCGAGGACGTCCTGCGGATCGCCTTCGACGGGCTGCGCCCGCGGGTGCGCCCGGACCTGCCGGGCGCGCCCGGCTAGGGCCCCGGCTCCGCCAGCTCGGCGGGCAGGTCGTCCTCGTGCAGCACGGTCAGCGTGGTGACGGCCCGGGTCAGCACGACGTACAGGCGGGCGAGGCCGCGCGCCTCGGCCGCGGCGATGGCGGCGGGCTCGGCGACGATCACGTGGTCGTACTCCAGGCCCTTGGCGAGGGTCGCGGGGATCACGAGCAACCGTCCGGTGCCGGCCGACTCCGGCCCGAGGACCTCGTGCTCCAGCCCGGCGGCCTCCAGCGCGGCCGCGTGCTCGCCCGCCCGCGCGTCCGGGACGATCAGGCCGACCGAACCGGGGCGGGCGAGGGCGGCGCGGGCGGCCTCGACCGTCGCGGCGGCCAGGCCGGGGACGCGCCGCACGGTGAGCGCTCCGGCGCCGGGCCGCAGCGAGCGCGGCCGCTCCAGGCCGGGCGCGACGTGCGGGAGCAGGCGGGCGGCGAAGTCGAGGACGGTGCCCGGAACGCGGAACCCGAGGGTCAGCTCGGTGACCTCCCCGTCCTGCCCGAGATGGGCGAGAACCTCCTTCCACGTGCGGGCCGACCACGCGGTCGTGCCCTGCGCGAGGTCGCCGAGGACGGTCGCCGAGCCCGTCGCGCAGCGGCGGCCCAGCGCCCGCAGCTGCATCGCGGACAGGTCCTGCGCCTCGTCCACCACCAGGTGGCCGAGCGAGGTGGTGCGCTCGATGAGGTCGTTCAGCTCGTCCAGGAGGGCCCGGTCGGCGGCGGTCCACGCGGCGGAGCGGTGCGAGCGGGCGGGCCTCGACGGCCGGAGGGCGGCCTGCTCGTCCTCGTCGAGCACGCCCTTCGCGGCCCCGCGCAGCAGATCGGCGTCCGAGAGCAGCCGGTGCAGGACCTGCTCGGCGCTCACCTTCGGCCACACCGCGTCGAGGACCTGCTTGACCGGCCCGCTCCGCGCGACCTGGTCCTGGACGCGGTCGTCGGGGGCCTCGCCGCGCCGTTCCATCCGGACGAGGATCTGGTGCGCCAGCCGCTGCGCGAACGCCGCCCGGCCGCTGCCGTACCGGGTCGTCCCGCGCAGCGCGGCGGCGATCTCGCGGATCTCGTGGTCGGCGAGCCGGTAGCGCGCCGCGCCCCGCGTGACGACGAGCCCCTCCTCCGGTTTGCGGACGTGCAGCCACAGCGCCCTGCGCAGCACGTCGGCCATCCGGGCGTCGCCCTTGAGGGCGGCCACGTCCGCGGGCTCGTCGCGGAGCGGCGGGCCGAGCAGGTCGTCGATGGTGGCCTGCTCGACCCGGACCTCGCCGAGCGCGGGCAGCACCGCCGAGATGTAGGCGAGGAACGCGCGGTTCGGCCCGACGATGAGCACGCCGGACCGCGACAGCCGCTCCCGGTGCGTGAACAGCAGGTAGGCGGCGCGGTGCAGGCCGACGGCCGTCTTGCCGGTGCCGGGTGCGCCCTGGACGCAGACGCTCCGGGGCAGGTCGGCGCGGACGATCACGTCCTGCTCGGGCTGGATGGTGGCGACGATGTCGCGCATCGGGCCGGTCCGGGGGCGCTCGATCTCCTCGGTCAGGATCCGGGACGGGCCGATGTCCCCGCCGTCGAGGGGCTCGTCCTCGAACGCGGTCAGCTCGCCGGCCCGGAACCCGAAGCGCCGCCGCAACCGCCAGCCCATCGGGTCCGCGGGCCCGGCCTGGTAGAACGCCCGGGAGACGGGGGCGCGCCAGTCCAGCACGAGGGGGCGTCCCTCGTCGCCGTCGTGGACGTGCCGCCGCCCCACGTACATGACGGCGGGCAGGTCGGGGCCGGCCACGCCGGCGCGGTCCATGCGGCCGAAGAACAGCGGAGTGTCGGGGTGGTCGGCGAGGGCCTCGACCCGCTGGTCGAGCAGCGACTCCAGGAACTGCTTGGAGACCCAGTCGGCGGCGACGTCCGCGGAAAGGCCCGCGGCGTGCTCGCGCATCCGGCGCAGGGCGGCGCGGGACTCGGCGAGGTGGGCGCGTTCGGCAGCGAGGACCGCGGGTTCGGAAGGGGCGGCGGACTCGGCGGGCATGCGGACAGACCTCCGGCTGCGAGGGTGGTGGGGGGCCAAACCCACCACCTTACCGACATGGCGCGGGCGCCGCTGGACATTTCGACGGGCCGCTTTCCGGGGGCGGCGGCGCTGCGTCTTGCCGGTGGGGCCGGGGTGTGTGACGTTGGTCCGCATGGCGACTCTCACCGGACGGTCCGCTCTGGTCACGGGAGCCTCGTCGGGCATCGGCGCCGTGGTGGCGGAGGCGCTCGCCGCCGCCGGGGCGCGGGTCGGCCTGGTGGCGCGGCGCAAGGACAGGCTCGCGGAGGTGCTCTCCCGGTGCCGTGAGCACGCCCCGGACTCGGCGATGTGGGCGGCCGACCTCGCCGACCTGGACGCCGTCGCCGACCTCGCCGCCGAGGCCGAACGCGAGCTCGGCGGCGTCGACGTGCTGGTCAACAACGCGGGCATGCCGAAGCGGCGCCGCGTCCAGGACCTGTCCCCCGCCGAGGCCGACGAGGTGATGCGGCTCAACTACCTGTCCCCCGTGCGGCTCACGCTGGCGCTGCTGCCCGGCATGGTCGCGCGCGGGCGCGGGCACCTGGTGGCGATGGGGTCGGTCGCGGCGCGGCTGGGCCCGCCGCACGAGGCGGCCTACTCCGCGTCCAAGGCGGCGCTCACGGCGTTCTGGGAGAGCATGGCGGTCGATCTGGACGGCACCGGCGTGCAGGTCCACGTGATCCAGCCCGCGCTCATCGCCGGGACGGAGCTGTTCGCCCTTCCCGGCAACGAGCCGCCGCTCAGCGACGTGTCGGACGCGCTGCCGCCGCAGGAGGTGGCCGCGGCCGTGCTGGAGGTCCTGGAGAGCGGGCGGTTCGAGCGGTACGTGCCGGGCTGGTTCGGCGAGATGGCCTCCGGCAAGGCCGCCGACGTCGAGGCGTTCGTCGCCGGGGTCAAGGAGTGGACCCGCGGCCGGGTTGCACCCCCGGCGCCCTGACCGTCCCCCCGCCTTCTCCACGCTCCGTTGCCGCCGCCCGCGCGCCTCAGTAGGGTGTGGATCCGCCAGTGATCCACATCACACGAGGCGTTGGGGGCGGATGCCATGGCCGCTGCGGAGGGCCTGCGGGTGCGGGACGTGACGGTCCGCTTCGGCCCGCTGACGGCGGTCGACGGGGCGGGGCTGACCGCTCCGCCCGGCGCGGTCACCGGCCTGGTCGGCCCGAGCGGCGCCGGAAAGACGACGCTGTGCGACGTGATCACGGGATTGCGGCGCCCGGCGGCGGGCGCCGTCCTGCTGAACGACGCCGACCTGACGCGCAGCGCGGCGCGGGAGCGGGCCCGGCGCGGCATCGCGCGCACGTTCCAGCGGTCGGGCGCGGCCGGGGCGGCGACCGTCCGGGAGGCGGTCCAGGCCGCCGCGGCCAGGCACGCGATGACGCGGGAGCAGCCGGGGCGCACCGCGCGGGACCGGTGGCGGCGCCGCTTCGAGGCGCGGCGCGACGCGGGCGCCGTCGCCGAAGCGCTCCTCGCCCGGGTCGGCATCCGGGACCACGCGGACAGGCCCGTCCGGGACGCGCCGACCGGCGTCGCCGGGTTGGTGGACCTGGCGCGGGCCCTGGCCGCCGAACCGGCCGTGCTCGTGCTGGACGAGCCGTGGGCGGGCCTTCCGTTGCGGCACGCGCGGGCGCTGGAGGTCCTGCTGCGGGACCTGGCCGAGGAGGGGCTGGCGGTGCTGGTCGTCGAGGACGAGATCGAGCCGGTGCTCGGCGTCTGCGACGTCCTGCACGTCCTGGACGACGGCAAGGTGATCGCCGCCGGGCCCCCGGCGGAGGTGCGGGCCGATCCCCGCGTGCGCGACGCCTACCGCGCCGGCCCGCCCGTCACCACGTGTCGATCCACGGGCGGGGACGGTCGCCGGTCTGCGGGGCGGCGGCCAGCACGGCGGTGATCCAGCGCCGCGTCTCGGCGGGGTCGATGACGTCGTCCAGCTCGAACACGGTGGCCGCGTGGAGCGCCTTGCCGTGCTCGTAGGCCGCGGCGACCATCTGCTCGAACATCGCGCGCGGATCCTCGGCGGCCTCCAGTTCGGCGCGGAACCCGAGCCGGACGGCGCCCTCCAGCCCCATGCCGCCGATCTCGCCGGTGGGCCAGGCGAGGGTCGCGAGCGGCGCCGTGAACCCGCCGCCCGCCATGGCCTGCGCGCCGAGCCCGTAGCCCTTGCGCAGCACGATCGTGACGATCGGGACGCGCAGGTTGGCGCCGATGACGAACAGGCGGCTGAAATGCCGGACGGTGGCGGTCCGCTCGGCGTCCGGGCCGACCATGAAGCCGGGGGTGTCGCACAGGGACACCACCGGCAGGCCGTGCGCGTCGCACAGCTGCAGGAACCGGGCGGCCTTGTCCGCGGCGTCGCGGTCGATGGCGCCGCCGAGGTGCGCCGGGTTGCTGGCGATCAGGCCCATCGGGCGGCCCTCGACGCGGACCAGCGCGGTGATGATCCCGACCCCGAACGCGCGGCGCAGCTCCAGCACCGACCCGGTGTCGGCGAGGTGGGCGACGGCGCGGCGGACGTCGTAGGCGCGCAGCCGGTTCTCCGGGACGAGGTGCCGCAGGATCCGCTGGTCGTCGCAGGTCCAGCCGTCCGTCGGGCCCCGGAAGTAGGACAGGTAGCGGCGGGCCGCCCGGACCGCCTCGGCCTCGTCGTCCACCACGATGTCGATGACGCCGTTCGGTTCCTGGTCGCCGACCGGGCCGATCTCCTCGGGCGTGAAGACGCCGAGGCCGCCGCCCTCGATCATGGCGGGGCCGCCCATGCCGATGTTGGCGTCCCGGGTGGCGATGATGACGTCGCAGCAGCCGAGCAGGGCCGCGTTCCCGGCGAAGCAGCGCCCGCTCGCGACGCCGACGGACGGGACGGCGCCGCTGAGCCGCCCCATCGCGTGGAACGTCGTCACGTCCAGGGCCGAGACGGCGGTGGTGTCGGTGTCGCCGGGGCGTCCCCCGCCGCCCTCGGCGAACAGCACCAGCGGCAGGCGGCGGCGCAGGGCGATGTCGAGCATGCGGTCGGTCTTGCGGTGGTTCAGGTGGCCCTGCGTCCCGGCGAGGACGGTGTAGTCGTAGGACACGACGACGGCCTGCGCGCCGTCGACGTCGCCGATCCCGCAGACCATGCCGTCGCCGGGGGTGCGCTCGATGAGCTCGTCGAGGGAGCGGCGCCGCCGCTGCGCGGCGATGACGAGGGCGCCGTACTCGACGAACGTGCCCGCGTCGCACAGGTCGTCGATGTTCTCCCGCGCGGTGCGGCGACCGCGCGCGTGCCGCTTGGCCACCGCCTCCGGACGGGCCGCGTCGAGCCCGATCTCGTGCCGGCGCAGCGTCTCGGCGAGGTCGGCGCGGATCAGGTCGAGGTCGGCCGCCTCGTCCTCGGCGGCGTGGTCGCCGACTCCCTCGGCGGGCTCGGTGAACAGCAGCGGCGCGCCCTCGGCGACGGTGTCGCCGGGTGCGGCGGCCAGGGCCCGGACGATGCCCGGCTCACCCGCGCGGACGACGTGCTCCATCTTCATCGCTTCGAGGATCAGCACCGGCGCCCCCGCCCGGACGAGGTCGCCCTCGGCCACCTCGACGCTCACGACCGTCCCCTGCGTCGGCGCGGGGACCGCGACCGTGCCGGGCGGCGCGTCCGGGACGGCGGCGGGCTCGGGCCCGGCGGTGCTCCGGGCCGTCTCGACGTAGTACCGGCGGTGCTCGCTCTCCAGCAGCTCGGGCAGGTGGTCGGCGATGAACGACGTGCCCGCGCCGCCGGACGTGAAGCCGGGGTGGCGCAGCACGCCCTGCAGCAGCGGGATGCTCGTCGCCACGCCCGCGATCTCGAACTCGCCGAGGGCGCCGTGGGCGCGGGCGGCGGCGGACGGCAGGTCCTCCGCGCGGGCGATGACCTTGGCGAGCAGCGGGTCGTAGCGCGGGCTCGTGCGGTGGCCGGCGTACCCGTGGGTGTCGACGCGGACGCCGGGCCCGGACGGCGGCGCGAACGCGGTGAGCGTCCCGGCGCTCGGACGCGGCGCGCCGTCCGCACCGATCGTCTCGGCGTTGACCCGCACCTGGACGGCGCAGCCGGACGCCCGCGGCGGCGCGGCCAGGCCCACCCCGGCGAGATCCTCCCCCATCGCCAGCCTGATCTGCGCCTTCACCAGGTCGACGCCGGTGATCTCCTCGGTCACGGTGTGCTCGACCTGGAGCCGGGGGTTGGCCTCCAGGAACCAGAACCCCTCGCCGCCGACGAGGAACTCGAAGGTGCCGAGGCCCTCGTAGCGGATCCGGGCCGCCATGCGCAGGGCGGCGTCCAGCAGCGCGTCCCTGACGCCGCCGGGCAGCGCGGGCGCGGGGGCGATCTCGATCAGCTTCTGGTGGCGGCGCTGGACGCTGCAGTCGCGCTCCCACAGATGGGTGACGGCGCCGGAGCCGTCGCCCGCGACCTGGACCTCGATGTGGCGGGCCCGCGGCACGTACTTCTCGGCGTACAGCTCGCCGCCGCCGAAGGAGGCGAGCGCCTCCGACCGGCACCGCTCGTAGGCGTCCGCCACGGCGGCGGGCCCGGTGACGACGCGCATGCCGCGGCCGCCGCCGCCCGCGAGCGCCTTGATCACGACGGTGCCGTGCTCGCGGGCGAACGCCTCGGCCTCGGCCAGGCTCGCCGCGCCGGGCGTGCCGGGAGTCACGGGCACGCCCGCCTCCCGCGCCAGGCCGCGCGACCTGGTCTTGTCGCCGAACAGCTCCAGCAGCTCCGGGCGAGGGCCGACGAAGGCCAGCCCGGCCGCGGCGCAGCCGGCGGCGAAGCCCGCGTTCTCGCTCAGGAAGCCGTAGCCGGGGTGGACGGCCGTGGCGCCGGCGTCCGTCGCGGCGGCGATGAGCGCGTCGGCGTCGAGGTATCCGGCGACGCCTTCGCCGGGCAGGACGCGCGTCTCGTCGGCGCGCCGGGTGTGCGGCGCGGCGGCGTCGTCGCGGGTGTGCACGGCGACCGTCCGCAGGCCCAGCTCGGACGCGGCCCGGACGACCCGCAGCGCGATCTCTCCCCGGTTGGCCACAAGGATCCCGCCCACCCGGCCTCCTCACCTCGCCCGCTCCGGTCGGCCCTCACTCTAGGGAGCGGGACGCCAGGGGCCGCGCCCGGAGGTCCCGGTGCGCGCGGATGATCTCGGCGTAGCGGCGCCCGCTGTCCTTGACGCGGCGTTCCTGGGTGGCGAAATCGACGTGCACGAGACCGAACCGCTGCGCGTACCCGTAGGCCCACTCGAAGTTGTCCAGCAGCGACCAGGCGAAGTAGCCGTCCAGGGGGACGCCCGCGCGGATCGCCGACGCGCACGCCGACAGGTGCCCCTCCAGGTAGGCGGTGCGCTCGGCGTCGTGGACGGCCCCGCCGGGCGCCACGGTGTCGGCGTAGGCGGCGCCGTTCTCGGTGACCATGATGCTGCGCGGCGCGTAGTCCTCGGTGACGCGGAGGAGGATCTTCGCCAGCCGGTCCGGATGGATCTCCCAGTCCATGCCGGTGCGCGGCGTTCCCGCCGGGGTGATCTGCCGCGTGTGCGGCGGCGGGCCGCCGGGGTCGGCGACGGTGACGGACCGGCGGTAGTAGTTGACGCCGAGCCAGTCCAGCGGCGCGGCGATCGCCTCCAGGTCCCCGGTCCGCACCGGCGGCTCCACCCCGTACACCTCGATCATGTCGGCGGGGAACCCGCGGCCGTGGATCGGGTCGAGCCACCAGCGGTTGTGGTGGCCGTCCTCGCGCCGCGCCGCCGCCGCGTCCGCCTCGTCCTCGCCGCCCGGCTCGCAGTCGGTGAGCAGGTTGACGACGCCGACGCGGGCGCCGGGGGCCGCCGCGCGCACGGCCTGCGCACCGAGGCCGTGCGCCAGCAGCAGGTGGTAGGCGGCGGGCACGGCCGCGCGGATGTCGGCGACGCCGGGCGCCATGGTCCCCTGCAGGTGCCCGATCCAGGCCGCGCACACCGGCTCGTTCAGCGTCGCCCACGACGTGACGCGGTCGCCGAGCGCGGCGGCGACGACGGAGGCGTACTCGGCGAACCGCCCGGCGGTGTCGCGGGACGGCCAGCCGCCGCGGTCCTGCAGCGCCTGCGGCAGGTCCCAGTGGTACAGGGTCGGGTGGGGCTCGATCCCGGCCGCGAGCAGGGCGTCCACGAGCCGGTCGTAGAAGGCCAGGCCGGCCGCGTTGACCGGGCCGCCGCCGGCGGGCAGCACCCGCGGCCAGGCGATCGAGAACCGGTAGGCGCGCAGCCCGAGATCCGCCATCAGCGCCAGGTCCGCGGGCCAGCGGTGGTAGTGGTCGCAGGCGACGTCGCCGGTGTCGCCCCCGGCGATCGCGCCCGGGACGCGGCAGAACGCGTCCCAGATGGAGGGGGCGCGGCCGTCCTCAGCGACGGCCCCCTCGACCTGGTAGGCGGAGGTGGCCGCCCCCCAGGCGAAGTCGGGGCCGAACGCGGTCAGGTCGTCGATGGGCACGGGTCTCCCTCGGGGTCGTCGAGACGGGTCACTTGACGGAGCCGGCGGTCAGCCCGGCCACCAGGAAGCGCTGGAGCAGCAGGAACCCGGCGACGACGGGGACGCTCACCACGAGGGAGGCGGCCATCACCTGGTTCCAGTACACCTCGTGCTGCGTGGAGTAGCCCTGCAGCCCGATCGCGAGGGTGCGGGTCTGGTCGTTGGTCATGACCGAGGCGAACAGGACCTCGCCCCAGGCCGTCATGAACGCGTAGACGGTCACCGCGACGATGCCGGGCAGCGACGCCGGGACGATCACCCGCAGCAGCGCGCCGACCGGCCCGCAGCCGTCCACCCGGGCCGCCTCGTCCAGCTCCCGCGGGATCGACTCGAAGTAGCCGGCGAGCATCCAGATCGAGAACGGCAGCGAGAACGTCAGGTAGGTCAGGATGAGCGCGCCGCGGCTGCCGTAGAGGGCGACGCCGGTCGCGTTCCCCGCGTTCACGAAGATCAGGAACAGCGGGAGCAGGAACAGGATCCCCGGGAACATCTGCGTTGACAGCACCGTCACCGTGAACGCCCGGCGGCCGGCGAACCGGTACCGGCTGACGGCGTACGCCGCGCCGATCGCGATCGCCACGGACGCCAGCGTCGCGCCGCCCGCCACGATCACGCTGTTGGCGAAGTAGCGGGCCAGCGGCACGGTCGACCACATGTCGACGTAGGGGCGGATCGTCGGCTGCGACGGGATCCACCGGAACCGCCGCTGCACGTCCTCCAGCGGCTTCAGCGACGAGCTGACCATCGCGTAGACCGGGAGGAGGGTGAACGCGGCGAGCAGGGCCAGCACGATCCGCCGCGTCCAGACGAACGAGGCGGGCGGATCGGTCGGCGCCCGCCCCGTGCGGACGGGGCGCGTGTCAGCCATGCGCGGGCCTCCTCCTCGACGTGGCGAACAGGTACGCCACCGTGGCCAGCAGCAGGAACAGCAGGAGCAGCACCGACATCGCCGAGCCCGTCCCGAAGTTCCAGGTGACGAACGAGGCGTGGTAGATGTGCACCGAGACCAGGTCTCCGCCGTCCGGCGCGGCCTTGCCGAACAGGACGAACGGCGTGTTGAAGTCGTTGAACGTCCACAGGAACAGCACCAGGACGAGCACCTGGTTGACGGGCCGCAGCGCCGGCAGCGTGATGTGCCGGATCTGCCGCCACACGCCCGCGCCGTCCAGCGCCGAGGCCTCGTACAGGTCGCGGGAGATGCTCTGCATCCCGGCGGTCAGCACCAGGAAGGCGAACGGCCACGACCGCCACACGACGACGGTGACCAGGGCCCAGAAGCTGTTGCCGCCGATCAGCCAGAACGGCCGGTCCCCGCCGGTCAGGTGCAGCTGGTCGGCCAGCAGGTGGTTCACCAGCCCGTTGTCGCGCTGGAACATGAACGCCCAGGTCATCACGGCGGCGTAGACCGGCAGCGCGTACGGGACGAGGAAGAGCGCGCGCAGCGGCCCGCGCCCCCGGAAGCGGTCCTGCATGAGGATGGCCGCGGCGGTGCCGAACAGCCACGACAGCGCGACCGCCAGGAGCGTGACGGCGAGCGTGACCAGGAACGAGCGCAGCAGGTCCGCGCCGATCGCGCCGTCGGCGTCCACCGCGACGCGGTAGTTGCCGAGTCCCCTGCCGGGCGCCTTCGACCAGTCGCGGATGTAGAAGAGGGTGAGCTCCTTGAAGCTCATCCAGACCCCGACGGCGATCGGGACCACGTGGACGATCAGCTCGGCGACGACCGCGGGCGCGAGCAGCAGGTACGGCAGCGCGCCCGGCGGCAGCCGCGGCCGCCTCCCGCGCCGCGTCCCGGCGGGCCCCCGCCCGCCGGGCCCGCTCTCCCCCGGCCGCGCCGTCCCCCCGGCGGAGACGGCGGCGGCCGACACCTCGGCGGAGGTCATGCGGCTAGCCGCCCATCTGCTGCTGGGCGGCGGCGAGCCGCTCCCGCACCTTGGCCTCGGTGATCGGGCGGCCTGCCGCGGCGTCGGCGAACAGCTCCTTCATGGCGGTGCCGACGGCCGTCTCGAACTGGCTCTCCTGCGGCACCTGCGGCAGCGGCGCCGCGCTCGTGGCGAGAACGCCCTTGAAGACCTTGAGGTCGGCGGTGTCGAAGGCCGGGTCGCTCTGCGCGGAGACGACCGAGGGCAGCGAACCGTACGCCCTGTTGAGGATCTTCTGCTCCTCGTCGCCGGTCATGAACTTCACGAACTTCAGCGCGCCTTCGCGGTTGCCGGTGCTCTTGAAGACCGCGATGTTGATGCCGGCGACCATGGAGGTGATGTTCCGGCCGCCCGGCGGCGCGGGGGACGGCCTCGGGGTCGGCACGACGCCCCAGTCGCCGGGCTTCATGCCGAGGTTGGTGAGCCCGCTGGTGGTGGCCTGCCACAGCAGCATCGCGGCCTTGCCGGTGGCGAAGTCGTTCAGCGACTGGTTGGCCGAGTACTCGGCGTTGCCCGGCGCGGCGATCTTCTCCTTGCCGAGCAGGTCGACGTAGGACTTGACCGCCGCGACGGCCTGCGGGGTGGCGAACTGCGGCCTGCCGTCCGGGGTGAAGAAGTCGGCGCCGTACATCTGGCCGAGCGTGAACGCCTGGTGGACGTTCTCGGGGATGCTGGCGCCCTCGATCGCGATGCCGTACCTGCCGTCCTTGGTGAGCTCGCGGCCGGCGTCGATCAGTTCCCGCCACGTCCCGGGCGGTTCCAGGTTCGCGTCCGCGAACATCTTCTTGTTGTAGTAGAGGCCGTAGGCGAGGGAGTAGAGCGGGACGGCGGCCGGGTCCCTGCCCTTGGCGCCCGCGGCGGCGAGCGCGGCGGGCACGAACCGCTGCGCGCCGCCGACCTCGGCCATCGCGGCGGAGTCGAAGGGCAGCAGGCCGCCGGTCGCCTGCAGCGACGCCGACCAGGTGTTGCCGATGTTGAGCACGTCCGGTCCCTGGCCGGAGGTGGTGGCGGCGAGGATGCGGTTGAGCAGGTCGGTCCAGGGGACGACCTCCAGCTTCACCTTGATGCCGGTCTGCTTCTCGAACTTGGCCAGCTCGGGGTCCAGCACCTTCCGGTCGGCCGCGAGGTCGGTGCCCTGGTTGCTGGCCCAGTAGGTCAGCGTCTTCGGGTCGCCGTTCCCGCCGCCGGACGTGGTGCCGCCGCCGCAGCCCGCCGCGGCGGCGGCCAGGAGCCCGGCCGCGAGGACGGCGAGGGCCCGCGAGGGGGTAGGACGCATCGGCTCGGCCTTCCGATCAGGTGACGAGGGTCACTCGGAGAGTTAGATCACACCTTATTTCACGCCGTGATCTAAGCAGTGACATAATGGTGGGGTCAAGACCTGAGAACCTGCGGGGGACGCGGCCCGGCCAGGGCCGCGGGATGAGGGGGGCCGATGCCGGAACGGCGCCGGAGGACCGTGCGCGACCTGCGCCGCACCAACCGGTCGGTACTGCTGAGGCGGCTGTACTTCGACGGGCCGCTCAGCCGCCAGGACCTGGCCCGCGAGACCGGCCTCAGCCCCGCGTCGGTCAGCAACGTGGTCAGCGAGCTGATCGAGGCCGGGCTCGTGGTGGAGGCGGGCAGCGTCGAGTCCGACGGCGGGCGGCCGCGCGTGCTGCTGAAGACCGCGGCCGGTTACGGCCACCTCGTCGGCGTGGACGTCGGCGAGACGCGGGTGATGGTCGAGCTGTTCGACCTGGAGCTGACCCAGCTGGCCAAGGCCGACCTGCCCCTCGGCGACGGCGGCCACGACGAGCGCGCCGTCGTCCGGCACATCCTGGACGGCCTGCCGGCGGTCATCGAGGGCGCGTCGGTCGACCCGGCGTCCATCATCGGCGTCGGGGTCGGCGTCCCCGGCGTGATCGAGCACGGCCCGGAGGCGGTCGTGCACTGCCAGACCATCGGCTGGGACGGCGTGCCGCTGGAGCGGATGCTGCGCGAGGGCACACGCCTGCCGCTGTTCGTGGACAACGGCGCGACGGCGCTCGGCCAGGCGGAGATGTGGTTCGGCGCCGGGCGCGGGCATCGGGGCGCCGTCGTCGCCCTGATCGGATCCGGCGTCGGCGCGGCCGTGATGATCGACGGCTCGCCGTACCGGGGCGCGGCCGGCAGCGCGGGCGAGTGGGGCCACACGACGTCCCGGGTCGGCGGCGCGCCGTGCCGGTGCGGGTCCCGCGGGTGCCTGGAGTCCTATGTCGGCGCGACCGCCCTGCTGGAACGCTACAGGGCCGCGGGCGGCCCGGCCGGGACGGACGAGGAGGCGGCGCTCGCCGGGCTGCTGGCCGACCCGTCCGAGGCGGCGGCCGCCCTGCGCGAGGACATCGCCGAACACCTCGGCGCGGGCATCGCCGACCTGGTCAACCTGTTCAGCCCGGAGAAGATCATCATCGGCGGCTGGGCGGGGCTGCTGATCGGCGGCCGGATGCTGGACCGGATCGTCGCGGCCACCGCCGCCTACGCGCTGCGCCAGCCGTTCGCGCAGACCTCGATCGAGCTGTGCCACCTCGGGCCGGAGGCGGTGGCCGTGGGCGCGGCCACCCTCCCGCTCGCGCACCTGCTCGACGGCGGCGACCCGGCGGTCTCGCGATGGCCCGGCGGCGGCGCGCGGGGGATAATGGCGTACTGACCAGCATCCTGGAGGGCGACGACACATGGGCACCGCCGGCCGTTCCGTGCGCGAATCCCTGCTGGACGCCGCAGCGGACCTCCTCGTGGAGCGCGGCTACCGGGCCGTCCGGATGCGCGACGTCGCGTCCGCCGCCGGGGTGAGCCGGCAGACCGTCTACAACGAGTTCGGCGACAAGTGGAGCCTCGCGCAGGCGGTCGTGATCCGCGACAACGAGCGCTACCTCGACGGCATCGACGCGGTGCTGTCCGAGCACGCCGACCTGTACTCGGCGGTGGTCGCCGCGGTCATGTTCACGCTGGAGACCTCCGCCGACGACCAGCTGAAGAAGGCGGTGCTGACGGGCGCGGGCGGCGACGAGATGCTGCCGCTGCTCACCACGCAGGCCGAGCCGGTGCTGTTCTCCGCCAGCGCCCGCATCGCCGAGCACGCCCTGCGCCAGTGGCCGGATCTGGACCGCGCCGCGCTCACCGAGATCGCCGACGCGGCCGTGCGCCTGACGATGAGCCACATCATGCTCCCGTCCGGGCCTCCGGAGGTCTTCGCCCACTTCGTCGCCCGCATGGTGACCTGCTACATGGCCGCCCCCGCGGGGCCGGGCGCCGGATGACGCTCAGGGGGCGGCGGCCTGGATGTGGACGACCTTGACGGCCGTCATCTCGTCCAGGAGCTCGGGGCCGTACCCGAACCCGTGGCCGCTGGCGCGGCGCGGGGTCGCGGCGCCTCCCGGGGCGCCCCCGAACACCGCGTTGATCTTCACGATGCCGGCCTCCAGCGTGCGCCAGGCGGCCTGGGCGTGCGCCATGTCGCGGGTGAGGACGGTCGCGGCGAGGCCGTAGCGGGAGCGGTTCGCCGCCGCCAGCGCCTGCTCGAACCCGGTCACGGTGCGGACGGGGGCGACGGGGCCGAAGGTCTCCTCCGCCATGATCGCCATGTGGTCGGCGCAGCCCGCGAGGACGGTCGCCGGGTAGAAGCAGCCGGGGCCCTCCGGCAGGCGCGCGCCGGTCAGCACCCGCGCCCCCTCCGCGAGCGCCTTCTCGACCTGCTGGTGGACCTTGGTGCGGTGGCGCTCGTCGACGAGGGGCCCGAGCTCGGTGGACGGGTCGGCGCCGGGCCCCGGGCGCAGGTTCCGTGCGCGGGCGGCGAGCGCGTCCAGGAACGGCTCGGCCACGGCCTCGTGCACGTAGACGCGCTCGACCGAGGTGCAGATCTGCCCGGCGTTGGCGAAGCACCCGAGGGCGGCCTGCCCGGCGGCCCAGGACGGGTCGACCCCCGCGTCCACGATCAGCGGGTCGTCGCCCCCGTTCTGAAGGACGGTCCTCGCGCCGGTCCGTGCGGCCAGCTCGGCGACGCGGCGGCCGGCGCGGGTGGAGCCGACGTGCGCGACGACGTCCGCGCCCCCGTGCCCGGCGAGGGCCTCGCCGACCGCGCCGCCGCCGGTGACCATGTTCAGGACCCCGTCCGGCAGGCACCCGGCGACCAGCTCGGCGAGCATCGCGCCGGTGTGGGGCGTGCGCTCGGACGGCTTGTGCACGACGGCGTTGCCCGTCGCCACGGCCGCGCCGACCAGCCCGCAGGCGATCACGACCGGATCGTTCCACGGCGTGATGGCGGCGACGACGCCCCACGGCTCGCGGACCGTGAAGTCGGCGGCGTCCGGTCCGCCGGGGAGGCTGCGCCCCCCGTGCAGCGGCCCCAGCTCGGCGTACTGGCGCAGCGCGCCGATCCCGGCCTCCACGCCGCCGAGCGCGTCGCCGGTCGGCTTGCCCATCTCCACGGTCACCAGGGCGGCCAGCTCGTCCATGCGCTCCTCGACCGCGCGCGCGGCCGCGTGCAGGGCCGCGCCCCGTTCGGCCGCCGGGGCGGCCGCCCAGCCGGGTGCGGCGCCGCGGGCCGCGGCCACCGCCGTGTCCACGTCCGCCGCCGAGGAGGCGGCCACCACTCCCAGCGGCTCGCCGGTGGCCGGATCGGTCACCGTGAACGTCTCGTCCGCGGCGCCCTGGCTCCACCGTCCGCCGGCCAGCATCCACCTGTCGCGCGGCCGCATGGCCTCCCCCTCCCGTGTCGCCTCCCTCTGGCCGGGCCCCGTGCCGAGGTCCCCGTGTCGCCTACCCGGGGAGAGGCGCTTCAAAGGGCCCACCCCACGTCAGTGAGTACTTACTCGCGTCCGCTACCGTGAGCGCAGGCGAGAACGTGTGAGGGAGGCGCGATGGACTTCGACCTGCCGGAGGGCGCGGCCGCGGTGCGCGAGGGCGTGCTGGCCGTCGCCGGGAAGTACGACCAGGACTACTGGGGCCGGTGCGACACGGACAAACGCTGGCCGGAGGAGGTCTGGCGGGAGCTGGTCGACGGCGGCTGGCACAGCCTGGCGATCCCCGAGGAGTACGGCGGCGGGGGCCAGGGGCTGCTGGAGCTCGCGGTGGCCCTGGAGGCCCTCGCCGAGGGCGGGGCGGGTGGCGCCGCCTCCTTCATGTACCTGCTGACACCCGCCTTCGGCGGCCTCACCATCGCCCGGCACGGCACCGCCGAGCAGAGGCGCGAGCTCCTGCCGAAGATCGCCTCCGGCGAGGTCGAGACGTGCTTCGCCATCACCGAGCCGGACGCGGGCAGCAACGCGATCAACATCTCCACCCAGGCGCGCCGCGACGGCGACTCCTTCGTCGTCAGCGGCCAGAAGATCTGGATCTCCGGCGTCGAGCGCGCCGACTTCCTCGTCCTGGTCACCCGGACGATCCCGGCCGCCGAGGCCCGCCCCCGCACCGCCGGCTTCACCGTCCTGCTGGTGGACGTCAAGGAGGCCGTGGCCGCGGGAACGCTGACCTACCGGCCGATCCCGAAGCTCGGCACCAACACCGTCGCCTCCAGCATGGTCTTCCTGGACGGCGTGCGCGTGCCCGCCGACCGGGTCCTCGGCGAGCCCGACCAGGGCTTCGCCGTCCTGTGGGACATCCTCAACCCCGAGCGGATCCTGGCCGCGGCGGGCGGCGTCGGGTCCGGCGGCCTGGTGCTGAGGCTCGCCTGCGAGTACGCCGGCGAGCGCGCCCCGTTCGGCACGCCGATCGGGGCGAACCAGGCCGTCGCGTTCCCACTCGCGCGGATCAAGGCGCAGCTGGAGCTGGCCCGGCTGATGACCTACAAGGCCGCCTGGCTGTGGGACCGCGGCCGGCCCTGCGGCTCGGAGGCCAACATCGCCAAGCTCACCGCGGCGGACGCGGCCTGGCAGGCGGCCGACCGGGCGTTCCAGACCTACGGCGGCATGGCGTACTCCCTGGAGTACCCGATCGCCCGGATGTTCCGGGACGCCCGCATCGCCAAGAACATCCCGGTCGCCGAGGAACTCGTCCTCGCCCACATCGCCCAGCACGAACTGGGACTCCCCAAGTCGTACTGAGCCGGACCGCGCGGGGCGCGCGGGATGCGCCGGCGGCGCCTCAGCCGAACCGGGGCGGGCGCTTCTCCCGGACCGCCGCGACGCCCTCGCGCACGTCCGGCCCGGTGAACCCGAAGAACTCCATCGCCAGGGAGGCGTCGAACGTCGGCCCGGCGAGGCGCAGCCAGTTGTTCAGCGCGTGCTTGGTGAACGACAGCGCCTCGGCGGGCCCGGCGGCGAGCCGGCCGGCGATCTCCAGCGCGCGCTCGTGCACCTGCGCGTCGTCCACGCACAGCGAGACCAGGCCGATCCGCTCGGCCTCCTCGCCGGTGAGGACGTCGTTGAGCAGCAGGTAGTACTTGGCCTTCGCGAGCCCGCACAGCAGCGGCCACACGATCGCCGCGTGGTCGCCGGCCGCAACGCCCAGCCGCGTGTGACCATCGATGATCTTCGCGGTGCGGCCCGCGACGGAGACGTCGGCCAGCAGCGCGACCGCGAGCCCCGCCCCCACCGCCGGGCCCTGGACGGCGCTGACCACCGGCTTGGAGCAGTTCAGCACGTTCATCACGATGTCGCGGGCCTCGCGCATGATCCGGCGGCGGGCGGCGTGGTCGGTCATCATCTCCTCGATCATGGCGAGGTCTCCGCCGGCGGAGAACGCCGTCCCCTCCCCCCGCACGAGCACCACGCGCGCCTCGTCGTCGGCGTCGGCGTCGCGCCAGATCTCCGCCAGCTCGCGGTGCCCGGTGGTGTCGACCGCGTTCAGCTTGCCCGGCGTGCTGATGGTGACCCGCAGCACCCCGTCCGCCGCCCAGTCGATCTTCAGCCGCTCGTACGCGTCGTACCGCGTCATGCCGCACTCCCCTGCCGCGAGTGGTCGTCGAATGCCGCGCGCAATCGTCGCACAGCGAACTCCACCGCCTCGGCGCCGGCGTCGAAGATCTCGGGCAGCAGGAAGAAGGAGTGCACGACGCCGTCGTAGCGGCGCAGCTCGACCGGCACGCCGGCCGCGGCGAGGCGGCGCGCGTAGCCCTCGGCCTCGTCGCGAAGGATGTCGCACTCGGCGGTGATCACGGTGGCGGGCGCGGCGCCGGCCAGGTCCGGGGCGCGCAGCGGGGCGAGCCGGGGGTCGGACGGGTCGGCGCCGTCCCGGTAGAGGTCCATGAACCGGGCGAGCGACCCGGCGTCCAGCCCGTAGCCCGTCCCGTACTCCCGCCAGCTCGGGGTGTCCTTCGCCGTGTCGGTCACCGGGTAGACGAGCAGCTGGTGGGCGAGGGGGACCCCGGCGTCCCTGGCCAGCAGCGCGGCGACGGCGGCGAGGTTCCCGCCGGCGCTGTCGCCGGCGACCGCCACGGCCCCGCTCAGCACGCCGTACCGGCCGGGCTCGCGCGCCACCGAGGACACCACGGCCCAGGCGTCGTCCACCGCCGCGGGGAACGGGTGCTCCGGAGCCAGCCGGTAGCCGACGTTCAGCACGACGCACCCCGCCGAGGCCGCCAGGTCGCGGCAGAAGGCGTCCACGTTGTCGAGGCCACCGAGCACCCACCCCCCGCCGTGCAGGTACACGACGGCCGGCAGCGGCCCCCGCTCGGGCGGCGCCGGGCGGTACAGGCGCACCGGCACGGGCCCCCCTGAGCCGGGCACCTCGATGTCGCCGACCCACGGAAGCTCGCGCCGCACGACCGGGAAGGCCGCGCCGATCCGCTCCCGCATCTCCGCGATCGTGGGCTCGGCGGGCCCGTCCCGCCCCGATGGCGCGGCGGTCCACGAGGCGAGCTGCTCCAGAAAGCTCACGGTCTGCGGGTGCAGGGGCATGCGGCGGCCTCCGGTGGGGGGACAACGGCGGAAATCCACCCGTCGACTTGCCCGGTGACCCGGCCGCCAATCCCCTGCGTCGGCTCCCCCGCGTCAGCGTCCGGCGGCTGCGACGACGAGGGCCTCGAACAGCCGCCTGTCGTCGCCCTCCTCGGGATGCCACTGCACTCCGAGGCCGAAACGGTGGCCCTGCAGCTCCACCGCCTCCACCACCTGGTCCTCGGTCCACGCGACGGCGGTCAGGCCCTTGCCGAGGCGGCTCACCGCCTGGTGGTGGTAGGTGGGGACGTCGGACGAGGCGCCGAGGATCCCGCCGATCCGGCTCCCCTCGCCGATCCGCACGCGGTGCGAGCCGACGAGCCCGGCCTCCGGGGCGTGCCCCCTGTGGCCCACCGCCTCCGGCAGGTGCTGGACGAGGGCACCGCCGCGCGCGACGTTCAGCACCTGCATGCCCCTGCAGATCGCCAGGAACGGCAGGTCGGCGTCGACGGCGGCGCGGGCGAGGGCCAGCTCGAACCGGTCGCGCTGCGGCTGCGGCGGCCCGGTCTCGGGATGCCGGACGGCGCCGTACAGCTCCGGGTCGAGATCGCCGCCACCCGCCAGCACGACGCCGTCCAGCCGGGAGACCAGGGTGTCCAGTCCGCGCAGGGTCGCGGCCGGGGGCAGCAGGACCGGGACGCCGCCGGCCCGCTCGACCGAGCGCGCGTACGGCACGGGCAGCAGTGCCGCCTCGCGCACCCAGACCCCCCAGCGAGCCGGCTCCTGGTAGGTGGTGATGCCGATGAGCGGCGGCCCGCCCTCACCGGCCGCCGGATGCGGCGCTCCGCGCGCGGCTCCTGACATGCGTTTCTCCCCCCGTGCTGGACACCGGCCCCAGGGCGCCTGCCGGCACGGGTGATCTGCCTGCCGGCCGCACGTCACCGTGCGTCACCCGCCCCTGTGCCGTCCGCCCACGGCCCTCCTCCTGGGTCAGCTTGCCGCACGGCGCGGATCTCCGCCGCCGGAAGCGGCGAGATCGCCGCACCGCGATGCCGGGGGGCGGTGGCCGGGCTCCCGGGACGGCACGGAGCAGGAAACACCGAATAATTCTGAAATCTTCTTCCCTGATGCAGGTTCTTCCTCCCCTTCCGGACGGTTCTTCCCGAACATTCCCTCCCAGATCGGATACCGATCAGTATGCGTTGACCGTTTCACTTACCGTCTGTCACGCTGAATTGACGTGCCATTACGTTGAGTAGCGATCTTGTATCCCCGTGAGAGCGATCCATTGAACACCTGCGGAGATGAGTGAGAGAATCTCACCAACTCGGGCAGCACGCACGCCCGGATCGTCCGTCAGCCCTGCCGTCCGACCGCCGAAAACCGCCCGATGGGGAGGCGAGCCGACCGAATGTCACCGGAAACTCGCGTTATCAAAGAATGCTTCGCACGCCTTGAGGCCGACTCTGCGAGCGCCATGCGCTATTTCTACGGCCGCCTTTTCGCGGCGCGGCCGCGGCTGCGAACCCTGTTCCCGCCCGCGATGGGCGACCAGCACGACCGGTTCTTCCACGCGCTCAGCCGGATCGTGTGGAGCCAGGACAACCCCGAGGAACTCGCCCGTCACCTGGAGGGCCTCGGCCGCGGCCACCGCAAGTACGGAGTGCTGCGCGAGCACTATCCGGCCGTCGAGGAGGCCCTGACCGCGACGCTGCGCGCCTTCGCCTCCGACGTCTGGACGGCCGAGGCCGAGGCCGCCTGGCGCGCCGCCTACCGCTCCGCGGCCGACGCCATGGCCGGCGCGGCGGAGCGGGACGCCCTGGACGCCCCGCCGTGGTGGGTCGCCGAGGTCGTGCGGCACGAACGCCGCGCCTTCGACCTCGCCGTCCTCACGCTGCGCCCCGAGCGGCCCCTGCCGTTCACGCCCGGGCAGCACGTGAGCGTGCAGGCGGCCCGCTGGCCCCGGGTCTGGCGGCCGTACTCGATCGCGAACGCGCCCCGCCGGGACGGCACGATCTGCCTGCACGTCCGGGCCCGCCCCGCCGGGTGGGTGGGCGGCGCGCTGGTCCGGAACACCGGCCTGGGCGACAGCGTGCTGCTGGGCCCGCCGGACGGCACGATGACCCTCGACCCTGACTCGGGCCGCCCTCTCCTGCTGATCGGCGGCGGCACGGGCCTGGCCCCCGTGAAGGCGCTGGCCGAGCAGGCCCTCGCCTCGGATGCGGGCCGCGAGGTCCTGCTGGTCGTGGCGGCCCGCACCGAGGGCGGCCTCTACGACCTCCCCGCGCTGCGGCAGCTGGAGTCCGCCCACGCCCGGCTCCAGGTCGTGCCCGTGGTGTCCCGCGAACCCGCGGCCGGCGCCCTCGCCGGCCGCGTGCCCGACGTCCTGCCCCAACTCCTGGAAGGATCCGGCGGCCACGACGCCTACGTGGCCGGGCCCGCCCCGCTCGTCCGCGCGACGGTCACCGCCCTGCAGCGGCTCGGCGTGCCGCTGGCGCGCGTCCACCACGACCTGCTCACGGCCGGGGACTGACGCCCGTCACCAGCCGGCGCGCTCCCGCAGGAACTCGGTCGTCTTCGCGTCCGCCGGGTAGAACGACTCGATCGCCAGTTCCGCCACCGTGATGTCGACCGGCGTCCCGAAGGTCGCGATCGTGCTGAAGAACGACAGCTCCCGGCCCTCCACCCGCATCCGCAGCGGAACGAAGACCTCGTGGCTCGCGGGCGGGGCGATCGCCTCCCCCACGTCGCCGGGGAAGCTCCGCAGTTCCCTGTACAGCTGGGCGAGCGCCGCGTCCGCGGTCAGCGCCACATGCCGCCGCACGCGGTCGATCATGTGGGCCCGCCACTCCGCCAGGTTCAGGATGTTCTTCGCCATCCCGTCCGGGTGCATGCTGAGCCGCAGCACGTTCAGCGGCGGCTCCAGCAGCTCCGGCGGCGCGCCCTCCATGAAGAACGCCGCCGCGCCGTTGGCGTCGATCAGGTTCCAGAACCGGTCCACGACCACCGCCGGATAGGGCTCGTGACCCTCCAGAACCTGCCGGAGCGCCGCACGGACCGTGTCCATCTTCGGTTCCTCGATCGGCGTCTCGTCGAACACCGGCGCGTACCCGGCCGCCACGAGCAGCAGGTTGCGGTCGCGCAGCGGCACGTCCAGGTGCTCGGCCAGCCGCAGCACCATCTCCCGGCTCGGCGCCGAGCGCCCCGTCTCCACGAAGCTGAGGTGCCGCGTCGACACGTCCGCCTCCGACGCCAGCTCCAGCTGGCTCAGCCTGCGCCGCTGCCGCCAGGCCCGGAGCTGGTCCCCGATCGGGCGCACGTCGCTCAACCCCGTCGTCATCGTCATCACGTCTCGACGGTAGCCGCTTCCAGGTCAGGTCCACGATGACGTGCGAGGTAATGGACGCGGCGAGGCCGGGGCGACCAGGGTGGGGGGCCGACCACCCCCGCCGCAGGAGGCCTCATGACGACCGGGCTCACCCCCGACCAGCTGACCGACGCCATGCCGTTCGCCCGCGCGCTCGGCATGGAGATCGACACCGCGGGGCCCGAGGAGGTCACCGGCCACCTGGAATGGGCCCCCGACCGCTGCACCGCCGGCGGGCTCATGCACGGCGGCGCCCTCATGGCCATGGCCGACACGCTCGGCGCGGCGTGCGCGTTCCTCAACCTCCCGCCGGACACCTTCACCTCGACGCTGGAGTCCAAGACCAACTTCTTCCGCGGGGTCAGGGAGGGGCGCGTCCGGGGCGTCTCCCGCCCGCTGCACACCGGCCGGACCTCGATCGTCGTCCAGACCGACCTCTTCGACGCGACCGGGCGCCGTGTCGCCCAGGTGACCCAGACCCAGGCCGTGCTCCGTCCCTGATCTCGCCGGTCAACGGCCGGCGCCTTTACGTTGTAGATTTTTTGGTGACGTGCTCGGCGAAGAACGCGAGGATGCGCTCCCAGCCGTCCGGGGCGTTCTCGCGGCCCCTCCCGAACCCCATGACGATCTTCGCGATCGGGCCGAACGGGGGCGGCGGCGTGAGGTCGGTGAGGAACCCGTGCCCGGTCCCCGGGTACTCCTTCACGTCATGCGTCACGCCGGCGGCCGTGAGGGCGCTCTCCAGCCTGCCCGCGGCCCCCCGCAGCGACGGGTCGGCGGCGCCGTAACTGCCGACGATCGGGCACGCGCCCCGCAGGGACTCCTCCGGCCGGCGCGGCAGGATCCCGTAGTTGGCCGCGGCGGCCTGGAAGTCGTACTTCGCCGCCGCGACCAGCGCGAACCCGCCGCCCATGCAGAACCCGCACACCCCGACGCCACCGGTGCAGTCGTCCCGGCCGGCGAGCCATGCGCGGGCCGCCTCGATGTGGTCGTAGGTCGGCCCGCGCTGGGCGCGCATGTCGCGCATCGCCTTGGCGACGCAGCGCACCCAGGGCGCCCCGTCGTAGAGATCGGGCAGGACGGCGAGATACCCGTGGGCGGCGAACCGGTCGGCCTGGGCGCGCATGTCGTCGTTCGCGCCCATCGCCTCGAACACGATCACGACGCCCGGCCAGGGCCCCTCGCCCTCGGGGACGGCGAGGTAGCCGGGAAGCTCGGCGGCACCCACCGGAATAGAGATGTCAGACATAGCGTCCAATAATCCCTCAGGCGGACCGGTGCGCCTAGGCCCGACACGGACGGCGCGGGATCAGACCTTGCGCCACTGCGGCACCCAGGAGCCGTCCTCGACGACGTAGTCGCCGAACAGGTCCGGGGCCTCCGCCCGCATCACCTCGCCGATCTTGCTGAAGAGCAGCCGGATCTCCTCCTCGGCGCCGGGCGCGGTGCGGTTCTCCAGGGTGTGGCGCAGGGTGCGGACGTTGGCCGTCCAGACCAGGCCGGTGCCGACGCCCTCGGGGGCGAAGCGGCGCATGAACGAGGTCTTGTGCTTCTTCTCCTTGAACGGCACGCCCGCGTCGTCCAGGCCGAAGTGCGCGGCCATCCAGCCCTGGAACTCCTCCATCTGCTCCAGCATCGCGGTGGCGCGCTTCATCAGCTCGGGGTCCTCGCGGGCCCACTCCGGGAACCAGAAGGGGATGTCCTGCAGCCGGACGAACCGCAGCGACTCCTGCGAGATGGCCACGCCCGGACGGTGCCGGACGAGCTCGTGGGTCAGCACCCGGCTCACGTTGTGCAGGACGAAGCTGAAGCTGACGTGCTCCAGCACCGAGCCGTGCAGGCTGCGCAGGATGTTCTCCAGGTACTGGCCGGAGTCGGTGCGGATCTTGGTGACATTGGGATTGAGGCCCGGCTCCCAGGAGCGGTAGCAGAGCCGGCCCGCGAACTCGGCGAGGTTCTGCGGGTCGTTCAGCTCGTCGTCGAGCTCGCCCCGGTCGAGCCGCTCCAGCCAGCCCTCCCCGCCCACGTCCCGCAGGTACCGGGCGACCTCGTCGTAGTCCAGTTCGGGCCGCGCAACGAGGAACACCTCGGGCTCGACGCTCTTCACTCTCGTTCCCCCTACGGGTCGTTTCCGTCGCCCCTTAGGAAACCACCCCGGCACCCCGGCCGCGACCCGGGGCACGGCCATCGAGGGTAATGAACGTCCTGGATGACGCTCATGGTGTCATGCCGCACACTGGAGAGGTTCGTCCAGCTAGGGGAGGTTCTATGCCATCGGAGCTGACAGTGCTGGGGGCCTGCCCGCTGGACTGCCCCGACGGCTGCTCGTGGGTGGTCACCGTGCGGGACGGGGCGGCGGTCCGGCTGCGCGGCAATCCCGACCACCCCTACACGCGCGGGGCGCTGTGCGCGAAGGTGAACCGGTGGCTGGAGCGCGCCGCCCAGCCGGACCGCATCCTTCACCCGCTGCGCCGGGTGGGCGCCAAGGGCGAGGGGCGGTTCGAGCGCATCGGGTGGGACGAGGCGCTCGACGAGATCGCCGCGCGGCTGGAGGACGTCGCCCGGGAGCACGGCGGCGAGGCGATCTGGCCCTACTGGGGGACGGGCACGCTCGGCTACCTGCAGGGCCTCGAAGGGTACTCCGGCCGGCGGTTCTTCAACCTGCTCGGAGCCTCGGCCCACGACGCGAACATCTGCTCGGCGGCGGGCAGCGCCGGGATGACCGAGGCGGTCGGCTCACCGGGCGGCATGGACCCCGAGGACCTCGCGCACGCCCGGCTCGTCCTGCTGTGGGGCACGAACCCCCTGACCAGCGGCCACCACGTGTGGAAGTTCGTCCAGGACGCGCGGAAGGCGGGCGCGCACCTGGTGGCGATCGACCCCGTGCGGACGCGGACGGCGCGGCAGGCCGACGAGCACCTGGCGCCCCTGCCCGGAACGGACGGGGCGCTCGCGCTCGGCCTGCTCCACGTCATCGTGGGCCTCGGCGCGCAGGACGCGGGCTTCCTGGCCCGCAACACGCTCGGATGGGAGGAGTTCCGGGACCGGATCGCCGAGTACCCGCCGGACCGGGCCGCGCGGATCACCGGCGTCCCCGCGGACCGCATCGTCGCGCTCGGCGAGCGGATCGCCCGCACCCGCCCCACCGCGATCCGCGCGACGCAGGGGCTCCAGCGGCACTCCGGCGGCGGGGCCGCCCTGCGGCTGATCGCCGCCATCCCCGCCGTGACCGGCGACTGGGCGCGGCGCGGCGGCGGGCTCGCGTTCTCCACGTCCGGCCACGTGAGGCTGGACAAGGCCGCATTGTGGCGCGACGACCTGCGCCCCCACCCGGTGCGGACGCTGTCGATGAGCCGCCTCGGCGAGGGCCTGCTGGACGTCCAGGACCCGCCGGTCAAGGCCCTGTTCGTCATCGCGGCGAACCCCGCGGGCAGCACGCCGCACCAGAACAAGGTGCGCCGCGGCCTGGCCCGCGACGACCTGTTCACCGTGGTCCTGGAGCAGTTCCCGACCGACACCGTGGACTACGCCGACATCGTGCTGCCCGCGACGGCGCAGCACGAGCACACCGACCTGCACGAGGGCTACGGGCACCTGTACCTCACATGGAACGAGCCGGCGGTGGCGCCGCCCGGCGAGTGCCTGCCGACGACCGAGACCTTCCGCCGCCTGGCGCGCCGGATGGGCCTGCGGGAGCCGGCCCTGTACGACTCCGACGAGAGCCTCGCCGAACAACTGCTCGCGTCGGACCACCCGTGGATGGCGGGCGTCACGCTGGACCGGCTCCGCAAGGAGGGCTACGTGCGCATGTCGGTCCCGGACCCGTTCCTGCCGTACGCCGACGGCTTCCCCACCCCGTCGGGACGGTTCGAGTTCCGCTCCCCCGCCGCGGGGCTCGCCGGATACGTCCCACCCGCGGAGGTCGCCGACGAGAAGCGGGCCGAGAAGTACCCGCTCGCCCTGATCTCGGCGGCGTCGCACGAGTTCCTCAACACCCAGTTCGCCAACAACCCGGAACTGCGGCGCCGCTCGGGCGGCCTCACCGTCCGCCTCCACGAGGACGACGCGAGGGCGCGGGGGCTGAGCGACGGGCAGCGGGTCGCCGTCGGCAACGACCGGGGCGCCTTCGAGGCCGTCCTGAAGATCACCGACGAGGTCCGCCCCGGCGTCGCGGCGACCGACAAGGGCCACTGGGCCAAGCTCTCCGGCGGCTCCAACGCGAACGCCGTGGTCGACGAGCGCGACACCGACCTCGGTGCCGGCCCCGTCTTCCACGACACCCGCGTAGAGATCACCGCCCTACCGGCGCCACCGCGCCTGGCCGGGCCCCTTGCAGGTGTAGACCCGGCCGTTGGCGGTGCCGACCGCCCCGGCGGGTGAGCAGAACGCGCCCGGATGGACGGTGCGCGCCGGCGGGCGTGCGCTGGTCCGCCTCGGCCGAGGGGTCCTGTGCATCGACGGCTTCGGCCTGACCTTGCGAACGCCGGGCCGGCCGGTCGGGCGGGCACGGCGCTTGGGGGAAGCGGTCGAGGGGATCGGCGCCGGTGAGGACGACGCCCGGGAGGAGGGCGTCGCGCGACCGGACGCCAGCTTTCCGGTGGAGGCCACGGGAGACGGCGGAGCGGCCGGACCGGCGGCGCTGCCGATCCCCATGCCGACGGCGCATCCGCCGAGTCCGCCGAAGAGCAGGCACGCGCCGGCGATGACCACCACGACGGAACCTGACAAACCGCCGCGCGGCGCCGGTGGACGAGGAGATCGTGGCGGAACGGGCTGTGGGTACATCGGCGGCTCCTGGTCGATGATGTACCGGTGTGACGTGTCCCCCTCGGTGGGAGTTGACCGGCGGAAGCGATATCCCGTGGATCCCCGGGTGCCCGTAGGCAAGGATTCGCTCTCATGACATGGACTGCGCCCGCGGTGAATCGCGGCGACTTCCCTTTCGGAGACGATGAGCGTGCGTCTCTGGAGGCGTATCTGGACTTCCACCGCGCCACCTTGCTGCTCAAGTGCAGCGGACTGACCGGGGAACAACTCGCGTCAAGGCCGCTGCCGACCACGAGCCTGACGTTGCTCGGCCTTGTGCGGCACCTTGCGGAGAACGAGCGCTGGTGGTTCCGCCGCAATTTCGACAAGCAGGGCACACTGGGTGACCTGTACTGCTCGCAGGAGCATCCCGACGGGGACTTCGACCTCGGCGACGCGGAGAGCGCCCAAGAGGACTTCGCCGTCTACACCAGGGAGGTCGAACTGGCCCGGCAGACCGCGCGGGGCCGGTCACTGGAGGAGGAGTTCCCAGGGAGGAACCGCGCGCTGACACTGCGCTGGGTCTACCTCCACATGCTCGAGGAATACGCACGCCACAACGGCCACGCCGACCTCCTGCGCGAAGCCGTCGACGGCCGCACCGGAGAATGAAGGGCCGACGAGAACCTTCGGAACGCGGCGTGCGCGTCCGGCGCTCGGTCGCCCGCGGGACCTCTCGACCAGCGAGTCCGTCGCCGTCCAGGCGGCTCCGGCTGTCCGGGTCGGCGGCTTTCCGTACGGACGGGTGTCGAGATCATTGCGGGCGGTACGGTGTGGCCTGGAGGGATCGATGACGTTTCAGGCCGATACCGGCGCCGTGCTCGACCGCGCCAGGAAGTACGAGCGGCAGGGCCGGGCCGAGGAGGCCGCGGCCGCCTACGCGAACGCAGCCGAGGCCATGGAGGCGCGCGGCGACCTGGCGTCCGCCGCGGCGGCGCGGGCGCGGTACGCGCGGGCGCTCGCCGCCGCGGGCAGGACCGGCGAGGCGCAGCGCGTCCTCGACGTCCTCGACCGGGCGGCCGCCTCGATGCCGGCCGAGGTCCGGGCGGGGCTGGACGCGCAGGCGGCGCATGTCCTGGCCGCCGCGGGCCGGACGGGTGAGGCCGCGCGGCGCGCCTGGGCCGCGATGTCGGGGTTCGGGTCACTGCAGGATCCCAAGCGCGCCGGCGCCGCGGGCGTGCACGCCGCGCGGCTGATCCTGAAGGACGCGGGCCCGCGCGGCGCGCTGCGGCCGCTGCGCGAGCTGGTGGCGCAGATGCCGCCCGGCGGCGAGGCCCACCGGCAGGTCGCCGAGCTGCTCGCGGACGCCGAGCGGCGCCCCGACCGCGACCACGACATCCTCGTCACCGACCCCGGCAGCGCCGCGTGGGGACGGCTCGCAGCGGCCCTCGCCGTCGGCGCCCACCTGGCCGTTGGAAACGGCGTCGCATGGAACAGCCTCGCCGACCACGAGGGCGCCCGCGACGACCGGGTGCTGCTGGAGCGCGACTGGGGCATCACCGACTCCGAGGGCTGGCGCGAGCAGATGGACGCGCTGCTCGACGCCCGCAACAGCGACCCGGCGATCCAGATGGTGCTCGACCGGCGCGGCAGGGGCACCGACAAGCGGGCCTGGCAGGACGCGATCGTCGCCTGGTGCGGCGAGCGCGACATCTCCGAGCAGACCGTCCGGGAGGTCGTGGAGCTGTCCGAGGCGGTCCTGCGCTACGAGGCGCGGTTCCGGGCGGACGGCCTGCTCCCGCCCGACGGCCGGGTCGAGAGCGTCTACGGCTACGACTTCGGGCGCGCGGTGAACATGGCCCGCTGGGGCCTGAACGCCGGGTACTGCGACGCCGAGGAGGCCGAGAAGTGCGTTCTCACGGCGGGGCACCGCGCCCACCAGGTGTACGCGTCGTGGGAGGGGTTCTCGGCCGGGTACGTCCTCGGCCGGATGCTGCGGTTCGACGAGGGCGAGTTCGGCGAATGGTACGAACGCTCCCTCACCGGCCACCGCGTCCTCGCCGAGGACCCGGGCAGCCCGTGGCGGCGCATGGCCTGGGGCTGACCGTCCGGCTCAGCCCAGCGCGTCGATGTCGGCGATGATCGCCTTGCGTCCCTCCTCGTCCAGCGACGAGGCCGTCACGGCGTTGCGGGCCAGGGCGGCCAGCTCGGCGCGGCCGAGCCCGAACGCCTCGGCGGCGACGCGGTACTCGCCGGTGAGGGTCGTGTTGAACATCGGCGGGTCGTCGCTGTTCAGGGTGACGAACAGCCCTTCCTCCAGCATCCGCGGAAGGGGGTGGGCGGCGAGGTCCGCGACCTGGCCCGTGCAGACGTTGGAGGTCGGGCACACCTCCAGCGGCAGCTGCGTCTCGCGCAGGTGGGCGACGAGGCGCGGGTCGTCCAGGCAGTTGGTGCCGTGGCCGATGCGCTCGGCGCCGAGCCCCTCGATGGCCTCCCAGATCGTCTCCGGGCCGGTCATCTCTCCCGCGTGCGGAACGCTGCGCAGGCCGGCGGCGCGGGCGGCGGCGAAGGCGTCCCGGAACGCGTCCCGGAACGGCGGGCGGCACTGCTCGATGCCGCCGATCCCGAACCCGACGAGCGTCTCCGGCGGGTGGTGCAGCGCGTGGTCGAGGGTGCCGCGGGCGCCCTCGGCGCCGAACTCGCCGGGGATGTCGAAGATGTAGGAGAGGCGGATGCCGAGCCGGTCGCGGGCCTCGCGGGCGGCGAGGTCGAGCGCCTCGGTCACCGCGGGCATCGGCATCCCGGCCCGCTGGTGGGTGTACGGCGTGACGGTCAGCTCGACGTACCGGACGTTCTGCGCGGCGAGGTCGCGGGCGATGCCGGAGACGAGCGTGCCGACGTCCTCCGGCGCGCGGACGAGGCTGGAGACCGACTCGTACACCTCGGCGAAGTGCGGGAAGTCGCGGAACTCGTAGAAGGCGCGCAGCTCGCGCTCGTCGACGGGGACGGGCCCGTCCGGGTGGCGGCGGGCGAGTTCGAGGACGGTCGGGACGGAGGCGGAGCCCACGAGGTGGACGTGGAGCTCGACCTTCGGGAGGGCGTCGATGAACGCCGCGATGCTGGTGTCGGTAGGCACGCCGCGAAATTAACAGCCACCCGACCCGTCGGGACAGGCGAATGCGGCGAACCTCCCACGAAATTGTCAGGAACCCTCCCGTTCGGCAGGATGGTCACCGTGCGCGCCGCCCGACTGATCTCCGCCGTGCTGCTCCTGCAGTCGCGGGAGACGATGACCGCCGCCGAGCTGGCGTGCGAGCTGGAGGTGTCCGAGCGCACCGTCTACCGGGACATGGAGGCGCTGTCGGCGGCCGGGGTGCCGGTCTACGCCGACCAGGGGCGCGGCGGCGGGTACCGGCTGGTCGGCGGCTACCGGACGCGGCTCACCGGGCTCACCCGCGAGGAGGCCGAGGCGCTGTTCCTGTCCGGGCTGCCCGGCCCCGCCGGGGACATGGGCCGCGCCGACGCGCTCGCGGCCGCCGAGCTGAAGGTCCTCGCCGCGCTGCCGAGGGCGCTGCGGGACGCGCCCTCCCGCGCGAACCAGCGCTTCCATCTCGACGCGCCCGGCTGGTTCGGCGAGAGCGGGCCGCCGCCGCTGCTGCGCGACCTCGCCCGCGCCGTGTGGGACGACGAGACTGTGGAGCTGCGCTACCGCCGCAAGGACTCCGAGGTCACCCGGACGGCCGAGCCGTACGGGCTCGTCCTCAAGAACGGCACGTGGTACCTGGTCGCACGGACCGGCGGCGGGCACCGCACCTACCGGGTGGACCGCGTCGCCGCCGTCCGCCCCACCGGGGCGTTCTTCCGGCGCGACGAGGACTTCGACCTCGCCGGGCACTGGCGGGTGCAGGCCGCCGCCTTCGTGCGGTCGGTCCTGCGCGAGGAGGCCACGGTGCGCCTGTCCCCCACCGGCATGCGGATCCTGCGGTACGCCGTCGAGCCGTACGCGGCCCGGCAGGCGGCCGCGGCCGCCGGCGAGCCCGACGAGCGGGGGTGGGTGGTGACCACGCTGCCCGTGGAGTCGACGGCCGTCGCGGTGTCCGAGCTGATGCGGCTCGGACCCGAGGTCGAGATCCTCGCCCCGCCGGAGCTGCGGGAGTGGATGGCGGGCAACGCCGCCCGGCTCGCCGAGCTGTACCGGACGGCGGACTGACCCGCCCGGCGCCGGCCCGCGCGGCCGGTCCTGCCCGCCGCCGCGGTCCGGGGCGCCGGCTACCGGTAGCCGGTGACGTCGGCGGGACGGCCCGCCTGCTCCACCTCGACGATGTAGCGCCAGGCGTCGGGGCGGCTGCCGTCCGCGTCGGTGAACCCGTAGACCTGGGCGAGCCCGCCGCTGGACAGCGACGCCCCGTTCCAGCGCGCCCGGTCCGGGTCGGCGGCCAGGGCCGCGACGGCGCGCCCGACGAACGCCGGCGACTCGGAGATCGCGAAGTGCGGCGTCGCCTTCGTGGCGTCGCGCCAGGTGTCCTCGGTGACGCCGTAGTTGTCGAGCATCGCCTCCGAGCGCAGCCATCCCGGCGTCAGCGAGAGGGCCGTCGCGCCGTAGGGCGCGATCTCCTCCGACTGGGCGAGGGCCATCCGGATGACGGCGCTCTTGGCGAGGTCGTAGAAGTAGCCGCATTCCTTGCGGTACGCCGCGTTGTACTCGGCGGTCCCGTCCGTGATCTCCACGACCAGGCCGCCGGGCTCGCGGATCAGCAGCGGCAGGGCGCAGTGGCTGGTGATGGCGTGGGTGTCGACGGCCAGCCTGAGCATGCGCAGGCCGTCGGTCAGGGACTGCTCCCACAGCGGCCTGCCGAACTCGAAGAGCCGGTCCGCGCCCCAGACGTCGTTGACGAGGACGTCCAGGCGGCCGCGCTCCTCGTCGATGCGGCGGACGAGGGCGGCGACCCGCGCCGGGTCGAGGTGGTCGACCTGGACGGCGATGCCCTCGCCGCCCGCGGCCGTCACCTGCTCGGCGGTCTCCTCGATGGTCTCGGGACGGTCCATCTCCGACCGGTGGGTCCGGGTGGACCGTCCCGTCACGTAGACGGTCGCGCCCGCTGCGCCGAGCTGGACGGCGATTCCCCGTCCCGCTCCGCGCGTGGCGCCCGCGACCAGTGCGGTCTTTCCTCTCAGTGCACGGCTCATGGGAATGATGCTGGCACCGAAACCTGACAGTTCACGTCAGGGTTTCACCCCGGCCGGCCGTGTTTTCGGTCAGGTGAAGATGCTCACCCCGCCGGGGCCGACGAGGAGTCCGACGACGATGAGCACGATGCCCCAGAGCAGGTCGCGCCGCGCGAGGATCACGTAGATGCCGGCGATCACCAGGATGACCGCGATGAGCCACAGGATTGTCATCATGACCCCCGGCGTCCCCCCAGGGAAGGCCAAGAAACCACAATCTCGTTGCGGATGACCGAATTACCCGTTTTGTTGCGGAGGAGGGAGGACGGGCCTCCCCCCTCCGCGGGATAACGGCGATCACCCGCGCCGCGGAAGGGCGGCGCGCTGTGGCCGGGAACAAGTCTTCCGCCGCGACGGGGGCCGCGACAGGAACCTCAGGCCCATTTGCGGGCCCCGGTCCCTAGTGCTTCGGAACTACGGACGCCTCCACCCAGAGGACTGTCAGCCCCGGGAGCGGCACAGGCGCAGGACGTTGGCGACGATGCGGTGCCCGGCGCCCCCGGCGGCGGTGAGGATCGACTCCGGATGGAACTGCACCGCCCAGCGCCGCCGCACCGGGTCCTCGATGCCCATGACGACGTCCCCGGTCAGCGCCGTGATCTGGAACCCCTTCACCCGGTCGGGCGTGGCGTGCAGCGAGTGGTAGCGGGCGGCGGTGAACTCCTCCGGCAGGCCCTCGAACAGGTCGCCCCCCGTGACCTTCACCTGGCCGGGCTTGCCGTGGGACGGCTCGGGCAACAGGGCCAGCTCGCCGCCGGCGTGCTCGACCATCGCCTGCAGCCCGAGGCAGACGCCGAAGACCGGCAGCTCGCGTGCGCCCAACTCGTCCAGGAGGGCGCGGGCGCCGAAGTCCTCCGGGCGTCCGGGGCCGGGCGACAGCACGACCAGGTCGGGCGCGTGCTCGTCCAGCAGCCGCACCGGGAACCCGTGCCGCAGGGTCACCACGGAGGCGCCGTGCTGCCGGAAGTAGTCGGCGAGGGTGTTGACGAACGAGTCCTCGTGGTCGACGAGCAGCACCTTGACGCCCTCGCCCGGCTGCTCGGGGAGCGGCGCCTCCTTCGGCGCGGCCCCGCCGCCCGTCCGCGCGGCGGCGAGCGCGCTCAGCAGGGCGCTGGCCTTGAGGTGCGTCTCGCGCTCCTCCTCGTCGGGATCGGAGTCGTAGAGCAGCGTCGCCCCGGCCCGGACGGTCGCCACGCCGTCGCGGATCTGCGCGGTCCGCAGCGTCAGGCCGGTGTTCATCGAGCCGTCGAAGCCGACGCAGCCGACCGCGCCGCCGTACCAGCGGCGGGGCGAGTCCTCGTGGTCCTCGATGAACTGCATCGCCCACGTCTTGGGCGCGCCCGTGACGGTCACCGCCCACATGTGGGTGAGGAACGCGTCGAGCGCGTCGAAGCCAGGGCGCAGCCGCCCTTCGATGTGGTCGACGGTGTGGATGAGCCGGGAGTAGATCTCGATCTGCCGGCGGCCGAGGACGCGCACGCTGCCGGGCACGCAGATCCGGGACTTGTCGTTGCGGTCCACGTCGGTGCACATGGTCAGCTCGGACTCGTCCTTCGCCGAGGACAGGATCGTGCGGATCTGCTCGGCGTCCTCCAGCGGATCGGCGCCGCGCCTGATCGTCCCGGCGATCGGGCAGGTCTCGACGCGGTCGCCGCTGACCCGGACGAACATCTCGGGCGACGCGCCGACCAGGAACTCGCCCTCGCCGAGGTTGAACAGGAACTCGTACGGGGCCGGGTTGGACTCACGCAGCCGCTCGAAGAACGCGGCGGGCGCGTCGCAGCGCCCGTACATCGTGTGCCCCGGCGTGACCTCGAACAGGTCGCCCCTGACGAACTTCTCCTTGGCGTCCCGCACCATCTGCGCGTACACGCCGGGGACGGGCTGCGCCGGGATGCCGGCACGCCGCCGGACCGGCGTCGCCCCGGTGTCGCGCGGCAGCCCGGCGGTGCCCGACCCGTCCACCTCGAACTCGTAGGAGATCCGGTGCGAGGTCTCGCGCTTGCGGTCGACGACGACCATCTCGTCGGCCAGGTGCAGGACGAGGTCGCGCTGGTCGTCGGGCCGCTCCAGCCTGGTCCGCAGGGGCTCGAACTGCAGCGACAGGTCGTACCCGAACGCCCCGTAGAGGCCGAGGTGCGGGTCGTCGCAGCGGAACAGGTCGACGACGGCGCGCAGCGCGGTGAAGACGGTCGGCTGGCGGCTGCGCTCCTCCTCGGTGAAGAAGCCCTCGGCCGCCGGGACGAAGAGCTCGAACAGGCCGGGCTCGTCCGTCCGCACCTCGCCGACGGCGCGCAGCGCGCCCGCCAGCGCGGGCAGGACGACCCGGCCGCGCCCGTTCAGGGGGTGGACGGCGACGGTCCGGCCGCGCGCGACGATCTCCAGGCAGGGATCGACGTAGGCCATGTGCCAGCGGCTGTAGCGGCCCGGGTACTCCATGCCGGAGCTGAGCACGCCGCCGCGCCGCTCCCCCACGGCGGCGACGAGGACGTTCAGCGCGTCGGACTTGCGCTCGGAGTCGACCGGGACGGCGGTACGGGTCACCCGTACGCCCCCGGCCGTGACGAAGTCGCTGGTCAGCGGCTGTCGTGAGACGGTCTCCACCGCGGTGGCCCCTCATGTCGGGCCCCCACCGGGCGTCGTGAAGACGAAACGACCGCCGGGTGAGGGCGGTCGCCTGGTTAGAACATGCGCGAACCGGCACCGCCTCAGCGGCGCCACCACCACCGGGAGGCTGCGGTTCGCATGCGGGGAGATTACCACGGACGTACTCGCAGGATCCCCCGCACGCGGAGAGCAGCACCCATGACCAGGAAGAACACCGAGGTCGTGCTGGGCGGGGCCGACCATCTCGCGCTCGTGGGCGGCGGCATGGGGCAGAGGGGCGACCGAGCTCCACCGGCGACCCGCGGCACGAGCCGGACACGGCGGCCGGGCGTCCCGCCCGACCGCCCCTTGACCCGGTGCCGGCCGGTTCCCCACCTGGCCCTTCCCAGGGTGGAGCGATCCATCGAAGTCGTGCCGCGGCCGATATCCGGCTGTGACCAGGGGGTGTGTAGGCTCGCCCGGCCGCACCCCCGGCACGGTCCCGTCCCGCGACCCGGGCGGACCGTGCGCGGGCAAGACGAGGAGGACCCCCATGACTCCCGACGACTCCCGGGAACCGACTCCGACCCAGCCCCCGCCGCCGGACGCCGACCGCACCGACCGGAGCCCCTGGAACTGGCTCCTGATCCTGCCCGTCGCGCTCCCGCTGCTCACCTTCCTCTACAACAGCGACAAGCCCCGCCTCGCGGGCTTCCCCGCCTTCTACTGGATCCAGCTGGCCTTCATCCCGCTGGGCGTCGCCTGCACGGTCCTCGTGTACCAGATGACGAAGAAGCGGGGCTGAGCCGATGGCACGCGACCACCTCACCGAGATCATCGTCTTCGCGGTCCTGTTCCTGCTGGTCAGCGGGATGGGATTCGTCGCCGCCCGATGGCGGCGGCCCGACTCCATGCACAGCCTGGACGAGTGGGGCCTCGGCGGCCGCAGCTTCGGCAGCTGGATCACCTGGTTCCTGATCGGCGGCGACCTCTACACCGCCTACACGTTCGTCGCCGTCCCGGCCCTGGTGTTCGGCGCGGGCGCGGCGGGCTTCTTCGCCGTCCCGTACACGATCGTCGTG
This sequence comes from Actinomadura sp. NPDC023710, assembly GCF_040639875.1. Classification (NCBI taxonomy): domain Bacteria; kingdom Bacillati; phylum Actinomycetota; class Actinomycetes; order Streptosporangiales; family Thermomonosporaceae; genus Actinomadura; species Actinomadura sp. NPDC023710. The sequence goes on from NZ_JBFAGB010000034.1 coordinate 64,050, forward strand.
TACCCGCTGGTGTTCCTGGTACTGATCAAACTCTGGTCGGTGTCGCACGTGCACGGCTTCGTGACGCCGGCCGACTTCGTCCGGGCCCGGTTCGGCTCCCCGACGCTGGCGCTCGTCATCGCGATCACCGGCATCGTCGCCACGATGCCCTACATCGCGCTGCAACTGGTCGGCATCGAGGCGGTGCTGAAGGCGATGGGCGTGAACGGGCACTGGCCGATCATCATCGCGTTCGTGATCCTCGCCGCCTACACCTACCAGTCCGGGCTGCGCGCCCCCGCGCTGATCGCCTTCGTCAAGGACGTGCTGATCTACCTGGTCATCATCGTCGCGGTGCTCTACATCCCGGCGAAGCTCGGCGGCTGGGGCGACATCTTCGACGCGGCCAAGGCCAAGTTCGACAAGACGCCCGCGCCCGGCGACGGCGTCACGATCGCCGGCAGCGGCCAGCTGAACTACGCGATGCTGGCGCTCGGCTCGGCGATGGCGCTGTTCCTCTACCCGCACAGCATCACCGGCGTGCTGGCCGGCAAGAACCGCAACGTGATCAAGCGGAACATGGCGGCGCTGCCCGCCTACAGCTTCGTGCTCGGCCTGATCGCGCTGCTCGGCTACATGGCCATCGCGGCGGGCGTGAAGCCGGTCAGCACCGACGGCAAGCCCGACACCAACACCGTGGTCCCGCTCCTGTTCGACCACATGTTCCCGGACTGGTTCGCCGGCGTGGCGTTCGCCGCCGTCGGCATCGGCGCGCTGGTCCCGGCGGCGATCATGTCGATCGCGGCGGCCAACCTGTTCACCCGCAACATCTACAAGGAGTACATCCGCCGCGACGCCGACGCCAAGGAGGAGGCGACCGTCAGCAAGCTGGTCTCGCTGATCGTCAAGGCCGGCGCGGTCGTGTGCATCCTCGCGCTCGACCCGGAGTTCTCCATCGACCTGCAGCTCATCGGCGGCGTCATCATCCTGCAGACGCTGCCGGCGGTGGGGCTCGGCCTCCTCACCCGCTGGTTCCACCGCGGCGCCCTCATCGCGGGCTGGGCCGCCGGCATGGCGGCGGGCCTGTGGATGCTGTACCGGATCCCGAACCCGGTGAAGGGCAAGGAGCACTTCGGCGGCTCGGCCTACCCGCTGAGCGACCTCGGCCTGGACACCAAGACCACGGTGTACGTCGGCATGCTGGCGCTCGCCGTCAACGTGGTGGTCGCGGTCGCCGGAACCCTGGTGTGCAGGGCCGCCAAGCTCGCGGACGGCAAGGACGCGACGCGCGCGGCGGACTACCTCGCCGACGAGGGCGACCCGAAGATCAATGATCTGGAGCTCAGCTCCAGCACCTGATCCGGCCCGGCCGACCAATGGCGGCGCCGCCGCGTCACGCTCCCGGACCCACCGGGAGCGGACGGGCGGCGCCGCCTTCGCGTTCCGGTCGCCCAACCCTGCTCCGGTAACACCGTCCTCCCCTCGACCAGCACGCCGACGGCCCGGCTGTCCGCTCACGCGGACGGCCGGGTCGTTTGCTTTTCGGCTCTTGACAGGCGGATGGGTGAACATCCATGGTGTGTGAACGATCACGTTAACGTTAATGTGACACTCCCGACAACGGAAGGCCTCCTCGTATGAGGACACCGCGTCCCCCCGCCCGTCCCCTCGCGACCCTGACCGCCGCCCTCGCCGCCGCGGCGCTGCTCGTCCCCGCCGCGAGCGCGCAGGCCGCGCAGGGCCCGCACCGCAGGCTCGACCTGCGGATCGCGACCTACAACACCTGCGGGCACGGATGCCTGCCGACCACGCAGGCCTGCGTCGACACCATCGGGCGCGACTGCGCCACCAAGCTCGAGCCCTGGGCCGACGGGCGCGCCGCGCGGGTCGCCGACGACATCGTCCGGGCGCGCGCCGGGGTCGTCGTCACCCAGGAGATCGGCAACAACCCCACGCCGACGCAGCCCGGCGTGGACGTGGAGTCGTTCCGCGCCCCGCTGACGAAGGCGATGCGCGCCCGCGGCTACGCCGAGGCGCCCGCCGACTACGCCGGGACCAGGCACCCGCAGGCGGGCTACCCGCTGAAGTCCGGCGCCGGCCGCTTCACCTACTACGACGCCCGCAGGTTCTCCCACCTGGACGAACGCGGCCGCGCGCTCCCCCACGACCTGCTGTGGCTGCCGGACTCCACCGAGATCTACGGCAAGACGATGACCTGGAACACCCTGCGCGACCTGCGCTCCGGGATGCGGTTCGTGGTCGTCGACATGCACCTGGAGTACCGCAAGAACGGCGCGACCGACCCCAACGGCTGGACCAAGAACTGGGACGAGGTCCGCTACCTCGACGCGCGCCGGACGGCCGAGTACCTCACCCGGGACAACCCCTACACCCGGCGGCTGCCGATCGTGTTCGCCGGCGACATGAACTCGGCGTCGAAGGAGGACGGCCACAGCGCCTACGACGCCTTCTCCGACGTCGGCTACGCCGACTCGTTCGAGTCCGCGCCCGCGAACCGCCGCACCGGCGCCGAGTACGCCTCGTTCAACGGCGGCAAGATCCCGCTGCCGAGGGCCGAGGACAAGATCGACCACATCTTCGTCCGCAACGGCACGCGCGTCCTGCAGTGGACGCTCGTCCCGCAGACCGCCGCACAGGCCGGCGAGCCGCGCGACCTGCTGCGGTCCGACCACAACCTGGTGCACGCCACCGTCAGGATTCAGGAGCCCACCCGATGAGCACCCCCGCGAGCGAGCAGTCGCTGGCCGCGCAACTGCGCAGGGCCGACCCCGCCCTGTCCCGCTTCAACCCGCTGGACCGGATCCTCGTCCACGACGAGTTCAACACCGGCACGCACGGCTGGATCGAACTGCTCGGCAACTACGACGGGCACGGCGACCTCGACACCGTCGACGACCACATGCGCGACTTCCGGCCGCCGCAGCTCAGCTCCTGCAACTTCTTCGACGTCGGCACGCACGGCGCGATGTCCGGGACGTACGCGCTGAAGGTGGCGACGCGCCCGGTGGCCGGGCACACCGGCGTCGCGATCCGGCGGCTCACGATGGCCGGACGGGGGCGCGTGCAGTTCGAGGCCTACCTGACCTTCAAGACCGAGGCCGCCTCGGAGGAGAACCAGGCGGCGCACAAGGCGGGCGCCGGCGAGTGGGACGCGAACCTGCACCCCTCCGAGCAGCAGTTCGGCGCGTTCACCATCGCGACCGACATCTGCGACGGCGTCCGCTACCACTGCGTCGCCCGCTACCTGAACACCGACGTGGAGAACCGGCTGCGGCGCGAGTGGGTGTACCCGACGGTGCCCGAGCCGACCCCGCGCGAGCACTTCGAAGGCAAGATCAAGCTGCCGCCGACCGCCGACTTCACCGCCCCGGAACCGGACGACTGGAAGCCGTTCGGCGGCCCGCAGGAACTCTGCTACAACGAAGTGCCGACCAAGGTGAACTGGCACTACGTGCGCTGGGTGATCGACACCAGCACGCGATCGAACATCGAACTGCAGGTCAACGACACCGTCTACGACATGCGCGACGTGCCGGTGCCGCCGTACGAGGAGGAGTACGGCTCCCTGCAGAACCTCCTGAACTTCTACGTCTCGGTCAGGACGCACACCGACGTGCGCAACTTCCTGTACCTGGACTCCGTCCTGATCTCGGTCGACTGGTGAGGAGCCCCCGGAACATGCGCGAGTCGTTCACGGCGGTCCTGGAACGCAACCGCACCCTCGCGGGCGGTTTCGCGACGGAACCGTACGAGGTGGCGTGGGCCGCGGAGGCCCGCTGGTTCGTCCGGACGCTGGAGCGGGCCGGGACCGGCACCCTGATGCGGGTCACCACGCAGGTCTCCCCCGACGGCCTGCACTGGTGCGACCTCGACCCCGAGCGGGAGGTGACCGGCGACCTCGTCACCTGGGAGTCGTCCGGCTTCGGCGGCTGGCTGCGGCTGAAGGGCGCCGTCGAGGGCGACGCCGACGGCGGCGAGGCGTCGGCGAAGGTCATGATCTACCTCGCGCTGAAGAGCTGAGAGAGGAGCCGTCATGGACGTGCGCAGGCGCGAGTTCCTCGCCCTGACCGGCCTGGCCGCCTCCGCGGTGGCGCTCGGCGGCTGCGCGACGCCGGGGGCGGCGGCCGCGCCGGACGGCTCGCTGCGCGCCGCGTTCGGGCAGCCGGTCACCGACCTCGACCCCTACAACGCGGGGACGGCGGTCGACGAGGCGTCGCTGATCGTCAAGCGGCTGGTGTTCGACACGCTCGTCCGCTACGAGGGCGGGCGGCTCGCGCCCGGCCTGGCGACGTCGTGGCGGCGGACGGACGACACGACGTGGGTGTTCGACCTGCGTCCCGGCGTCCGCTTCCACGACGGGAGCCCGCTGACCGCGCGGGACGTCGTCGCCTGCGTGGAGCGCACCAAGGCCGTGAAGTCGGCGCAGTCCGCGCTGTGGGCCACGGTGAAGTCCGCGCGGGCGGACGGCGACCACCGGGTCACGTTCGTGACGGACGGTCCGATGGGCACCCTGCCGGTGAACCTGACGCTGCTGTTCATCGTGCCGGCCCGGCGCGTCGCCGACCCGGCGCAGAAGCGCCGCCCGGTGGGCTCGGGCCCGTTCCGCGTGACGGGGTTCACCCCGTCGACCAACGTGGAGCTGGCCCGGTTCGACGGGTACTGGGGAGGCCGCGCCGGGCTGCCCGGCATCTCGATGCCCTTCATCGCCGAGACCTCCAGCGCCATCACGGCGCTGCGGAACGGGGACGTCGACCTGCTGTGGCCCGTCCCGTCCGACCAGCTCGGCGAGGTGCGGGGCCGGCGCGGGGTCAGGGTCGAGACCGTGCCGAGCTGGACCTACTACCTCACCTGGTTCAACTGCGGCCGCAAGCCGTTCACCGATCCGCGGGTACGGCGGGCGATGTGGCAGGCCCTCGACATGGAGGAGATCGTCGGGAAGCTGTTCGGCGCGGGCGCCGAACAGATGCGCGCGCCGATCCCCTCCACCGTCTTCGGCTACGCCGAGCAGCAGCCGTACCGGCACGACCCGGCCGCGGCCCGCGCGGCGCTGCGCGCCGCGGGCCTCGGGGACGGCTTCGAGACCACGATGATGTGGTTCGACGCCACCGGTCCCCTCGCCCGGGAGCTGGCCCAGTCGATGATCTCGGCGTGGGCCCGGATCGGGGTGGAGGTCAGGCCGCAGAGCATCGAGAAGGCCCAGTGGCTGCAGCGCCTCAACTCCCTCGACTGGGACATGGAGCTGCAGACCAACACCGTGACGACCGGCGACGCCGCGTTCACCCTCGGCCGGCTCTACACCTCCAAGGCCGACCGGATGGGCTACCGCAACCCCGGACTGGACGCGGTGCTCGCCGAGGCCGGGCAGGCCGCCGACCCCGAGCGGCGCGAGGAGCTGTACGCGCGGGCCTGCAAGACGATCTGGGACGACGCGGTCGGGATCTTCCCCGCCGCGCTCACCACCGCCTACGGGCTGCGGACCGGGCTCACCGGCTTCACCCCGGCGGCGAACAACCAGCCGGACCTGTCCACGGTCAGGAGGAACCCATGACACCCCGCCGCAGGGCCACCCTGCGGGACATCGCGACCGCCCTCGACCTGTCGGTCAACACCGTGTCCCGCGCCCTGGCAGGCAAGGACGCGGTCAGCCCCGAGACCCGCGAGCGGGTGCGGGCCGAGGCCGAACGCCTCGGCTACGTCCCGAACACGATGGCGCGGTCCCTCGTGCAGGGCAACGCGATGACCCTCGGGCTGGTCATCACCAACCCGTCCAACCCCTTCTACACGCGTCTGATCAGCGCGATCGAGGAGCGCGGCCGGGTCCGCGGCTACTCGCTGATGCTGATGGTCACCGAGGACAGCGTGGACAACGAGCGGCGCGTCGTGGACGAGCTGATGCGCTGGGGCGTGGACGGCGTCCTCGCGGTGCCCGTCCAGCACGGGATCGAGCACTGGGACCGGCTCCGCAAGTCCGGGACACCCGTCGTCCTGGTCAACCGCGACCTGCCGGGGCTCGACACCGACCTCGTCGGCGTCGACTACTACGACAGCGCGCGGCGCGCCACCGAGCACCTCGTCGCCGAGGGCGCCCGCGACCTGTACCTGGTCGAGGAGGACCTGGACATCTCGCCCGTGGCGGAGCGCGTCCGGGGGTTCCGGGCCGTGCTCGACGAGCACGGCATCGCGGTCCGCGACGACCACATGGTGAAGGTGCCGACCCGGCGCCGCGAGGCCAGCTCCCAGCCGTGGGACCCGGTGGACTCCTACGAGATCGGCCGCGGCCTCGCCGCCCGCGTCGGGCCTGGCGCCGCCGTACTGGCCGGCAACGACTACTTCGCGCTCGGCGTGTACCGGGCGCTCACCGAGCACGGGCTGAGCATCCCCGGCGACGTCCGCGTCGCCGGGCACGGCGACCACCCGTTCGCCGCCTACCTCGCGCCACCGCTCACCACGGTCCGGCTGCCGGCCGCCGGCGTCGGCGCCGCCGCGGTGGACCGGCTCCTCGAACGGATGTCGGGCGAGTCCGGCGCGGGCTCCCCGCGGCAGACCCTGCTGCCCGCGGAACTGGTCGTCCGCGCCTCGTCGCGGACCGCGAACGGAGGCGGCTGATGGGACGGTTCCTGCTGAGGCGCGCCGGTCAGGCCCTCATCGTGGCCTGGGGCGCCGTCACGGTCGTGTTCCTCGTCGTGCGCGTCGTCCCCGGCGACCCCGCGACGCTGATCCTCGGGCCGGACGCCAGCCCCGCGCAGCTGGCCTCCGTCCGCGCCGACTTCGGGCTGGACGAGCCGCTCTGGCGGCAGTACATCGCGCACATGGGCGAGATACTGCGCGGCGACTTCGGCGACTCGTGGCGGCTCGGCGGCGGCGCGATGGGCGCCGTCCTCGACCGGTTCCCCGCCACCCTGACGCTGGCCGCGCTCGCCCTGGTCATCACCCTCGCCGTCGGCTACCCGCTCGGCATGCTGTGCGCGCGGCGGCCCGGCAAGATCCTCGACCTGCTGGTCTCCACGGGCTCGCTGGTCGGGCAGGCGGTGCCGTCGTTCTGGCTCGGCATCGTGCTGATCCTGCTGTTCGCCCGGCAGCTGAACTGGCTGCCGAGCACGGCGGGCGGCGGCCCGGAGGCGGTGATCCTGCCCTCGGTCACGCTGGCGCTGCCGTTCGTCGGATGGCTGGCCCGGCTCGTCCGCAACGGCGCCCTGGAGGAGAGCGGCAAGGACTACGTCCGCACCGCCCGCGCGAAGGGGACCGGTGAGGGCGCCGTGATGTACGTGCACGTGGCGCGCAACATCGCGCTGCCCGTCGTCACCGTCCTCGGGCTGCTGATGGGCAACTTCATCGCCAACGCGGTGATCATCGAGGTCGTGTTCTCCTGGCCGGGCATCGGCTCGCTGATGGTGGACGCGATCACCAACCGCGACTACGCCGTCGTCGAGGCCGCGATCGTCACGATCACGGTCTCCTACATCGCGCTGAACCTCCTCGTGGACGTCCTGTGCGTCGCCCTCGATCCACGACTGACTCCGGAGAACGCATGAGCGCAGCGAACCAGGGGGCGTGGGGGACCGTCCCTCACAAGGAGGAAGCATGAGTGCCATCGCTCCCGCCGTGATCCCGGTCCCGGCGGCCCGGCGGCGCAGGAGGCTGCCCGCGCGCGCGTGGGCGGGCCTCGGGATCGTCGGGCTGTTCGTCCTGGCGGCCGTGTTCGGGCCGATGCTGATGCCCTACGACCCGGCCGCGACCGACCTGCCGCACCGGCTGCTGGCGCCGGGGTCCCGTCTCGGGGACGGGTCGGTCGCGTGGCTCGGCACCGACCAGGTCGGGCGCGACATGCTGACCGCGCTGCTCGCCGGCAGCCGCGTGTCGCTGCTGGTCGGCGCCGCCACCGTGCTCATCGGCGGCGCCGTGGGCCTGGTGGCGGGGCTCGTGTCCGGCTACTTCGGCGGCTGGACCGACGGCGTCCTGTCCCGGTTCGGGGACGTGCAACTGGCGTTCCCGTCGATCCTGCTGGCCATCCTCATCGCGGGCGTCCTCGGCCCGAGCGTCACCAACATCGTCATCACGCTGGCGGTGACCCGCTGGGTGATCTTCGCGCGGGTGGTGCGGGCGTCCGCGCTCGCGACCCGGGACCTGGAGTTCGTCGACTCGGCGCGGGTGCTCGGCGCGGGGCACGCGCGGATCCTGCTCCGGCACGTGCTGCCGTCGTGCTGGCAGCCGCTGCTGGTCGCGGCGACCGTGCAGATCGGCCTGGTCATGGTGGCGGAGGCGTCGCTGAGCTTCCTCGGCCTCGGCATCCCGCCGGACCAGGCGTCGTGGGGCGCGACCGTCTCGGCGGGCCGCGACTACCTCGGCTCGGCCTGGTGGATCTCCACGATGCCGGCGATCGCGCTGGCCGCCGTCGTCACCGGCGTCGGCCTCGTGGGCGACGCCTTCCGCGACCTCACCGACCCGCGCTCGCAGATCTGATGGCGCACATCCCATGGAGGCGCACATGACCGTTCCAGCCGTCGATCACGCGCACGCCCCGGCCTCCGGGGACGTGGCCGCGGAGCTGCGCGACGTGCACATCGGGTTCCGCTCCGGCCGGCAGGTCACGCCGGTCGTGCGGGGCGTCGACCTGCGGCTGCGGCGCGGCCGCGTCCTCGCCCTGGTCGGCGAGTCGGGCAGCGGCAAGAGCCTGACCTCGCTCGCGCTCATCGGGCTGCTGCCGCCCGGCGCGCAGGTCACCTCCGGCTCCGTCGTCCTGGACGGCGAGGACACGGGCGGGTTCTCGGCCCGGCGCTGGCGCGAGACCCGCGGCAGCCGCGTCGCGATGATCTTCCAGGATCCGATGGCGGCGCTGAACCCCGGCTTCGCCGTCGGCCCGCAGATCGCCGAGCCCTTCCGGCGGCGCCTCGGCCTCGGCCGGCGGGAGGCCCGGGAACGGGCGGTCGCGCTGATGCGCGAGGTCGGCATCGCCGGCGCCGAGTCCCGCTACCGCGACCACCCGCACGAGTTCTCCGGCGGCATGCGGCAGCGCGCGGTGATCGCGATGGCGCTGGCGCTCGGCCCGTCGGTGCTGCTCGCCGACGAGCCCACCACCGCGCTCGACGTCACCGTGCAGGCGCAGATCCTGCGGCTGCTGGCGCGCCGGCAGCGCGAGGCCGACCTCGCGACGCTGCTGGTCTCGCACGACCTCGGGGTGGTGGCGCGGGTCGCGCAGGACGTCGCGGTCATGTACGCCGGGCGGATCGTGGAGCGCGGCCCGCTGGACGCCGTCTACACGCGTCCCGCCCACCCGTACACGCTCGGCCTGCTGGAGGCCATGCCGGACTCCGGGTCCGGCGGGCGCCTCAAGCCGATCGACGGCGTCCCGCCGGACCCGCGGCACCGTCCCGGCGGCTGCGCGTTCCACCCGCGCTGCCCGTTCGCGACCGAGAGGTGCCGCACCGAGGACCCGCCGCTCACCGAGGACGGCGACCGCGCCATCGCCTGCCACCACTCCGCGGAGGTCGTCGCCTCCCAGCACAGCGAGGAGCCCCGATGACGGCCACCGCGCAGGACACCGAGGTCGTGCTCAAGGTCAGCGGCCTGGAGGCGGGGTACGAGCGCCCCGGCCGCCACGGGTTCGGGCGGCGGCGGGTCCCCGTCGTCGCCGGGCTCGACCTGACCGTGCGGGCCGGGCGGACGCTCGGCGTCGTCGGCGAGTCGGGCTGCGGCAAGTCGACGCTGGCGCGGGCCGTGGTGGGGCTGCGTCCCGCGTTCGCCGGCTCGATCGAGTTCGCGGGCGCCGACCTGGCGTCCGTCCCGCCCCGGCGGCGGCGCCGCATGAGCCGCGACCTGCAGATGGTGTTCCAGGACCCCTACACGTCGCTGAATCCGAGGATGACCGTCGCCGACGTCATCGCCGAGGGCTGGCGCGTCCATTCCGGGATCGTGCCGCGCGACCGTGCGGACGCCGAGGTCGCCCGGCTCCTCGATCTCGTGGGCCTGAGCCCCGAGCACGGCCCCCGGCACCTGCACCAGCTGTCGGGCGGCCAGTGCCAGCGCGTCGCGATCGCCCGCGCCCTGGCGCTGCGGCCGAAGCTCCTGGTGTGCGACGAGGCGGTGTCCGCCCTGGACGTGTCGGTCCGCGCCCAGATCCTCAACCTGCTGGCCGACCTGCAGTCCGAACTGGGCGTGGCGTACCTGTTCATCTCCCACGACCTGGACGTCGTCCGGCACATCGCCCACGACGTCGCCGTCATGTACCTCGGGACGATCGTGGAGCAGGGTCCGGCCGACGAGGTGTTCGGCGACCCGCAGCACCCCTACACGCGGGCGCTGCTGTCGGCGGCGCCGTCCGTCCACGACCGGCCGGACGACGACGCCGGTGAGATCGTGCTGCGCGGGGAGGTGCCGTCGCCGGCCGAGCCGCCCAGCGGGTGTCGGTTCCGGACACGCTGCTACATGGCCGCCGACGTCTGCGAGCGGGAGACGCCCGCGCTCGTCCCGCGGGGCGGGCCGCCCCAGGCGGTGGCCTGCCACTTCGCCGACGGCGCCGGCACGACGGCCCCGCCCGCGCAGGAACGGGCGCCGGAGGAACGGGCGCCGGAGGGCGGGGCGCGCGAGGGTCAGGCGCGGCCGTAGGCGTCGTCGATCTGCGCTTCGCTCTGCGCGTCGGTCTGGACGGTCAGCTCGGGGATCGCGGATCGTCGGCCGGCCGGGGGCCGCGGGCCTCGGACGCGGCGGCGGGCAGCCCGCCGAGGACGAGGTCGACGAGACCGTCCACGACGGCCTCGCGCGGCACGTCGTCGGCGTGGTCGAGCCACCAGTCGCCGACCGTCTGCACCATGCCGACGATCGCGTGCCCCCACACGTAGGCGCGGGTCCGGTCCGCCATCTCCCCCTCGGCGATCATCACCTCGGCCAGCTCCCGGCTCACGTCCCGGATCATGGTGCTCATCGCGCTGTGCGTGGCCGTGTCCTCGGCGCTCGCCCGGTGCATGAGGAACCGGTAGAGGTTGAGGTTCTTGGAGATCGTCGCCAGGTAGGTGTCGATGGTGGAGCGGGTGCGGTCGCGGATCGGGTCGCCGCGGGAGAACTCGTCCCGGATCCCCTCGATCAGCTTGCGCGTGTGCCGCTCGGCGAGCGCCTGGTAGAGACCGCTCTTGTCGCCGAAGTGGCGGTACAGGATCGGCTTGCTGATCCCCGCCTCGGCGGCGATCGCGGCCATGGACGCCTCGGGGCCCTCCCGCTGGATGACCCGGTCGGCGGCCTCCAGCAGGGCACGGCGGCGACCGGGATCACGCCGTGGTCCGGGCCCCGGCGGGCCCGCCGCACTCGTCATGACAGCACGGTATCCGGGGGTGTTACCCGGTGACAACACCGGCCCGCCCGCGGCGGGGAGGCGTGCCCGCCGCGGGCCTGCCCTCTTCCCGCGGATCAGCCGAAGTCGAGGTCAGAGCACTGGTAGAAGGCGTTGCCGGTGTCGGCGATGTCCCACACGGCGAGCAGGATGTGCCGCCCGTGCCGCTGCGGGAGCGTCCCGGTGTGGGTGGTCTGGCCGGACGGCGGCCGCCCGTTGTAGTTCTGCTGGAGGAACGGCGTGAGGTCCAGCGCGTCCCGGGTCAGCGGCCTGGTGGCGTCCCAGCCGTCCTTGGTGAGGAAGTACCGGAAGGACGTGGTGGCGTGCGCGGCGGTGAACTGCCAGCTGATGCCGAACGACCCGCCGGCCGGCACCTTCGTCGCGGGCCACCCGGTGCCGCCGCGCTGGTCGTCGAGCGGCGCCCAGCGTCCGTCGGCGCCCGCGCAGATCTTTCCGTCGCCCGGTCCGCGCTGCGGGAACCCCTTCGGGCCCTCGACGCCGTCGGGGTCCCACTGCACCTGGCCGCAGTTGCGGACCTGGTGCGTTCCGCACAGGTAGCTGCGGCTCGGGGGCGAGGTGGTGTACCCGTGCGACCACGCCGGCACGGCGAGCGCCAGCGGCAGCCCGGCGGTCACGGCGGCGGCCACGGCGAGGCTGGTCTTCCTTGGCATCCTGTTTCTCCTTGGCGGGGGGTACGGCGTACCCGGGAGCGGAGGGGGAGCCGGCCCGAGGGCCAACTCTAAGGAAACTTTCCTTTTAGAAAGTCGCGTCGCCGTGCCGCCCCGTCAACACGACCGGCCGGGGTCGGGCACGCGGAGACAACGCCCTGGCAGGCATTGCCAAGCGTCCGGCCGATCGGCGCCGGCCGCGCAGGCGAAGCGGGGGGCGGATGTTTCCGCCCCCCGCCTGGCCTGTGCCGCCTACCGGGCGAACGCCTGGATCTCGGCGGTCCGGACGATGCCCGCGCCCGGGCTCGCTGTGCCGCAGTCGGTGCCCGACCGCGGGTCGCGGTCCTGCTCACCCGCGTAGGCCGGCGCGCCGGTGCACTGGCTGGACACCACGTCGAGCCGCAGGTGAGTCGCGGTGGCGTCCCGCAGGTCGAACGAGCGCATGATCAGATCGGGCGCCGTGGGCCGCGGCCGGTCGGCCGGGAAGGCGTCGGAGGGGCTGGTGTAGACGGTGCGGTACGAGGCCGTCTGCGCGCAGTCGGCCTTGGAGGCGTCGCAGGCCAGCAGCCGGAAGGCGCGCAGCGCCGTGAACCGGTTCTGCGTGCCGCCCGAGCCCTCCGGGTCGCCCGCCGCCGACGGCCGCAGCATCGCGCTGACCTGCACCCGGCCGATCCTGACAGGGCGGTCGCCGGCCAGGTCGACGGTCACCTGCCGACCGGTCACCGGGGCCGTCACCGACTGCCAGTTGGTCGCCTCCGTCTCGTCCAGCAGCGCGGCCTGGGACGCGCCGTCGCCGGTCGCCGTCGCCCCGTTGGCGCTCGCGGCCTCGTTGCGGGACATCGCGACCGGCAGTGTCCGCTGCGACGCGCCGATCACGGCGGTGAACCTCCGGTGCCCGAAGCCCGCGCCCACCGCGACGAAGGAGTACCGGCCCGGGGTGAGCGCGACGGTGTCGCCGAGCGGGGTCGCGGGGTCGGTGTCGGCGACGGGGACCGCGCGGGCCTCGTAGTCGCCCACGTACAGCCGCACCTTGCCGCCCCTGGCGTCCCCGAGGGGCGTCAGCCGGACGCGGGCGTCGCGCGACAGGGGCGAGGCGAAGCTCGGCGTCGGGTCGGCGTCGGCGGGGCCGTTGCTGGCGGCGTCCTCCCCCAGGCCGTGCTCGGCGAAGACCTTCCACATCATCTCGTGGTCCCTGCCGCCGAAGCGGATGGCGTCGGCGGCCAGCAGGGCGTCGCGGTGGTCGACGTAGCTGACCGCGCCGCCGGCCATGAGCAGCAGCGCGTCGAACGACACCTGCGCCCACCGCCGGTTGCCCGGGCACTGGGCCACCGGCACCGTCCCGTCGGCGCACTTGCGCTGCGCCGCGGCGCCGCCGTCGCCGTACCGCCGGACGAACGCCTCACGCAGGTCGAACTGGGTGGCGGTCCAGATCTCGCCGTCGGCGTGGACCTGGGTGCCGACCAGGTCGTACCCGAGGTCGGCGTAGTTCAGCGGGCTCCGGCTCATGTCGTAGTTGCGGATACCGGCGAGCCGGTCGCCGGTGACGTACCCGCCGATGACGTACGGTGTGCGGCCGGGCTGGCGCAGCCCGTACTCGTTGAGGTACTCCATGGCGAACAGGTCGGAGGTGCTCTCGTTCATGGCGCCCGCCTGCGGCCCGCTCCACCCGGCGTCCGGTCCCGCGATCATGCGGCCGGAGATGGCGTGGGTGTACTCGTGCCCGATGACGCTCATGTCGAAGTCGCCGTCGACGCACGGCGGGTAGAACGAGCCCGCGATCGGCTGCCACAGGTACATGTTGGTGATGGCGGGGATCCCGTCCGGCGGGGTGATCTGGTTGGCGTTGTCGCGGACGGTCGGGAAGCGCGCCCCGGCCTGCGCGTTGCCCTGCTCGGGGTCGCCGCCCAGCCCGCCGCGCTCACCGTTGTCGGCCTGCATGTTCCAGGCCGACTCGGTGAAGCCGAGCCGGTAGGACCAGTCGTGCATCCTGTTGTGCTGGACGAACAGGTTGGACATGGCCGGTTCCAGATCCGCTTCCTGCGGGCTGTCCATCGTCGCGGGATCGCACTTGCCGGTGTACCACTGGTTGGTCCACGGATACGTGTAGTTGCGGTCGGGCTTCGGCGCGCTGGTGCGGGTCCCGACCGTGAAGGGGTCGCTGCTCGCGCGGTTCTCGTGCGTCCTCGCCGCGTTGCCCACGGTCGTCGTGCTCGGCGCGCCGGTCGCCGGGTCGACGTCCCAGGGCCGTCCGCCGGAGGGGTCGCCGCCGATGGCGCGGCAACCCGCGGCGGGCGCGAAGCACCAGGTCTCCCGGGTGTCTCGGGAGGAGTAGTCGCCGGGCGGGGTCGCCGGGAACACCGCCCAGCGCGGGTTGTCGCCGTCGTGGTCGACGAGGTTCTCCCGCACGAGCACCGAGCCGGTCCGGGCGTCGACGTGGGACGTGACCGCCTTAGGCTCGGCCCCGGAGGCGTCCATGAGCGTGACCTGGTAGGCGCTGCGGACGCCCGCGGCCGTGGGCACCGCGACGAGCCGCACCCTGCGGGGGTCGCCGGCCGACGCGGAGATGCCCGCGTCCCGCCCGGCGGCGACCATCGCGTCCTTCGGGGAGAGCGTGGCGGGCGCCGGGGCGGCGCCGTCCCGGGAGAGGGTCGAGGTGACCGAGACGACCTTGCCGCCGGTCACGCCGACGGCCACCAGCCCGTCGTGTCCGGCGGGCAGGCCGCCGAACCGCTGGCGCAGCAGCACGGCCGCGCCGTCGCCGATCGGGTTGACGGCGACCTTCTCCAGGGCGCCGACCGCGGCGGCGTCGAGGCCGAACAGGTCCCGGTGCCCGGCCAGGTACGCGCGGGCGGCCTTCTCCGGGTCCGCGGGCAGCCCGCCTGCGAGGGGCCCGGCACCGGTCACCGAGGCGGGGGTGCCGAGCTTGTTCCACCGCACGGTCACGCCGCGGGCGGCGCCCATCTGGCGGCTCGTCGGGGCCAGACGCCCCGGTCGCGCGTCCTTGTCGGCCGGTTCGGTGTGCTCTCCCGGCGGCCGCGGGCGGGGAGGTCGCGGCTCGGCCCGTCCGGGGACTGCGAGGCCGACGGTGAGGAGTGTTCCGGTGGCCGCCAGAGCGGTCACGGTGGTCCAGCGTGTCCTGGGCACCTTTGCCTCCTGGAGGCGGGCCCGAGGGCCCGGTCTCGGGGGGATCGACCGGAGGGGACGCCCGGCCGATCTAGAGACAAGCAGCGCTCACGTACCTCAACTATGGCGAATAGCGACATTTAGGAAGTGCCGCCGGGCGGCGGTCTTCGCCCTTGACACCGCCGTTTCCCCCGGGGCCCCACGTCAGGCGCCCCGCCGCCCCGCGTTGGCCGGCTCCCGTGACCGCCCGGCCGGATGACCGGGCCCGGCCACCGGCGCGCCGCACCGCGGTCCGAAGCCTCACCGGCACGAGAACAGACCCTGACCTGCCTGTGGTCTTCGGTCTTCCGGCGCCGGGGAGGGAGCAGGATGATCGCCGCGTTCGACATGCCGCGCCGGAACCCGCGCGCGACGCGGCGGCGGGGAGAGCAGCATGAACTGGACAGGCTCACGCCGGGCGGCCGCTTCTGGGGCGCTCGCCGGATTGATCGTCGTGGTCCCGGTGACTCTGGAGCCGGCGCATGCCAGCCCTCCGACCGGGCCCCGGCCGTCAGGAGACGCCACGGCCGCGCAACAGACCGGCCCGCGCACGCCACGGCCGCCTCAGCTCCCGCGGGACTTCCACGGGACCGGCACATGGATCGTCCGGGACCTCGGCATCACGGTCCCGTTCACCTGGACGGGGAGAGACGGGGACAGCCAGATGGTCGCGGGCGGCCCGCAGTACCCGATCTGGTTCACGAACCTCATCTACAAGAATTCCCTCTACACCCTGACTTACAAATGGCCCGGTCTCAATGACCACCAGTGCTCGCGAATCCCGGGGTTCGACCTCGACCTTCTGAACCGGAAACTCAGGACGGCGCGGTTCGTCGGGCGGGAGATCCTGCAGCGAAGTCCGCAGCGCCACGTGAACCACTGGCGGGTCGGTGTCGTCGCTCCGCAACTGCCCCCGGGGAAATACCTCAGGTTCCCGCTCGCCCTCGGCGACATCTATGTCGACCAGCAGGATCCGACGACCTTCTGGCAGGTGCTGCAGTTCGGTCTCCAGAACCTCTACGACCCCGAACTGGACGAGTGGCTGGTGATGTCGACGTTCGAACACGGTCCCGGCAGGGTCACACTCCCCCGCCGGTGCCCGCCGCCCGCACCGTGACATCACCAGCCCATGCGCAGAGCCTCGCGAACTACTCCCGGGCGGGCGCGACGGCCCGGATGATCAGCGCCGTCGACGGCAGCGTGAACGCCCCACCGTTGGAACGGTAGGGCCCGGTGGCGTCGGCGAAGGCCCGCCACGTGCCGGGGTCGTCCGCGGACCCGAAGCGCTCCGCGACCTTCCGCAGCAGCATCGGCGGCGTCACGGCCTTGGTGAACGCGACGCACTGCTCGACGGAGTCGAACGGGAACCGCACGACGAACTCGGTCACCGACACGTCGGTGAACCCCGCCGCGGTGACCTCGGCGGCGAGCCGCTCCGGGTCGGCCATGCTGAACGGGCCCGGCATGCCCGGCGGCGGGGGCGGCAGTTCGAGCCGCTCGCTCAGCACCCGGAAGCCCAGCGAGATCGTCGGCGCGCTGGGCGCCTCGCTCCAGACCGCCGCGGCGAGCACGCCGCCCGGGACCAGGAGCCGGGCGAGTCCGCGGAAGGCGGCGACCCGGTCCACCGCGAACATCAGCCCCCAGCGGCTGAGCACGACGTCGAACGAGGCCGCCGGCAGGTCGATGGACTCCACGTCGGCCTCGGCGAACTCGACGTTGGGCGTGCCCTCGGCCCGGCGCCTGGCCAGGTCGAGCATCGCCGGGGAGATGTCCACGCCGGTCACCCGCCCGGTGGGCCCCACCCGCCGGGCCGCCGTCAGGGCGGGCTCCCCGTGGCCGGTCCCGACGTCGAGGACCGTGTGGCCCGCCCGCACGCCGCCGAGGTCGAGCAGCCGCTCCGTCACCGCGGCCGCTCCCAGCTCGAACCTCTCCTGCGCCCCCTCCCAGTTCGAACTGAGGGCGTCCCAGGAGGCCCGCTGCCCCTGCTTGACGGCGGCCGGGTCGATGTTCGCAGCCGTCACGAGTTCACCTCCACGTCCCGCGACACGTGCAACGTGAGCGGCTCCCACCACTCGCGGTTGTCCCGGTACCAGGCGACGGTCTCCGCGAGGCCGGCCACGAGGTCCCGGCGCGGCCGGAACCCGAGCTCGGTCGCGGTCTTCGTGCAGTCCATCGCGTACCGGCGGTCGTGCCCCTTGCGGTCCTCCACGTACGACACCGTGTCCCAGCCCGCGCCGCACTGGGCGAGCAGCCGGCCGGTCAGCTCGCGGTTGGTCAGCGGAACGCCGCCGATGTTGTAGACCTCGCCCGCCCGGCCCCTGGTCAGCGCCAGGTGCACGGCGCGGCAGTGGTCGTCGACGTGGAGCCACTCGCGGACGTGCAGCCCGTCGCCGTACAGCGGCACCTTCCCCCCGTCGAGCAGCTCGGTGACGAACAGCGGGACGATCTTCTCGGGGAACTGGTACGGGCCGTAGGTGTTGGAGCCCCGGGTGATCCGGACGTCCATCCCGAAGGTCCTGTGGCAGGCGAGCACGATGAGGTCGGCCGCGGCCTTGGACGCCGCGTACGGGTTGCTGGGCGCCAGCGGGTCCCGCTCGCTCCACCGCCCCGTCCCGATCGGCCCGTACACCTCGTCGGTCGACACGTGCACGAACGGGGCGGTGCCGTGGCGGCGCGCCGCCTCCAGCAGCGTCTGCGTGCCGAGGACGTTGGTGACGACGAAGTCCTGCGCGCACCGGATCGACCGGTCGACGTGCGATTCCGCGGCGAAGTGGACGATCGCGTCGTGGCCGGCGACGAGTTCGTCGACCACCGCGGCGTCCGCGACGTCCCCGTGGACGAAGGCGAAGCCGTGCGCGCGGCGCACCGGGTCGAGGTTGGCCAGGTTGCCGGCGTAGGTGAGCTTGTCCAGAACGGTGACCTGGTGCGCGCCGCCTCCGGCCCGCTCCGGGTCGAGGAGCCTGCGCACGTAGTGGGACCCGACGAATCCGGCGCCGCCGGTCACGAGGATCCTCATGAGCCGATCCGCGCTCGGCGGGGGACGCCGCGGACCCTCATCGCCCGCTCCGGAGCAGCCGCTCGTGGGCGGCGGCCAGATGGTCCGGTGTCGTGCCGCAGCAGCCGCCGACCACGTCGAGGGAGAACTCCGCGTCCCAGCGGGCGATCAGATCGGCGAACTCGTCGGGCCCCAGCGCGGCGGGGACGTGCCGGTCGACGTGCGCCGAACGGGGGATGCCGTTGCGGTCCTCGATGTTGGGATAGGCGCCGATGGGGCCCGAGCAGGCGTCCCGCAGCGCCCGCAGCGCCGTCTCGCTGTCGGCGGGAGCGGTGCAGTTGACGAGCACGGCCTCGGCGCCCTCCCGTTCGACGGCGCCGGCCGCCTCGGTCAGCTTCTCCCCCGACAGCAGCCGGGCGTCGGCGTCGCACACGAAGCCGACCCAGGCGCGGGCGCCCGCCCGCAGCGCCTCTTCCAGCGCGATGCGCGCCTCGCGCTCGGAGTTCATCGTCTCGATCACGACGAGGTCCACGCCCACCCGCATCAGTTCCGTCACCAGCCAGCGGTGCTCGGCCCGCAGTTCGTCGTCGGGCGGAACCAGGTCGGGCCGGTAGCAGTCCTCGACGGGCCCCACCGAGCCCGCGATCAGCGTGCGGTCCGCGTCCCCCCGTCCGTCCGCCCGCCCCTCCTCGCCGGCGCGCACCGCCGACTGGGCCACGCCGACGGCGGCGTGCACCATCCACGCCAGGCCGGCGTCGAAGAGGCCCAGACGGCTGAGCGCCCGCAGGTTGCACCGGAAGGTGTTGGCGGTGATCACCTGCGCTCCGGCGCCCAGGTAGCCCTGGTGGATCCCCCGCAACCGCGTGCGGTCGGCCTCGGAGTTCATGGCCCGGTTGGTCCACCACGGCCCGTCGACGCTCATACCGGCGCGCTGCAGTTCGGTCGCGGTCCCGCCGTCCAGCCGCAGGGGTCCCTCGCCTCCGGACCGACGGCCCCCAGATAGGTCGTTCATGTGTCCATCCCTCCGCAGTTCAGAGCGCGTCCATCAGGTCCCGCACCAGGTCGGCCGGGTCCTCGATGCCCGCCGATACCCGAATGAGGTCGTCCGAGATGCCCAGCCGCCCCCGGACCTCGCGAGGGACGGAGGCGTGGGTCATCATGGCGGGGCACTCGATGAGCGAGCGCACGCCGCCGAGGCTGACCGCGCACGCGTACAGCCGCACCCGGTCCAGGAGCTTCTCCGGATCGCCGAGGTACTCGAAGCTCAGGATCGACCCGGGCGCCGACATCTGCCGGGCCGCCACCTCGTGCTGCGGATGCTCGGGCAGCCCCGGATAGTGGACGGCGCCCACCCGCTCGCACCCGCGCAGCGCGGCGGCGATCGCCTCCGCATTGCCGACCTGCCGCGCCACGCGCAACGAGAGCGTCTTGAGCCCGCGATGCACCAGGAAGCAGTCGAGGCCGCCGGGCACGCCCCCCGTGGTGGTGCGGTGGGACGCCAGCTCGCGGTGCAGGTCCTCGTCGTCGTAGACCAGGGCGCCGCCGATGACGTCGGAGTGGCCGGCGATCGACTTGGTGGTGCTGTACAGGGTGATGTCGGCGCCGAACCGCAGCGGCTGCTGCAGCGCCGGGCCGGCGAGGGTGTTGTCCACCACGACGCGGGCGCCGGCCCGCCTGGCCCGCTCGCACACCACCGAGAGGTCGGCGACCTTCAGCAGCGGGTTGGTCGGCGCCTCCACCCAGATCATGTCCACGTCGTCGCCGAGCGCGGCGTCGAGCGCGCCCGCGTCGGTGAGGTCGACGTGGTCCACGGTGACCCCGTACCGGCCGAGGAGCGCGAACAGCGACCGGGTGCCGCCGTACACGTCGTCCGAGGCGATCAGCCTGCGGCCGGCGCGGAGCAGGGACAGCGCCGTCGTCCCCGCCGCCTGCCCGGAGCTGAAGGCGAGCGCGAAGCGCGCGTCCTCCAGCCCCGCCAGGCAGCGTTCGAGGGCCTCGCGCGTCGGGTTCTCGCCGCGCGAGTAGAAGTAGCGCAACGGGTCCTGCACCCGCCGCTCGAACGTCGCCGCGACATGGACGGGCGGCACCACGTCTCCGGTGACG
The DNA here is from genome assembly GCF_040639875.1 of Actinomadura sp. NPDC023710. NCBI lineage: Bacteria > Bacillati > Actinomycetota > Actinomycetes > Streptosporangiales > Thermomonosporaceae > Actinomadura > Actinomadura sp. NPDC023710. The sequence goes on from NZ_JBFAGB010000034.1 coordinate 84,298, forward strand.
CCGTCGGATTCCTGGCCGAGGTGGACCAGCCTTGTGTCGAAGCGCATGTCACAGGAAACGCGTCGTCGGGTGGTCGGTGGTCCACGAGCCCGGCCGCACCGAGCGCAGGGCGTCGGCCACGACGTCGATCTCGTCGGCGGTGTTGTAGACGGCGAACGACATCCGCACGGTCCCGAGCAGGCCCATCTCGTCCAGGAAGGTGCTGGCGCAGTGCACGCCGCTGCGCACGGCCACGCCGTGGCGGTCCAGATGCCCGCCGACGTCGTAGGGGTGGATGCCGTCGACGACGAAGGACACGATCCCGCTGGGCGCTGCGGCGGGGTCGCCGACGACCCGCACGCCGTCGATCCGCCGCAGCGACTCGACCGCGTGCCGCACCAGCGCCTCGTCATGCCGCCGCACGGCGTCCCAGCCGAGGTCGCGGACGTACCGCAGCGCGGCGGCCAGGCCGACGGCCCCCGCGACGTTCGGGGTGCCCGCCTCGAACCTGGCGGGTACGGGAACGTAGCGGACGGGCTCGGTGTGGCTCACCCCCTTCACCGTCCCCCCGCCGACCTGGTAGGGCGGCAGCTCCGCGAGCAGGTCCCGCTTGCCGTACAGCACCCCGGTGCCCATCGGGCCGTAGGCCTTGTGCCCCGAGAAGCAGTAGAGGTCGGCGTCGAGCTCGCGCACGTCCACCGGCGCGTGCGGCACCGCCTGGGCGCCGTCCACGACGACCGGGACACCGCGCCGGTGCGCCTCGGCGATCATCTCGCGCACCGGGTTGACGGTGCCCAGCACGTTGGACACGTGGGCGACGGCGGCGATCCGGACGCGGGGGCCGAGGACGGCGGCGAAGGCCGCGGCGTCGACGGCGCCCCGCTCGTCGACGGGGGCGACCACCAGCTCCGCGCCCGCCCGCTCGCAGAGCCGCCGCCACGGCAGCAGGTTGGAGTTGTGCTCCATGCCGGTGACGACGACCTGGTCCCCTTCGCCGACCAGCCGGGCGCCCAGGCCGTCCGCGATCAGGTTCACGGCGTCCGTGGTGCCCCGGGTGAACACGATCTCGTCGGCGTGCTCGGCGCCGAGCGCCTGCCGCACGGTCTCGCGCGCCTCCTCGTAGCGGTCGGTGGAGGCCATGCTCAGCCGGTAGTACCCGCGGCCCACGTTGCTGTTCGCCGTGGAGTAGTAGTCGACGAGGGCGTCCAGGACCGCCTGCGGCTTCTGCGCCGTCGCGGCGTTGTCGAGGTAGACGAGCGGCTCGCCGCCTTGCGCGGTCGCCAGGATCGGGAAGTCGTCCCTGATGGATCTGGGAAGGAACGCCTGGTCCGCGAGCCGTACCGGAGATCCCCCTCCTTGCGGCATCACGTCAGTCATCCGGACTCCTCTCGGGCTGGAACAGGCTCGTGAACGCGTCGAGGAATCGCACCGGGAACGCGAAGACCTTCTGCTCCGGGTACGGACGGCGGGCCGGCGGCAGGTAGCCGGGGTCCCCGGGCCCCGGCAGCCCGCCCGCGCCGTCCAGGAGGTGCGGGCCGTAGAAGAACCAGCAGATCTGGCCGATCTGCTCGGTGAACAGGATCGGATGCACGTCCCGCGAGTACGTGTGCATGTGGCAGAAGGCCGCGAGGAACTCCCCCTTCGGGCCGAAGCCGTTGCCGAGCATCACGTGCCCGAAGATGTCGTGCACGGCCCGGAACAGGTCGTTGTGGCAGAACTCCACGCCGTCGACCACGACGCCCGACGGCCCGGACAGCGGATGGTCCCCGGCGGCCGGCGAGGGCCCGTGGCCCGAGCTGGTCAGGTAGACGTGGAGCCGTCCGGTCCGGTGCACGCTCTCGCGCAGGTGCCGCGATCCCTTGTACGGCTGCCCCTCTCCGAGCCACGGGGCGATCTCGATGCCGGCCTCGACGATCGACCGGAACTGCCGCAGGTTCTGGCGCTTCAACCGGTCGTAGCGCCGGCGCAGCCCCGCGTCGCCGCCGCGCCTGGGCGCGCGGTCGTAGTACGCCGCCACGGCCCGGCAGTAGTCCTCGTCCAGCCGGACGGCGGTACGGGCCAGCCGGGCGATCGACGGGCCGCGCCCGCCCGCGGGGGCCCACTGGTCGACATGGCGCTGCGCCAGCGAGGACAGGTCGACGCCGGCAGGGCGTTCCTCGGTCACCATCTCCCGTTCCGGAGGTCACGAGCGCGAGGTCACTCACTTAACTATCATATAGCAAGTGATCGGACGACTCCAATGACCATGTCCGGAAGATCCCCGAGGACGAGCAGCAGGGCCCGCTGCGGACCGGTGGACTCGCAGGCCAGCCCAGGCCATCATCACTTCAGTAATATATTGCAACTAGGCCCGACGGCGCCAAGCCGATCGGCGGCGTCCGGCGGCCGCGCGCACGCCCGACCCGGCCACCGCCGCAGGCGCGGAGAACGACGAGGAAGGCGACCATGGAATTCTTGTCAGATTCTCCCAGCCCGCGGATCGCGATCCTGGGGTTCGGCTACATCGGCTCGTGCATCGGGGTGGCGCTGGCCGAGCGCGGCATGAGCGTCGTCGGCATCGACAGCGACGCATCGATGATCGCCGGGCTGCGGGCGGGCCGCTGCGCGATCCCCGAGCCCGGCCTGGCCGAGGCGCTGGCCCCGCTGGTCGCGAGCGCGCGGCTGGCGTGCACCACCGACTACGACGCCCTGCGCGAGGCCGACGTCGTGCTCATCACGGTCGGCACGCCCGTCGACGGGAACGGCGCCCTGCTGACCGCGCAACTGGAGGAGGTGTGCCGGCAGCTCGCACCCCGGCTGCGCGCCGGCCAGCTGGTCATCCTGAAGAGCACCGTCGCCCCGGGGACCACGCGCACGCTGGTCGTTCCGCTGCTGGAGAGCGGCGGCCTGGTCGAGGGGCGGGACTTCGGCCTCGCCTACTGCCCGGAACGGCTGGCCGAGGGGGACGCGCTGGCCCAGGTGCGCGAGCTGACGGTCATCGTCGGCGGGTGCGGCCCCGGCAGCACGGCGGCGGCGGCCCGGTTCTGGAAGGCGGCGCTGGACGTACCCGTCCGGATCGTGCCCACGGCCGACATCGCCGAGATCGTCAAGCTGGCCAACAACTGGTGGATCGACGCGAACGTCGCGATGGCCAACGAACTGGCCCGGTTCTGCGCGCTGTTCGAGGTCGACGTGATGGAGGTCATCGCCGCGGCGAACTCGCTGCCCAAGGGGGACGGGCGCGTCAACATCCTGCGGCCCGGCGCGGGCGTCGGCGGGCCGTGCCTGACCAAGGACCCGTGGATGACCTGGCGCACGGCCCGCGACCGCGGCGTCCGGCTGCGGACGGTGGAGACGGCGCGGCACGTCAACGACGCCATGCCCGAGTACGCCTACGAGGTCATCAGGGACGGCCTCGCCAAGCTGGGCAAGGACCTGGCGTCGGCGCGGATCGCCGTTCTCGGCGCCGCCTTCAAGAACGACACCGGCGACCTGCGCAACACCCCCGTCAAGGGCGTGGTCCAGGCCCTCCAGGCGGCAGGCGCGGAGGTACGGGTCTTCGATCCCCTCGCCGACAAGGAGCGGATCCGGTCGGAGGTGGGCGGCTCCCCCGTCGGCGACCTCGAACAGGCGGTGCGGGGCGCCGACTCCGTCGCCTTCCTCGCCGGGCACCGGCAGTTCCGCCACATCGACCTGGAACGGCTGCGGCGGCAGGTCGCGATGCCGTGCCTGATCTTCGACGGGCGCATGCACTACCGGGCGGAGACGATCCGGCGGCTGCGCGACCTCGGTTTCGGCTACCGCGGGATCGGGCGGTGAGCCGTGGCGCGAACGGCACCCGAATGCTATATATTTATATAGTTTCTGTTCGATGAGAACCATCATCTACAGGATGGCGCTGTGGCAGACCACGAGACGGCGACGCGCGGCGGCGTGGAGGCCGAGGACTCGGTCCTCATCGAAGGGGCGGCGTTCCGGCTCGGATCGCCGGAGTGGGTGCTCGACTGGCTGGCGGAACAGGACCAGCCCTTCCCCACGCCCTGGTTCCGCGACGAGACCCCGCAGACGCTCGTGGAGGTCGCGCCGTTCGTGATCGACCGCTATCCGGTCACCTCCGGCCGGTACGCGGCCTTCGCGGAGGCCACCGGGTACCGGACGGTCGCCGAACGCCGCGGCTGGAGCCTGGTCTACGGCGCCGACTACTGGCAGGGGACTCCCGGCGCGTCCTGGCGCCGTCCGGGCGGGCAGGACACCGGCTACGTCCCGCCGGACGACCATCCCGCCGTCCACATCGCGGTCGAGGACGCCGAGGCCTTCGCCGCGTGGGCGGGCGGGCGGCTGCCGACGGAGGCGGAGTGGGAGCTGGCCGCGCGCGGCCCCGAGTACCGGCTGTGGCCGTGGGGCGACGAGTGGTCCCGCGAGCTGACCAACACCACCGAGCTGCGGCTGGGCGACGCCACCCGCACCGCCACCGAGTGGCGCGCGTGGTGGAAGGAGCTCCAGAGCGACCAGGGCCCGATCCCGCTGACCACCCCGGTCGGCAGTTTCAGCCCGCACGGCGACAGCCCGTACGGGGTGTCGGACATGGCGGGCAACGTCTACGAGTGGACGGCCTCGCCGAGCCGCCTCTACGGCCCGTCGCCCGACTGCGACGAGTCGCTGCTGACCGTGATGGACCGCTTCCGCGTCATCCGCGGCGGCTCCTGGATGAACCTGCGTTTCCAGGCCCGGACCAGCGAGCGCCTGCACGGCGACCCCACCGGCTGGGCCTGCTTCGCCAGTGGTTTCCGATGCGTCCGCGACCCGTGAGGATGCCCCCATGCCCCACCTCATCGTCCCCGGCAGCTGGCACAACGTGACCTCCGGCAAGGTGCGCTCGGAGCTGCCCGCGGCCAACCTGCGCGAGCTCCTGGAGACGTTCGTGAGCTCGCACCCGGAGGCCGGCTACCGGCTCTACTCCCCGGCCGGCGACCTGCTCCCCTACCACCTGTTCCTCGTGGACGGCGAGCAGGTGCCCCGCGCGACGCCGCCGGGCGACGTCGCGCTCGCGCCCGGCAGCCGCGTCGAGATCATCCCGCCGCTGGCGGGAGGCTAGGCGTCCCGCCCGGCCCGGCCGCCGCCGCGGAGGTCACCAGCCCGACCTGATGGTGTCCGCGATGTGGCCGCGCTCCTCCTCGGACAGCCACCAGCCGACGGGCACGTAGACCACGCGGTCGTGCACGCCGTCCAGACCCGGCAGCCCTTCCCGCGCGACGGCGACGCAGCTGTGGGCGTCGTTGCGCCGGGAGATCATGCTCGTCATGATCCCGGCGTCGGCCATCTTCCGCATGAAGGACGTGCGGTCCGCCACCTTCAGCGGGTACGCCCAGAACGAGGGCTCCCGGTCGTCCGCCCGCTCGGTGTGCTCGACGCCCGCGATCCCCGACAGCTCCTTGTCGTAGAAGGCGGCGTTCTTCCGCGTCCGGGCGAGCAGGCCGTCGACGATCTCCAGATTGGACAGTCCTATCGCCGCGGAGATGTCGTTCATCGGGAAGCGGTAGCCCCACTCGGCGACGTCGTAGTCGCCGTGCACCCGGTCGGCCTGCCGCTCGATACCGAGCCAGCGGCGCAGCCGGGCCCGCCGGTGCAGGTCCTCGTCGGGGAGCACGATCAGCCCGCCGCTTCCGCATGTGAGGATCTTGATGGCGCCGAAGCTGTACACGCAGATGTTCCCGTGGTTGCCCAGCGGCGCCCCCCGGTAGGTCGCGCCCCACGCCTGCGCGCAGTCCTCGATCACCACGGGACGGAATCCGTAGGCCTCCTCGGCCCGGTCGACGATCTCGCGCAGCCGGTTCAGGTCCACCGGATAGCCCAGCCAGTGGACGACGACGATCGCGCGGGTGGCCGGCGAGATCTTCGCGGCGAGGTCGTCGAGGTCGATCGTCAGCGTGGCCGGATCGACGTCGACCCAGCGCACGCGCAGCCCGTGGGCGAGGATCGGCCAGTTCGTGGCCTCGAAGGTCAGCGGCGTGCTCAGCACCTCGCCCGGACCGCCGGCGTCACCGGAGGGCTGGGCCGTCGCGGGGAAGCGATCGGGATCGGCCACCATGCTGAGCGCGAGGTGGAGACCGGAGGTGCCGCAGTTGACCGCGAGGACCCGCGGGTTGCCGAGGCGCAGCGCCAGGGCCTTCTCGAACTCGACCATCTTGGGCCCGTGCTCCAGGCGGCCGCTGTCGAGCACCTCGGAGATCCGGCCGAGCGCGTCCGGCGCCATCGCGACCTTGAACAGCGGAATCATCGCGGACTCCCTCTCGTTGGGACGATGCCCGACCGTTTAGTATCGTTTTTTAAAGTTACGGCGCGGTCTTCGACCCGGTCAACGTCTCCGTGCGAGATAGCCCTCGATCACGTCGGCGGCGCGGGCCGCGCCGCCGGCCCGGGCCGTGTGCTCGCGCATGCGGCGCACCCGTTCCAGCGTGGCCCGGTCATCCGCCAGTTCCTCCACCGCCTCGCGCAGCCGCACGCCGGTGAACTCCGCCGCGGGGATCACCGTCCCCAGCCCGAGCTCGCCCACCCGCCGGGCCATCGGCTTGACGTCGAACGTGAACGGCACGACGACCATGGGCCGGCCCACGACCAGGGCGTCCATCACGGCACCGATGCCGCCGTGGGTGACGAGCAGGCGCGCGTGTTCGAGCACGGCGGGGAGGGAGACCCACCGGTGCGCCTCGACGTTCGGGGGCAGGGGGCCGAGATCGCCCGCTCCGACCCGGTCCCCCAGGGCCATCACCACGTGCCAGGGCGTGCTCTCGAACGCCTCCGCGCACTGCCGGTAGAAGTCGGGATGGTCGTTGAAGGTCGTCCCCAGCGAGATCAGCACCACCGGCGAGCCGTCTTCCGGGGGCCGCCACGTGCCAGGCCGCTCCTCATGCGCGGCCGAGCGCCCGACGAACGCGAACCGCTCGTCGAAGGTGTCCGCCGCGATCTGGAACTCGCGGGGGACGAAGACCAGGTTGAGGTCCTCGACGCGGTCGGCGAACTCCCCGGCCCGGTCCCGCAGGCCGTACTCGGCGAGCAGGGCGCCCAGCCTCGCGTCGACGACGCCCTGCGTGCGCTCGTCGACGCCGCCGGTCTCCTCGATCATCTCCCGCGAGTAGGAGTACGCGTGGTTGGAGGCGAAGCCCGGATTGATCCGGCAGGCGGGGCGCTTCCAGGCGGCCGCCAGCACCTGGCCGGCGATGATCGGCACTTCTCCGTACAGCACCAGGTCCGGCGCGTCCTCGGCGTAGTGCGCATGCGCCGCCCGCAGGATCGCCTCGTTCTCGGCGAGGTACAGCAGGTGCGGCCGGGCCGGGTCGTCGTCCGCGAACGCCTCGGCCGCACCCGCGGCCCCCGATGCGTACGGGACCACCTTCGCGCCCGTCCGCTCGACCAGTCCGGCGTACTCCGGCGACGTCACGTAACCGACGTCGTGCCCGCGCCGGACCAGCTCCGACACCACCGGAAGGGTGGGGAGCACGCTGCCGTGGTTGGCGACATTGACAAGGGCGATTCGGTGGGCCGCTGCGCTCCGCATGGCGTTAGCATCGAGCGCGAACTATATTAAAGTCAAGCAACTTCGGTTCGGTCGGCGCCGCCGGCGCGGACGCCGACGAGGAGCCCGGGGCTGTTCGGGCGACCGTCGGCCAGCGAGAAACCGGGCACGAACTCGACGGTGCAGCCGGCCCGCTCGAAGGCGGCCTCGTACCGTTCCCGGGGAAGCAGGTACTTGACGATCACCTCGGTGAACTCCCGGAACCCGGACGAGTCCACGATCACGAACCTGATCTCCACGCGGCTCGTGTCCCCGTGCCTCGCCGAATGCGTCATCCGCGAGATCACCTGGCCGTTCTCCCGGAACAGGTGCCCCGCGGCATGCCCGTCGAGGAAGTTGTCGGGGAAGTACCACGGTTCGACGATGAGGACCCCGCCCGGAGCGACGTGCGCCGACATCCTGGCGACCGAGTCGGCCATCTGCTCGGGCGACTCCGCCTCGGCGAGCCCGCTGCCCATGCAGATGACCACGTCGAAGGTCCGGTGGAGCTCGAAGTCCCGCATGTCGCCGGAGTGCACCGCGACGCCGGGCAGGCGCCCGCGTGCGACGTCCCGCATGGCGGGCGAGTGGTCGATCCCTTCGACGTGGTCGAAGTACCTGGCGAGGTTCTCCAGGTGGGCGCCCGTGCCGCACGCGACGTCGAGCAGCGAGCGCGCTTTCGGGGATCTGGACCGGACCAGGCGGTTCAGCCCCTCGGCCTCCGCCTCGAAATCCTTCCCGCGGCTGCGGAACACGGGATCGTAGAGTTCGGCGTGCGCCGCTCCGTAGCTCATCGGGCGTCCTTCACGATGGATCGAGGCGAGGGCCGCTCACCGTTGCTTGTGACCCCAGATACTTTATATTCATAGAGTAACTCTCTGGCCGGGTCGGACCACGGCGGGCTGCCGCCGGGAGGGAGCAGGGGCCCATGGACGCGCAGCAGTCCGCGCTCTTCCTCTTCGAGGAGGCGATGGCCTTCGCCTACTCGGCCGCGCTGCGCGCGGCGGCCGAACTCGGCGTGGCCGACCACCTGGCCGATGGCCCGCGCACGACGGCCGAGCTCGCCGCCGCCACCGGGACGGGGCAGGGTGCGCTGTACCGGATCCTGCGGCTGCTCGCGGCACGGGGCGTGGTCCACGAGGACGGGCCGGGACGGTTCCGGCTGACCGCCAGGGGCGACGCGCTGCGCGCCGACGCGCCGATGTCCGCCCGCGCGGGGATCCTGATGTTCACCGACCGGATGTTCTGGACCGTCACCCACGAGGCCGCGACCGTCGCCCGGGACGAGGCGACGACGTTCGAGCAGCTCTTCGGCACGACGATCGGCGGCTACTTCGCGGAGAACGCCGACATCGAGGCGCTCTTCTACGACGGCATGGCCACGGTCTCCGAGGCCGAGAACGCCCTCGTCGCCGGGAGCTATGCGTTCCCGTCGTCCGGCACGGTCGTCGACGTCGGCGGAGGCAAGGGCGGATTCCTCCGTGCCGTGCTGCGGAGGAACCCCGGGCTGCACGGCGTCCTCCTCGACCAGGAGGAGCACGTGCTCGGCCACCACCTGCTGGGCGGCGACGACATCGCCGGCCGCTGGCAGATCACCGACGGGGACTTCTTCGCCTCCGTCCCCCCGGGGGACGTGTACCTGATCAAGCGCATCCTGCACAACTGGGACGACGAGAAGTGCGTGGCGATCCTGCGCAACTGCCGGCGGGCGATGAAGCCGGACGGGCGGGTCCTCGCCGTCGACGCGATCATCCCGGCCGGCAACGCGGCCCACCAGAGCAAGCCGATGGACTTCATGATGCTCGCGGCGCGCACCGGGCAGGAGCGCACCGAGGCGGAACTGCACCCGCTGTTCGAGGCCGCCGGCCTGCGGCTGGCGCGCGTCCTGCCCACCGCCTCGGTCATGTCGATCGCCGAGGGCGTGCCGCGCTGACCGCCGCCCGCGGCGTCAGTCGGGCGGGTCGAGCCAGATGCAGGCCGCGTCGAGCCAGCGGTCCACCTGGGGCAGCGGCAGGCCGTTGCGCACGCGGGCGCTGGTCATGTGGGGGATGGTCGGCTCGCAGGCCAGGACGGGCACGATCGCGACGTCCTCGATGACCTGCCGGTCGATCCGGTGCCACAGTTCCTCCGCCCGCGCCGGATCCGGTTCGGACAGGGCCTCCTCGATGAGGCGGTCCACCTCCGGGTTGCGGTACCCGCCGTAGTTGCTGGTGCCGGCGGCGAAGTTGGACTGGAACATCGGCTGGACGTAGGCGCGGCCGTTGTTGCCGAACCAGTCGGGCGTCCACGCCGCCGCCGTGATGTCCCACTCGCCGGCCTCGGCCATGGCCGGGTTCTGCAGGAACCGGTAGTACTCGTCGGGCTGGCTGATCAGCCGCAGTTCGACCGTGAACCCCGCCTTCTCCAGGTCGGCGGCGTAGTACCGCGCGATGTCGGCGTGGGGCGCGTCGGCACGGTACAGGACCCTGAGGGTGAACCCGTCGGGGTGCCCGGCCTCGGCGAGCAGTGCCCGCGCCTTCGCCGGATCGCCGTGGTCCCCCGGCGTCGGATAGCGGTCGTACTCGCGGTGCCCGAAGTTGCCCGGAGGGATCGCCGTGTGCGCGGTCTGGGTCACCGTCCCCAGGTCCATGTCGTCGAGCAGCCTGACCATGGAGGCCTTGTCGACGGCGTACGCGACGGCTCTGCGCACCCTGACGTCGCGCAGCGCCCCGCCCTCGTTCGGGGTCTTCAGGTTGAACACCAGGTAGGGGTTCATCGCGTAGCCGAGATGCCGGTCCGCGTCCGGGGGACGGCGGTCCTCGCTGATGACCGGCGCGCCCCAGGAGAGATCCGCCTCCCCGCTCCGGATCGCCTCCCGGACCCGGTCGTCGTCGACGCGCGCCATCCGCACGTCCAGGCCGTCGACGTACTGGTGGCGCAGAGGATCGGTGTCCTGCCGCCACACCGGGTTCCGCTCCATCGTCAGGTAACGGCCGTTCTCGTAGCCGGTGAGGCGGTACGGGCCGTTGGAACGGATATTGGCGATGAACTCGGCACTGTCCGGGACGAACGCGTCGTACTCGCGCGGCGCCGCGGACGCGAACATCATCGACAGGAGGTTCAGCAGGTCGTTGGCGGGCCGCACGAGCTCGACGACCAGGGTGCGGTCGCCGTCGGCCCGCAGCCCGGAGATCTCGTGCGCGTTCTGGTAACCGGCCAGGCCGGCGGCCGACGGGGCCCGTCCGGCGAACTCCCGCCGGTAGCCCTCGGCGAACTCGGCCATCCCCTTGATGGTGCTCGTGTAGTAGGCGATCGCCCCGGCGCCGGCCACCGGATTGCACATCCGCTTGAAGCCGCGCACGAAGTCCTCCGCCGTCACCTCGCGCGGCGGGTCGGTGTCCCACATGACGCCCGGGCGCAGCCGGATCCGGTACACGAGCCCGTCCGGGCTCATCCCGCCGTTGGCGACCGTCGGAGACTCCGCGGCGACATCGGGGACCGGGGTCAGGGCGGTCTCGTCCACGGCCGTCGGGTAGCCGAACAACTGCCGCGCGAACAGCCTGATGATCTGATGCGAAAAGGCGTAATAGGCGCACGCGGGATCGACGTGGTCCATTCCGCCAGGTCCGAAGTAGCGGAGTGTTCCACCGTAACGAGGTTCCACACCGATCACCTTCCCTGCACGCCGCCGGGCCCCGCGGCCGCCGTCGGCGACCCGCCCGTCCCACGCCGGAGATTACCATCGTTTCTTAAAGCACCATAGGCACATCAGACCTGACTGGAGTCTCTCGCGATCCTCCTCCAGCGGGCCAGGGTCTCCCTCCACGGCCCACCCCGACCTCGCGCGACTCCCCATCCGTCAAGGTCATCGCCCGTACGGCGGGGCGCGGCGCACGGTACCGGCGTCGGCGCGCGGAATGCCCTCATCCGGGGTCCATTGGCCAAGTAACTTCAAAAACATATTGTATTGTGAGGAGACTGGTCATCCGTACGTGGAGGGGGTCACTCGTGACACAGTCCGTGAAGCCCGACGAGCGCAGCGTCCCGGACCCGGCCGGGCCGGCGAACGGCGGATCACCGCGGCGGCTCCGCGACGCGCCATGGGAGAGCATCCGCGAACTGTTCGCCCTGGATCCGACCACGACCCACCTCAACACCGGCACCGTCGGCGCGATGCCCTACGAGGTGCTCGACACGATCGACCGGGTGACCCGCGAGTGGACCGGCGGGCTGGCCGACGTCTACAAGCCGTCCGGCTACTACGAGCACCGCGCCGCCATCGGCAGGGCGTTCGGCGTCGACCAGGACGAGATCGTGATCTGCCACAACGCCACCGAGGGCGTCGCCCGCATCATCCAGGGGCTCGACCTGCACGAGGGCGACGAGGTGGTCACCACGAGCCACGAGTGCTACTCGGTGCTCTCCAACTTCAACCTCGTCCGGAACCGGTACGGCCTGACGATCAAGACACTGACCATGCCGACCGGCTACGACGTCACGGCCGACGAGATCGTCGACCTCTTCGAGGCGGCCATCACCCCCCGCACCAAGGTGCTCGCGTTCGCCGGGATCACGCTGTTCACCGGCACGATGATGCCGATGCGCAGGCTGTGCGAACTGGCGCAGCGGCACGGCCTGACCACCGTGATCGACGGCGCGCTGCTGCCCGGACTCGTGAACCTGGACATGCGGGCGCTCGGCGCCGACTTCATCGCGTGCTCGGGATCGAAGTTCCAGTGCGGGCCGCTGGGAACCGGCATCCTCTACCTGCGCAACAAGGTCTTCCCCGAGTACAACCCGCTGCCGCTGCCGACGTTCTGGCCGGTGATCTCCACCTGGTATCCGATGATCGGCAGTCCCCCGCCGCGGACGAGGACGTCGGTCGAGAGCGACGACACCGCCCTGTACGTGCAGAGCGCCGGCAGCGCGAGCATCGCCAGGGGCGCCGCGCTGGCGCGGGCCTGCGAGATCTGGGACGAGATCGGCCGGGACCGCATCGAGAGGCGCGCGATGGAGCTCGGCGACCACGCCCGGCGGCGCCTCGTGGAGGCCTTCGGCAAGGAGTCGATCTTCTCGCCCGGTGAGGACCCGCTGCTGAAGTCCCCCCTCATCGCCTTCAACCCGTTCCGCGACCCCGAGGCCGCCTGGAACATCAAGAAGTTCACCGCGTTCACCGACCGCCTGGAGCGGGAGCACCGCATCTGGATCCGGTGGACCGAGTTCGACGTCCCGGGCTCGCCGCACCAGCACTACGCGGCGCGGGTCTGCACCCACCTGTTCAACACCCGCGAAGAGATCGACCGGGCGATCGGCATCATGGCCCGCCTCGGCGAGGAGATGTCATGACCGTCTCCGACCGCCCCCAGGCCGTTCTGTGGAGCGAGGACCTGCCGCGGCCCGGTGGGACGCTCCGCCTCCACGGCCCGGCCCCCGTCCACCACCTCGACCCGTCGGCCTCCCACCAGGCGCCCGCCGACCAGCTCATCAGGCTGTTCGCCCGGCAGCTGTTCGGCTACGCCCCCGCACCGGACCTGCGCGACTGGCGGGCCGTCGCCCCGGCGCCCGACCTCGCGACCGACGTCCCGTCCACCTACAACACCGGAATGGGCGCGCGGCACACCAACTACGTGGTGCACCTGCGCCGCGGCGTGTTCTGGGACACCGCGCCCGCGCGGGAGGTCACGGCGCACGACGTCGTGCGCGGGCTGAAGCGGCTGGCGAACCCGCTCACGAGGCCCGCCGCCCTGCCCTACTTCACCAGCACGATCAGGGGCATGGCGCAGTACTGCGAGGACTACGCCGCGGCGATCCGCCGCGACGACCCGGCCGCCGAGGAACTGGCCGCCTTCCAGAACTCCCACGACATCCCCGGCGTCCTCGTCCTGGACGACGAGTCGCTGGTCATCGAGCTCATCCGGCCGGCCATCGACTTCGCCGCCATCATGGCGCTGCCGTGCGCGTCGCCCGCCCCGGTCGAGTACGACGCGTTCCTGCCCGGCAGCCCGGAACTGCACCGCAACCTCCGGAGCAACGGGCCGTACCGTCCCGTCCATCTCGTGCCGGGCCGCCAACTGCGGCTCGAACCCAATCCCGCCTGGCGGCAGGAGTCCGATCCGCTCCGGCACCGGTACCTCGACGGCGTCGAGGTCACGGTCGAGGACGCGGCGCCCGAACACGTCGCCGCGCGGGTCGCGTCGGGCGCGGCCGACCTGCCGTGGGGGGTGCGGGTCGCCGAGCCGCACGACGCCGAGCCGGCCGATCCGGGCGACGGCCTCGGCCTCGCCCTCGACCCTTACCTCGTCTTCAACGTCCAGAGTCCCACCGCGGGCGGCGCGCTGGCCGATGCCAGGGTGCGCCGGGCGCTCTCGTACGCGATCGACAAGGCGGCGATCGCCGACCTCCACCGGCGGTCCGGCGGCGGTGCGCTGGTGCGGATCGCCGGTTCCGTCGTGCCGCCGGGCAACGACGCGCACCAGGAGCTCGACCTCTACGCGACCCCGGGGGGCCGGGGAGACGCGCGGAAGTGCCGGGCGCTGCTCGCCGAGGCGGGCCACGGGAGCGGTCTGGCGCTCACCGCGGTCCATCTCGACACCGACCTGGACGCGGCGGTCGCGCGCTCGTACGCGGCCGACCTGGAGAAGGCGGGCGTCACCGTCCGGCTGGTGGCGCTCGGCCACGACGCCCGGGACGCCCTCCTCGGTGATCCGGGGCGCGCGGCGGAGGGAGCGTGGGACGTCGCGGCCGCGTCGTGGTCGCCGGACTGGCACCCGAACAACGGCCGGGTCTTCCTGCAGCCGCTGTTCCAGTCGAGCGACTCCCGCAACTCCGCGAACCACGGCCGCTACCGGCGCCCGGAGGTCGACCGCCTGATCGAGCGGGCGCTCACCACGATCGAGGAGCCGGCGCGGTCGACCGCGGCGTGGAACCTGGCCGAGCGGACGGTGCTGGAGGACGCCGCGGTCGTGCCGATCCTGTTCCAGCGGCCGGCGGTCCCGCGCCTGCGCGGCCCGCGGGTGCGGGGCGCGATCCCGATGCCCGCGCTCGGCCATGCGTACGACCTCGCCGGCGTCTGGCTCGACCCGCCGGACGACCCTGCGGGGTGACGGCGGCGGACCACCCGGTGGCGATCCAGGGAGCGCTGGTGCATGAAGAGGTGGTGACCGAGTACCTCAGCCTCGGGCTGCGGTTCGGCCGGCTCGCCGACGGGTTCGTCGACTCCTGGTACGGCGACCCGGAGCTGGCCCGCCGGGTGGACGCCGAGCCGCGGCCCGACGCCTCCGGGCTGGCCGCCCGGTCGGCCCGGCTGCTGGCCGCGCTCCCCGACAGCGGGCTGGCCGAGCCGCGGCGCCGGTTCCTGTCCGCGCAGCTCGCCGCGCTGAACTGCGCGGCCCGCCGGATGGCCGGGGAGGAGATCCCGTTCGGGGACGAGGTCCGGACGTACTTCGAGGTCGACATCGAACTCGGCGAGCCCGACCGCTACGCGGAGATCCACGACGCGATCGGCGCGCTCCTGCCGGGCTCCGGGGACCTGCGTGCCCGGACCGCGGCGTTCTACGAGCGCAACGCCGTCCCCCCGGACCGGCTGGCGCGCGCCGTGCAGGCGGTGTCCGGCGAACTGCGGGCCATGACCCGCACGGTGTTCGACCTGCCGGAGCAGGAGAGCGTCGAGTACGTGGTGGTGCGCGACAAGCCCTGGAACGCCTACAACCGCTACCTCGGCGGGTTCCGCTCCAGGGTGGAGCTCAACGCGGAGGCGGGCCGCACCATCGCCGCCCTGCCGCTGCTGGCGATCCATGAGTCCTATCCCGGGCACCACACCGAGCACTGCCGCAAGGAGGCCGGCCTCGTCGACGGAGCCGGCCACGGCGAGCACCTGATCTCGCTGGTCAACACCCCGCAGTGCGTCATGGCCGAGGGCACCGCCGAGATGGCCGACGCGGCGGTGCCGGGTCCGGGCTGGGGCCGCTGGACCGCCGACATCCTGGCCGACGCGGGAGTGCGGGTCGAGGGCGAGCTGGTGGAGGAGGTCCTGCGGCTGATCCGGCTGCTGATGCCCGCGCGCCAGGACGCGGCCATCATGCTCCACGACCGCGGGGCCGACCCGGACCAGGTCACCGCGTACCTGGAACGCTGGCTCCTGGTGCCTCCCGACCATGCCCGGCGGATGACGAGGTTCCTCACCGACCCGCTCTGGCGCGCCTACTCGGTGACCTACATCGAAGGCCCGCGGCTGGTGGGCGCGTGGCTGAACGCCGGTCCGGGCCGGACGTCCCTGGTCGAGCGGTACCAGAGGCTTCTCGACGAGCCGCTGCTGCCGTCCGATCTGCGCGCGGACCTGGAAGCCG
Organism: Actinomadura sp. NPDC023710; assembly: GCF_040639875.1. Classification (NCBI taxonomy): domain Bacteria; kingdom Bacillati; phylum Actinomycetota; class Actinomycetes; order Streptosporangiales; family Thermomonosporaceae; genus Actinomadura; species Actinomadura sp. NPDC023710. The sequence goes on from NZ_JBFAGB010000034.1 coordinate 100,132, forward strand.
CGGGCCGGGAGGAGCCGCGGCCGGAGCCGGAAACGGTACCCGCGGACACGGCCGCCGAAGCCTGACGGACCTGCCCCCTCCCCCGCCCCCGCGACCGGGCGCGGGGGCAGGGGGTCGCCCCGCAGGGCCCCCGGGGCCTCAGAACAGGTGCTCGACGAGGCGCTGGACGGTGGCGGCGGGCGTGGGCAGCGTCGCCATCTCCCGCTGGACCTCCGCTGTGGCGGCGCGTACGCCCTCGTCGGTCATGAGCCGGGTGAGCAGTCCGGCGTCGACGTCCTCGCGTTCGCTCACGAACCCGATGCCCCGCTTGCGCACCGCCTCCAGCGTCGTGTGCTGGAACAGGTCCCTGGGGTCGGGTGTGATCAGTTGCGGAATGCCGGCGTCGATCGCGGTCAGGGCGGTCCCCCCGCCGCCGTGGTGGACGATGGCGGTGCACGTGCCCAGCAGGAAGTGCAGCGGGATCCAGCCGACGGAGCTGACGTTGGCCGGCAGCGGGCCGAGCGAGCCGATGTCGACTCCGCCGAGCGCCAGCACGAACTCGGCGTCGACGTCGGCGGCCGCGTCGATGATCGTGCGCATGGTCCCGGTGCCCAGCATCTGCAGCTCGACCGTGCCCATGCTCACCGCGATGCGCGGCCGCTCGGGGGGCCGCGGCAGCCTGTCTCCGATGACCGATCCCCCGCTGTGCGGCAGCCAGCGCATGAACCAGCCCTCCGGCTGCTCGCCCGCGAGCATGCTGGGCGGGAACTCCTCGATGGTGACGGCCGGCTTGGAGATGGACACGCCGTACCGCTCGCAGACGTCGGGCAGGTGGGCCGCGGCCGCCTCGTGCATGCCCCGGGTGCGCCAGGCGCTCACGTTCCGCTGGACGGCGGGCGCCCCGGCGCGCGCCGCCGCGAACAGGCCGGCGGTGGTCCCCTGGTCGTACACCACCAGGTCCGGGCCCCAGTCGTCGGCCAACGCCACGAGCCCGTCGATCAGGGGCCGGTTGATCGCGGCGAACCCGGGGCCCCACTCGTCGAGGTTGATCGCCGGCTTGGTCGCGACCGTCTGGACGAACTCCGGGTACTCGCGGGCCAGCCGCTCGTTGACGGCCTCCATGCTGAAACCGGGCGCGGCGTCGACGATCTCCACCCCGGAGCCCGCCGCGCCCTCGGTGGGCCCCGCGATCGTGGCGATCACCTCATGGCCCGCCGTGCGGAACGCCCAGGCGAGGTGAACGAGCGGGAAGAAGTGGCCAAGACCTGGGTGAGAACAGAACATCACACGCATATCCGGAAGATCCCTTCTTCCCCGCACCCTCGCCGCGACGGAACCGGACGGCACCTCGGTTCGGGTATCGCGGCATACGGACGTTACTATATGAACTTAAACTATGATCTTCCCCCGTTCAATATCCGGGCAGTGCGGAGGCGGTGGCGCCTCACCAGGTGACCGGGAGCTCGCGCACCCCGTAGATGTTCGCCTTCTCCTTGAACGACAGCGCGCCGAACGGGACCGCCAGCCGCAGGCCCGGGAAGCGGCGGAAGAGGGCGTCGAACACGATCTGCAACTCCATCCTCGCGAGGCGGTGCCCGAGGCACCGGTGCCGGCCGACGCCGAACGCCAGGTGCCGCCCGCCGCCGCGCCCGACGTCGAACTCGTCCGGGCGCTCGAACACCTCCGGGTCGCGGTTGGCGGCCGGGCCCAGCACGACCACGCCCTCCCCCGCGCGCACCGTGACGCCGCCCACCTCGACGTCCGCCAGCGCCGTCCGCGCGGTCGAGGCGTTGACGACCGTCAGGTACCGCAGCAGCTCGTCGACGGCGAGCGGCGTCCTGGCGGGGTCGGCGACCATCGACGCGAGCTGGTCCGGATGTTCGAGCAGGGTCAGGACGCCGAGCGCGATCATGTCGGCGGTGGTGGAGTGCCCGGCGACGAGCAGCACGAACGCCATGCTCACGACCGCCTCGCGATCGGCCGCGCCCTCCCGCCGCCCCCGGACGATGAGGCGGCCGAGGAGGTCGTCGGGAGGCTCGCGCTCCTTGTCGGCCACCAGTTCGGCCAGCAGGGACCGGATCTCGTGCGCCGCCCGGGTGCGCTCCGCGGCCGGGGTGGCGTGGCTGAACATCCGCCCGGTGCGCTCCTCGAAGTGGCCGTGCACGGAGTAGGGCACGCCGAGGAGCTCGCAGATCACCAGTGACGGCACCGGGGCCGCGAGTTCGCGCACCAGGTCGACCGGGCGCGGGGCGTCCGCCATCAGGTCCAGCCGCCGGTCGACGATCTCCTGGACGCGCGGGCGCAGCGCCTCCGTCCGCCCGGGTGAGAACTCGGCGCGGACGGACCGCCGGGCGGCCGTGTGCTCGGGCGGGTCCATCCAGTTCATCGGCGGCCGGAAGGCGCGGAAGGACGCCTGCCGCTCCTCCTCGGTGACGGGGGCGAACCGGGGGAACCCCTCGCGACGGCGATCGACGCTCATCCTCGGATCGCTGAGGACCTTCCGCGCGTCCTCGTGCCGCGCGACCAGCCACGCCGAGTTCCCCCCGGCCATGCGGGCGCGGACCGCGCGCCCGCCCGTTCGCAGGCGCTCGTACTCCGGAGGCAGGCTGAACGGGCACGCGCGCGGAACGGGGAAGGCGCCGGCGGCGGCCGCGGGTTGCGTCGTCATCGTGACCCCCGTGTCAGCTCGGTACTATAAAAATATATACCGAACTGACCCGGGGTGGCGCGTGTCGGATCGCCCTGCGGACGGCCGGGGCCTCAGTCGCGCCCGGCGTACGCGTTTCCGGCGTACCAGTCGCCGCGGCCGCCGGGCAGCAGGTCGAGCACGTTCCAGACCGGGGAGAGCAGGTCGATGCCGCGCTGGGCGCCGTCGAGGAAGTCGGCCGGCAGCGTGTAGAAGTGGCGTACCCGCCCGTCCTCGCGGGCCAGGACGCTGATCATGGGCCGCTGCGCTCCGTCCGGGCGCTCGGCGTGCATGTCGGCGTTGAAGGCCGTGCCGTGACTGGACAGGATGCGCACCTCGTCCCACCCCCTTCGCCGCGCCCAGGCGCGCAGCATCGGCAGTGGCGCCTTGCCGATCACCGCGAAGGCGGTGTGCTGCGCCAGGTGCGCGGCGACCCCGTTGAAGCCGTCCACCCACATCGAGCACATCGGGCAGGCCGCCTGGTCGTCGGGGTGGTACATGAGGTGGTAGACGACCAGGGTCTCGTGGTCGCCGAACAGGTCGCGGAGGGAGACCGACCCGGTCGGCTCGTCCTTCTCCAGGTCCGCCGGGCCCTCGGTGAGGGTGTAGTCACCGAGCACCGCGCCCCCGGGCATCCGGCGCCGCGCCGCCGCGACCTCCTCGACCCGGTCGCGCAGCAGCCTTTCGGCCTTCGCCAGTTCTATCCGCGCGTCGATGTACTCCTGGCTCGTCCCCACCGGCCACATCGGCGGGATCTCCGGCTCGTCGTCGCTCATCACTGGCCCCTTCGAGTCCGTCGGCGGCAAGGGTCAATTCGACATCGGACTCTACGATAATGAACCCGCCGACGTGCCGGGTTCGCCCTGTCCGGCGGCGTGGCGGCCAGGGAGGACGGTCGGCTTCGACGATCTCGGCGCCCTCGAATACAGGACGAGATCGGCCGATACGCCGCCATCCGCAGCATAGCCACTGGTTCGCATAAACAAGGCGAAAGCCCTCCCGGCGAAGACCGGGAGAGTTGAATGGAAACGCGCCTCATGTTAAGCTCGATATTGCGACAATTGTCAACTAAGCCTATATTCTCAGACCCTCGTAATGCGAGGCACAGGAGGCTGAGATGGCCGAGACGGCGGTGGCCGAGGTGATGGCCGAGCTGGCCGAACTGGAGGACCCCAAGGCACGCGAGGTGAACGAGAAGCGCGGTGACGACCACGGCGTGAACCTCAGCAAGCTGCGGGCGCTCGCGAAACGGCTGAAGACGCAGCAGGACCTCGCGCGCGAGCTGTGGAAGACCGATGACAGTTCGGCGAGGCTGCTGGCGACGCTGATCTGCCGCCCGAAGGCGTTCGAGCGCGACGAACTGGACGCCATGCTGCGCGGGGCGCGCACCCCCAAGGTGCAGAACTGGCTCGTGAACTACGTGGTGAAGAAGAGCCCCCACTCCGAAGAACTGCGCCTGGCGTGGCTCGACGACGCGGATCCGGCGATCGCCGGCGCCGGCTGGGCGCTGACCACCGAGCGCGTGATGCGCAAGCCCGACGGCCTCGACCTCGACAAGCTGCTCGACATCATCGAGGCGGAGATGAAGGCCGCGCCGGAGCGCCTGCAGTGGGCGATGAACGACTGCCTGGGCAACATCGGGATCAAACACGAGGAGCACCGCGCCCGCGCGATCGAGATCGGCGAGCGCCTTGAGGTGCTCAAGGACTACCCCACTCCCCCGAACTGCACGTCTCCGTTCGTGCCGATCTGGATCAACGAAGTGGTGGGCCGGAAGAAGAGCAAGTAGGAGGTCCCCGCGCGACGGGACCTCGCTCAGGCGGAGAGGACCGCCGACAGTTCCAGAGGGCGGATGGCGCGCGCGGGGAAGTCGCAGTACCAGAGGCGACGGCCGTCCCACGTCAGCCCGGTGGGGCGGCCCGGGACGGGCAGGGCCCCCAGGTGCTCCCCGGTCCTCGGATCCATCGCACGGAGCACGGCGTCGTCGAAGTCGCCGTAGACGACGACGCCGTCGGCGTAGGTGAGCCCGGAGGGCGACTCGCCCTCCGCCGGGAACTCCCGCAGAACGGTCATCGTGTCGTAGTCCCGGAGCTGCACCACGGTCGGACCGCGCAGGCACATGTACATGCCCTCCGGCCCGAGCTCGATCCCGGTCAGCCGGCCGCTCGCGGGGAGCACCTCCTTCTCCCCGGTGATCCGGCCGTCGTCGGGATCGATCAGGACGATCCGCTTCGGGCGGCCGCCGACCTGGCACAGGCGGGCGCCGTCGTAGGCCAGGTCCGCCCGCACCCTGTCGCAGGCGAGCGTCCTGCTCACCCCGCCGGTCGCCGGGTCGATCGCGAAGATCTTCTCCGCGTCCTGGTCCGAATGCCACAAACGGGCGCCATCCCAGGTCAGGCCGCACATGTAGGCGGCCGGGGCGGGCAGGGCGCCGGTGCCGGCGGCCGTCGCCGCCGTCTCACCCGATGTCATGTCCCCTCACTTTCCGGCCGTCCGCGGCCGTCGTGACGCCTGTGGGTACCAGCGACCGCTCGGACGCGCCCGCGACGGCGTCCAGCCACCACGGGCTCCGCTTCGCCCACGCGATCGTCCTGGCGAGTCCGGCTTGCAGCGGGGTACGGCTGCGCCAGCCGAGCAGTTCCCTGGCCTTCCCGACATCCGGGACGCGCCGGGGAATGTCCTCGTAAGCACTGCCCAGCGCCGAGTCCGTGCTCACGCGGATCGGGGCGAACTCCGCCCCGGCCAGCCGGGTGACCAGCCGGACCGCGTCGCCCACGGAGGTCTCCCGGTCGCTTCCGACGTTGAAGCACTGGCCGTCGGCGATCTCACCGGCGCCCACCCGCAACGTGGCGTCCACCGCGTCCTCGACGAAGGTGAAGCAGCGCGTCTGGGTGCCGTCGTCGTAGAGCAGCGGGGGCAGCCCGCGCAGCACCCGGTGAACGGTCTTGCTGATCACGTACGCCGGGCGCTGCCGCGGCCCGTAGACGTTGAAGTAGCGCACGACCGAGGCGCGCAGGCCCCGATGGCGGGCGTAGGCGACGACCATGTGCTCGGCGACGGCCTTGCTCGCGGAGTAGGACCACCGGTCGGCGGTGACGCTGCCCAGCACCCGGTCCGCGTCCTCCGACCAGGGGACGTCGGGGTTCTTGCCGTAGATCTCGCTGGTGCTGGAGACCACGACCTTCACGCCGGCGGCGGACGCCGCGCGCAGCACGTTGCGGGTGCCGGAGACCGCGACGTCGATCACTTCGAGCGGGTCGTCGAGGTACTGGTCGACCCCGACCAGCGCGCAGAGGTGGTAGACGGTGTGCACGTCCGGGCCGATGGCGCCGGCCAGCGCCCGCTCGTCGCGGATGTCGGCCCTGACGTGGCGGACGGCGGTCCCACCGCAGTCCAGGTCGGGCGGCGGCGCCGCGGGATCGTAGACGATGACGTCCTCGCCCTGGCGCGCGAGGCGTTCCACGAGGTGGCTGCCGATGAAGCCGCAACCGCCGGTGACCACGACCGCCATCGGTTACCCGCCCTTCCCCGCCATGGCCTTCTTCAACGAGGCGACCATCGCCCTGTCAGCGGACGGCGCCGAACGCGCCGCCCGGCCGGGACACGACCCGCCGCGCGTACGAATCGATCACTTCCGCCGCCCTGGCGGCGCCGCCGGCGTCGCGGGCCTCCGTGCGCATCCGGGAGATCCGCCGGTGGACGGCGCCGTCGGCGACCAGGTTCTCCACCGCCGCAACGAGGCCTCCCCCCTCGACCTGCTCGGGCCGGAGCACATGGCCCAGGCCGAGTTCGACGGACCGCTCCGCGAACGGCCTGGCCTCGACCGCGTACTCGGTGAAGTAGAGCATCGGGCAGCCCCAGTGGACGGCCTCCATGGTGGCGCCGAGAGTGCCCTGGAGGATGAACGCCTTCGCGTGGCGGAGGACCTCCATGAACGAGATGTACTGGTGAGCCTCGACGTTGGGCGGCAACGGCTCGAGTGCTTTCGGGTCGGTGCCGTTCCCCGTCACTATGACGACATGCCAGCGCGTGCCCGCGAATGCCTGCGCGCAGCTGCGGAAGAATTCCGGATGCCCGTTGAACGTCGATCCCAGGGAAACGAGAAGCACGTCGCGGTCCTCGTCGGGTGGGCGCCATCCCGGCTGGAGCCGCCCTTGCGAGAAGCTCGGCCCGACGAACACGAAACGGTCGTCGAAGGTGTCGCTTTCCACCTGGAATGATCGCGGCAGGAAGATGACGTTGAGGTCCTCGATCGCGTTCCAGAACTCCGTCGGGGACCGGTCGATGCCATACTCCGGGAGAAGCTCGGAGATCATCCGCTGGAAGGTCCCGGTCTCGACTATCGGCCGGTGCCCGTGCACCGCGCTCAGCGCCTCCCACACCGAATAGTGCTCGTTCGACGCGAAGCCTCCGTTGATGCACACGGCGGGCCGCTGCCACCTGGCGGCCAGCAGGCGTCCGGCGATCAAGGGGAAGATGTCGTAGACGACCAGGTCCGGCGGGTTCTCGTCCAGAGCGCTCTCCGCCGCCCTGAGCATCGCGAGGTTCTCGTTGATGAACGCGCTCACCGTCAGCGCCTCGGCGTCCTCCTGCTCGACCATCTCCGGCAGGTCGACACCGTCCTCGAATATCGATCGGTGGCGGATCTGCCGGGCCCCGACCTCCGCGAGGTCGTCGAAATAGTCGCCGGAAGTCACGAAACTGATTTCGTATCCCCGGGCGGAGAGTTCGTCGAGGACGCCGAAGGTCGGGCGGATATGACCGGTCCCGCCGGTGACGGCGAAAAGAATGTGGCGTGGTCGCATCACGATTCCCCGAACCAAGCGAGATGAGCCATGAAAACGGACACTACTATGGTTTTTTCAAGTTAGCAAGAGAGTGATCATCGACATCTCCCGCCGCCCGCCGCGCGGCGGGGAGGTCCCGGACAGGGGAGCCGGGCGGGCATGCCGGCCGGACGGCACGCCGCCCGCCGAACTTCTTAGACGTTGACTTATATAAGCTGCTACTTTAGGATGAGCTTGATCTTCTGGTGGCGACGGGAGGCACAACCGTGGGATCGAATTCGACCCTGGCCGTCGAGACGTCCGGGCTGGTCAGGACCTTCGGCGAGACCCGGGCGGTGAACGGCGTCGATCTGGCCGTCCCCACCGGCATCGTTCACAGCCTGCTGGGGCCGAACGGCGCCGGCAAGACCACGTTCCTCCGGATCCTGACGACGCTGCTGCGCCCGACGGAGGGCACGGCCAGAGTGCTCGGCCACGATGTGGTGCGGGAGGCCGACGCGGTGCGGTCGCGCGTGAGCGTCACGGGGCAGTCCACCTCGATCGACGAGGACCTCACCGGGAGGGAGAACCTCGCGATGGTGGGGCGGCTGCTCGGGCATCGGGGGGCCGCGGCGCGGCGGCGGGCCGACGACCTGGTCGACGCCTTCGAGCTGTCGGAGGTGGCGGACCGCCCGGTGAAGACCTGCTCCGGCGGCGAGCGGCGCCGGATCGACATCGCCGCCAGCATCATCATCACCCCGGACCTGCTCTTCCTGGACGAGCCGACCACGGGCCTCGACCCGCGGGCCCGCAACCAGGTGTGGGACATCATCCGCACCCTGGTCGCCGGGGGAACGACCGTGCTGCTCACGACGCAGTACCTCGACGAGGCCGACCGGCTCTCCGACCGGGTCGCGGTCCTGGACCACGGCAAGGTCATCGCCGAGGACGCGCCCGGGAAGCTGAAGTCCCAGGTCGGCACGGGCGCGCTGAAGCTGCGGCTCCAGGATCCCGGCCAGCGCGCGCAGGCGGAGGAGATGCTCTCCCGCATGCTGAGCGCGGAGCCCGGCGCGGACACCGATCCGCACAGGCTGTCGGTGCGGATCGCCGACGCCCGGCAAGCGGCACGGGCGGTCACGGCACTGGGCGACGCGGGGATCGCCCTCGACGACTTCTCGATGGCCCAGTCGAGCTTGGACGACGTCTTCCTCGCCCTGACCGGTCACCCGGTCGCCGACGACGGGCGAGCGGAGAAGGACGAGGCCAAGGACGACGACACGCAGACGGCGAAGTGAGGAGGTGGGCGAGATGACGACGTCCCAGCCGATGACGCGTGCGCGGGAGCCGCTGGCGGCGCGCGGCGAGCGGCCGCCGAGGGCCGGCGCGCTCTCGGCGTCGATGACGTTCGGGTGGCGCGCGCTGCTGAAGATCAAGCACTCACCGAACCAGCTCGCGGACGCCCTCATGCTCCCGGTCATCTTCACGCTCTCGTTCACCTACCTGGTGGGCGGGGCGATCGCCGGGTCGCCCGGCCGCTACCTGCACTTCTTCCTGCCCGGCGTCATGGTCATGGCGGTGGCCCTGACGACGGCGTACACCGGGATCGTGCTGAACCAGGACATCGACCAGGGGGTCTTCGACCGGGTGCGGTCGCTGCCGGTGTGGCAGTCGTCGGTGCTGGTCGGGGCGATGCTGGGGGATGTGGTCCGGT
>NZ_JBFAGB010000035.1:0-105666 GCF_040639875.1 Actinomadura sp. NPDC023710
AGGCACTGGCTTTTAACACGCTGTTGAGTTCTCAAGAAACGGACACCCACCGCGCCGGACCCCGCTCCCGCGGTCCCCGGCTCCGGGGCAACCCTGCTAACTTACCAGATCCATCTCCGGTGTCAAGCCGATCTGCGAAGATCTTTTTGACGAGTCGAAGGTGATCCAGTCCCCCACGCGACGACACGACCAAGTCGAAGACTCAGAAAGATCGTTCCGTGGGAGGCGCCCTGCGGGCCGGCCACCTTGCGGCGTCCTGCATCCCGTTGAAGGCTGTAAAGCCATCCTACATCGGTCCGAGCGATGCTCGAACCAGTTTCAGCGGCTTGCTTCCCCAGGGCTGGCCGCCTCTCGGCGTCCGCGTCCCCTTGGGGCGAGGAAGACATTAAGACGCCCCGCCGGGACCGTCAAATCGCGGGCCCGCATACCCGCCGCCACTTGTCACCCGTGCACACCTTCAGGCGCGCTGACCTCGCATTTCACGCACTACGTGCTTCGGGTCACAGTGGGGTACCGTGCCCTGACCACTCTCCCCCCGCGGTGGACCGTCTCACGGGGCGGGCGGTGGGCTCCCAGGGGTCGGTTGTCACCCGAGGTCTGGAGGAACGCCGTGAATGTGCCCGCCGCCGTCCGCGCTTCGGCGGAGCGTCTCGTGGTCGCCGCGACGATGGGGCCCACGGTCCATGACGTGCACGCCTGGCGGTTCAAGGTCGTCTCCGGCCTGATCGAGGTGCACGCGGACCCGGACAGGTATCGGCCGAGGCACGACCCGGCGGGGCGCGGCCTCCATCTCAGCAGCGGCGCCGCTTTGGTGAACCTGCGCCTGGCGGCCGCGCAACTCGGTCACGAGGCCGTCGTGCGGCTGCTCCCCGATCCCGGACGTCCATCCGTCCTCGCGTCGGTGCGCCTGGCCGGACGGCACCGCATCACCCGCGAGGAGCGGCTTCTCTACGCTGCGACGCTCCGGCCCTTCCGCGCCGGTCCACCGCCCGCGGGCGCCTGTCCTCCTTCACCCGTGGTCGACGAGCTGGCCGGGGAGGCGAGGCTGGAAGGAGCGACGCTTCGTCGGCTCCCCCAGGCGGCTCACTCGGCGGGGCAGCAGGCGGTGCTGACCACGCGAGGGGACTCCCCTGCCGAATGGCTTCGCGCGGGCCAGGCTCTCCAGCGTCTCCTGCTGTGCGCCTCGGCCCGCTCGCTCGCCGCGTCGTTCCTCTACGAGACGGTTGCCGTGCCGGGCGTCGAAGAGGTGACGGAGCCAGGCGAGACCCCCCAGGTGCTGCTGGAGATCACGCAGGCCGGGGACGCGCCTATTCCAGCCGCCGGTACGTGGACAGGACGAACGACAGCGGCGCGGACAGCGGCTCGGGCAGCCTTTCCAGCCGTTCCCTGAGACGCTCCGGCGGAACGTGGTGCGCGCTCGGCCCCATGCCGACGAGTGTGATCACCTCGCCGTGCGTCAGGACGGTCTCGGTTTCGAGCTCCTGGCGCGAGTCCAGCTTGAAGTAGCCGGAGAGCGCGGTGTCCATGCGCTCGGTCTTGGCCTTGTCGATCGAGAGCAGGCCGAGGGGCTCCACGAGCGTCCCGAGGTGCCGGGGCGACGGAGTCACCGTGAACAGCAGACCGTCGTCTCGCAGTACACGGTGGAACTCGGTCGCGTTGCGCGGGGCGAACACGTTGACGACGGTGTCGGCCGCGCCGTCGCGCAGCGGGAACGGGCGCCAGAGGTCCGCGACCACGGCGCCGCAGCGCGGATGCGCCTTCGCGGCGCGCCGGGCGGCGTGCTTGGAGATGTCCAGGGCGAGGCCGGCGGCGTCCGGCACTCGGTCGAGGATGCGGCTGAGGTAGTGCCCGGTTCCGGCGCCCGCGTCCATGACGAAGGCGGGGTCGGCACGAGAAACGTTCCAGGCGAGCCGGTCCGCGAGAGCCACGAAGTGGCCGGCCGTCAGGAACTCGTCTCTCGCGCGGACCATCTCCGGTGTGTCGGCCGTGCCCGGACGGGCATTGCCCGGCAGAAGATTCGCGTACCCCTGTCGCGCGATGTCGAAAGCATGCCCCCCAGAGCAGACCAGGCGGCGGTCGGCCAGTTCGAGGTCGGCTCCGCACACGGGGCACACCAGGTATCGGACGACATCGGCGAGCATCCGTCCATCATCGACCATGCCGGCGGGGGAAGGGGCGGCGCCGTCCGCTTCTTTGCCCTCTCGCCTCCCCGGCGCCCGCCGGGCGCCTCGTCCGCGCAACCTGGCAGGCGGCAGGTCAGGCCTTCGCGCGCCGGCGGACGTCCTCCATGTCGAGGCCGCGGACCTGCTCGATCACGTTCTCCAGCACCGACTCGGGCAGCGCGCCCGGCTCGGCGAACACGATCATCCCGTCGCGGATCGCCATCAGCGTCGGGATGGACCTGATGCCGAACCGCTCCGACAGCTCGGCCTCGGCGTCGGTGTCCACCTTGCCGAAGACGATGTCCTCGTGCTTGTCCGCCGACCGCTCGAACACGGGGGCGAACCTCTTGCACGGCCCGCACCACTCCGCCCAGAAGTCGACCAGCACGATGCCGTCGCCCTGAGCCAGCTCGTCGAAGTTCTCAGCGGTCAGTGTGACCGTCGCCATGTCGGTTTCTCCTCAGTCGGGGTATCACGACGTAGAGCGGCTTACGGCCTCGCAGTATTCCCCACCCGGGAATCACAGAGCGGTAATTGGCGTTGTCCTCCTAGGGAGATCGCACCGGAGAAGGGTCAGGATGGCTGGAACCCGTACCAAGGGCGACAGGGTCGAAGTCCCCGACAAGGATCTTGTCGGGGCGTACCTCGACCGGATCGGCCGTACTCCCCTGCTCGACGCGCAGGAGGAGGTCGATCTGGCCAAGGCGATCGAAGGGGGACTGTACGCCGAACAGCTGCTCGACGAGGGGAAGGTGCCCGAGGGGGCGTCCCGCGAGGAGCTGGCGGAGCTGGCCGCGGCGGGGCTGCGCGCGAAGCAGCGCTTCGTCGAGGCCAATCTGCGGCTGGTCGTCTCGATCGCCCGGAAGTACCCGACCGACTCGTTGCCCCTTATCGACCTCATCCAGGAGGGGAACCTGGGGCTGATGCGCGCGGTGGAGAAGTTCGACTACCGCCGCGGCTTCAAGTTCTCCACCTACGCCACCTGGTGGATCCGGCAGGCGATCGGCCGCGGGCTGAGCCATACCGCCCGCACGATCCGCCTCCCGGTCCACGTCGAGGAGGAGTTGTCGCGGCTGCGGCGTGCGGAGCGCCAGCTCAGCCGCGAGCTCGGCAGGGAACCTCTCCGGGAGGAGCTCGCGGGCGCCCTCGGCGCCGACGCCGAGCACGTCGACGAGCTGCTGCGCTGGCGGCGGGATCCGGCGAGCCTGGACGCGACCGTCGACGACGCCGGCGAGACGCCCATGGGCGACCTGCTGGAGGACCCGGACGCCGTCACGCCGGAGGCGGAGATCCTCGCGCTGGACGACATCGAGGGTCTCGGGCGGCTGCTGAACCGGCTTCCCGAGCGCGAGTCCGCGATCCTGCGGGCCCGGTTCGGGATGGACAGCGGGCAACCGCTGTCGTACGCGCAGATCGGCGCCCGGTACGGGCTGAGCCACAACCGGGTCCGGCAGATCACCGACCGTTCGCTGCGGCGGCTGCGGCAGCTGGCCGGCGAGACCGACCTGAGCGGCCGCCGGGCGCTCGTCGGCGGGCCCGGAAACGGGACCGCGCCGGAACCGGCCACCGCCGGGACCCGGGCGGCCTGAGCGGGCGCCTGACGCGGCGGTCCCGCCGCTTGGACGGCGACCGGGCGGCCCCGGAAACGGGGCCGCCCGTACGCTTTCGGGCCCCGCGAGGCCCCGCCGCGCGGGACTTTCCGTTCACGCAGGGCGGGCCGTGCCATAGCCTTTCAGGGTGAGTACTTCCACCGTCATCGGGGACCTCGACGCGTGGCGCGCCCTCCCCGCTCTCCAGCAGCCCGACTGGGACGACCCGGACGAGGTGGGCGACGTGACCGCCGAGCTGGCGGCCCAGCCACCGCTCGTCTTCGCCGGCGAATGCGACCAGTTGAAGGCGCAGCTCGCGGACGTCGCCCGCGGTGAGGCGTTCGTCCTGCAGGGCGGCGACTGCGCCGAGACGTTCGAAGGGTCGAACGCCGACGCGGTGAAGAACAAGCTGAAGACGCTGCTGCAGATGGCGGTCGTCCTCACCTACGCGGCGAGCGTCCCCGTCGTGAAGATCGGCCGGATGGCGGGCCAGTACGCCAAGCCGCGCTCCAAGCCCGTGGAGGCCCGCGGCGGCGTGGAGCTGGCCGCCTACCGGGGCGACGCGGTGAACGGGTTCGCCTTCGACGCCGCCTCGCGGCGCAACGACCCTCACCGCCTGCTCAAGGCCTACCACTGCTCGGCGGTGACGCTGAACCTGTGCCGGGCGTTCACCAAGGGCGGCTACGCCGATCTGCGCCAGGTGCACGCCTGGAACCAGGACTTCGTCGCGCAGAGCCCGGCCGGCCGCCGCTACGAGCAGCTGGCGGGCGAGATCGACCGGGCGCTGACGTTCATGAAGGCGTGCGGGGCGAACCCGGACGAGTTCCACGGGGTGGAGTTCTACTCCAGCCACGAGGCGCTGCTGCTGGAGTACGAGCGCGCGCTGACGCGCATCGACCACCTGAGCGGCCTGCCCTACGACGTCTCCGCGCACTTCCTGTGGATCGGTGAGCGGACCCGGCAGCTGGACGGCGCGCACGTCGAGTTCCTGCGCCACATCCGCAACCCGATCGGGGTGAAGCTCGGCCCCACGACCTCGGCCGACGACGCGCTGGCCCTGATGGAGCGGCTGAACCCCGCGCGCGAGCCCGGCCGGCTCACCTTCATCACCCGCATGGGCGCCGACCGCATCCGCGACACGCTGCCGCCGCTGATCGAGAAGGTGCACCAGAGCGGGGCCCCGGTCGCGTGGATCTGCGACCCCATGCACGGCAACACGTTCGAGGCGCCGAGCGGGCACAAGACCCGGCGGCTGGACGACGTGCTGGACGAGGTGGCCGGGTTCTTCGAGGTCCACCGGGCCCTAGGCACGCACCCGGGCGGCATCCACATCGAGTTCACCGGAGACGACGTGACCGAGTGCGTCGGCGGCGGCCAGGGGCTCGCCGAAGCCGACCTGCACCAGCGCTACGAGACGGCCTGCGACCCGCGGCTCAACCGGGGCCAGTCGCTGGACCTGGCCTTCATGGTCGCGGAGCTGTACCGCAAGTCCGTCTGATCAGCCCGACCTGACCGGTGCGCGCCCACCCGCCACGTGCGGTGGGCGCGCTGCCGGTCGGACCACGCGCGGGAGGCGCGTTCCAGACGGGACGCGTCTCAGATGTCGACCTCGGCCCAGACGACCTTGCCGCCGGTCACCGGGTCGGCGCCCCAGGAGTCGGCGAAGCGGTCGACGATGAACAGGCCGCGGTGCGACTCGTCCAGGGGGCCGGGGACGGTCAGCCGGGGCAGCTGGGCCGCGCGGTCGCGGACCTCGACGCGGACCCGGCCGCCGCCGCGCAGCAGCCGCAGCTCCAGGGCCGTCCCGGCGTGCCGGACGGCGTTGGCGACGAGCTCGGCCACGATGGCGGTGACGAGCTCCTCACGGTCCATGAGCGCCCAGGTGCGCATGGTGCGGGCCGCGAGTCGCCTCGCGTACTCGACCGCCTCGGTCTGGGGTGCCGCGCGCAGCGTGGTCTCGGTCATCGGGTCGGTCACTCCGCCCGCTCGCCGTTCTTCATCGTTTCCCTTCACCGCCCATCGGCCGATGCCTCCTCCGCCGGGCCCTCGATCAGGAAGCGGTCGAGGCCGGTCGTGCGCAGCACGTTCTCGACGCGGCCGTAGGCCCCGGTGACGGTGAGCGTGGCGTTCTGCGCACGCGCGTGCTTGTACGCGCGGACGAGGACGTTCAGGCCGGAGGAGTCACAGAAGTCGACCGCCGCGAGGTCGACGACGACCGACCGCTCGCCCGCGTCCACGAGCTCGGTCAGCCGAGCGCGCAGCTCGTCGGAGGAGTGCAGGTCTATCGAGCCGCGCGCGGCGATCGTCGCACGGCCGTCCTGTCGTGTCGTGTGCAAGGCAAGCCCCACGCCACCCCACCTTACCGATTGTTGGTCTCCATCATGACGCCCGCAGAACGATGAGGGCAACGTCGTCGTTCGACGGCTCCGGGCCGAAGTCGCGGACCGCGCGCTGGATGCGTGCCGCCACAGCGCCGGCGCTCAGTCCGGTGCAGTCGGCGAGAATCCGCTCCAGTCCGTGCCCGTCGCCGAGGAGCCGGTTGCCGGAGCGCCGCTCGGTGACGCCGTCGGTCACGCAGAGCAGGACCTCTCCGCGGCGCAGCTCCACGGTATCGATGTGGAACTCCACACCGTCGAAGACGCCCAGCAGCGGCTGGGGCGAGGCGGCCTCGCGAACGCCGCCCTCCGGGTCGAGCACCAGCGGGGGCGGGTGCCCCGCGCTCGTCAGCTTGATCGTCACGCCGTCGCGGCGCCGGCGGGCCGCGATCTCGCCGTGCAGCAGGGTGAGCAGCCGCCCGCGCTCGCCCTCGCCGAGGATGAGCCGGTTGAGGCGGGCGAGAACGGCCGGGACGGACAGGTCCTCGGCGGCGAGGATGCGCAGCGCGTGCCGGGCCAGGCCGGTGACGGCGGCGGCCTCGGGACCGGTGCCGCACACGTCGCCGATGGCGAACCGCCAGCGGGACGCGGGGGCCGGGCCCCCGGGCAGGCGGCCGCTCTCGAAGACGTCGTAGAAGTCGCCGCCGACCTCGCTGCCCTCCCCGGCGGGCTCGTAGACCACCGCCACCTCCAGGCCGGGGATCTCGGGGATGCCGGGCGGCAGCAGGCTGCGCTGCAGGGCGCTGCTCATGGCGGTCTGGGCGGAGAACAGGCGCGCGTTGTCGACGGCGAGGGCGGCGCGGCGGCTCAGCTCCTCGGCCAGCTCGATCGCGCTGCGCGGGAAGCGGTCGCCGGCCGGACGGCCGATCACGATGGTGCCGATGCGCCGGCCGCGGGCGATCAGCGGGAAGGCGTAGACCTGGTCGGTCGCGGTGTCGCCGACGGCGACCCGGACCTCCTCGGCCGCGGTGGCGAGCCCGTTCCAGGTCCCGGAGGCGTCGGTGGGCGGGGCCGCGCCCGCGTGTTCGAGCAGCTCGCGCAGGCCGTCGGAGCGGTCCTCGTCGGCGTGCCACACGTAGGCGAGCCGGTCGGGCTCGGCCTCGGTGACGGTGTAGACGGCGCACCAGGTGGCCAGGCGCGGCACGACGAGCTGGGCGACCAGCGCCATCGTGCGCTCCTGGTCGAGGGTGCCGGCGAGCAGGTCGCTGGCCTCGGCGACGAAGCTGAGCCAGCCGCGCCAGGATCGTTCCAACTCGCCCACCCTGGCCTTCTCCAGGGAGAGCGACATCTCGTCGGCGAGCCGGCCGAGCCGGGCGCCGTCGGAGTCGTCGAAGCGGCCGGGCAGGGACGAGACGGCCACGATGAGGCCTGTCAGGCGGCCCTGGGACTCCAGCGGCGCGGCGGCCAGCGAGGAGGCCCGCAGCGCCGCAGCGGTCGGGTCGGAGGCGTCCGCGGCGACCCAGGCGGAGCCGGCGCGGGCGTCGGGGGTGAGGGAGGCGACCGAAAGCTCGCCGAGCGGCATCTCGGCGGCCGTCCCGGCGGCCGATCCCATGATCAGCCGCCCGTCGCGCTCGGTCAGCAGGACGGCGGCGCCCTCGGCGCCGAGGACCTCCCGGGCGGTGACGACGCCGTCCTCCATGGCCTCCACGGCCGCCGGGGAGCGCAGGAGCCGGTCGCCGGCCACGGGCATCTCGCTCGCGCCGCCGGCCAGCCGGTCCTCCCGGGCCTGACCGGCGGCGCCCTCGCTCACCGGCTCGGCCGCGTCGCGGGCGCCGCGCTCGCGGACGGCGTACTCGTCCCGCGCGGCGGTGTCGGCGGTGAAGGCGCCCTCGGCGGCCGCGCCGTCGGCCGGCGTCGCGGCGCCGGTGGCGCCGGGCCGGGGCAGCCGGAACCAGACGCCCTTGGTGCGGCGGTCGTAGGAGACGCCCCAGGATTCGGCGAGGCGGGCGATCGACGGGAGCCCGCGCCCGCTCGAGGCGGTGACGCCCGGCATCTCGATGCCCCGGGTGGGGTGGCGGTCGCGGACCTCGATCTCGACGTCGCCGCCCGCCAGGCGGCAGGAGACCTCGAACGAGGTCCCGGCGTAGGCGATCGCGTTGGTGGCGAGCTCGCTCGTCGCGAGGACGGCGTCGTCGGCCACCTCGTCCATGCCCCAGTCGGCCAGCACCTTGCGGACGAATCGGCGCGCGTCCGCCACCGCCGCCGCGGCGGACGGGAAGGTGGCCGTCGCCGTCTGCCGATCCAACTGTCGTCCCTCGTTCGAAGCGTTCTCTACCCGGGCCTGGCTATCGTGACAGACTGGTCGGCCGCCCGGCACCGAGAGCCGCGAACCCGCCCGGGAATGCGTCCGGCCTGGGCCTTCACGACCCCGCCACAACACGACAGACCGTAACACGAAGGCTACGAGGGCGGACGCGCGGCCGAACCCGCCCGAACGCCGGAAGCTCGCGGAGGAAAGTCCGGCGCCGCGCGGCGACGTAGAGTACAGATGCGGCCGATGA
Organism: Actinomadura sp. NPDC023710; assembly: GCF_040639875.1. Lineage (NCBI taxonomy): Bacteria > Bacillati > Actinomycetota > Actinomycetes > Streptosporangiales > Thermomonosporaceae > Actinomadura > Actinomadura sp. NPDC023710. The sequence continues at coordinate 8,628 of NZ_JBFAGB010000035.1, forward strand.
GGCCCCCAGAGCAGCCAGGAGTCCGTGGTATCCGGATAACCGACGAATCGCGGGCCAGGAGGATGAAGAGCATGCCGCGTACCGCGTCACGTGCCCGCCCGAGCGGCGGGTACCGCGACACCACCCCGCGTTACAGCGACGCGGACCTCGAACCGCTCCTGAAGGCGCTGGTCGCCGTGCGGGACGGCAAGGCGAGGTCGGAGCTGGACGTGCCGGGCGAGGGCGCCGTGGCGGAGGCCGCGGCCGTCCTGGAGGAGATCCGGGAGAACGGCATGGAGCTGGCCTCGGGCCTGAGCCGTGTCCGGAGGGAGATCGGCCGGGAGGGGCAGCTGCGGGGACGCCTGACGCCGGGGACGCTGCGGGGCACCTGGGCGGGCGCGGTGGAGGACGCCAACGCGATCATCGACAAGCTCACCGACCTCGCCACCGGGATGAGCCAGGTGGTGGAGGCGGTGGCCGCCGGGGACCTGAGCCAGCGGGTGGAGCTGCGGGTACGCGGCAGGCCGATGCGCGGGGAGCTGCTGCGCATGGCCAAGTCGGTCAACGGCATGGTCGAGCTGCTCGACCAGTTCACCTGGGAGGTCACCCAGTTCGCCCGCGAGGTCGGCACCGAGGGGCGGCTCGGCGGGCAGGCGCCGGCGCGCGGCATGACCGGCCGCTGGCGGGACGTGACCGCGTCGGTGAACGTGATGGCGTCGCGGCTGACCTCACAGGTCCGCGACATCGCGGAGGTCACCACGGCGGTGGCCCGCGGCGACCTGACCCGCAAGGTCACGGTGGAGGCGACCGGGGAGCTGCAGGAGCTGAAGCTCACCGTGAACACGATGGTCGACCAGCTGTCGGCGTTCGCCGGCGAGGTCACCCGCGTGGCCCGCGAGGTCGGCACGGAGGGTCAGCTGGGCGGCCAGGCGAACGTGCCGGGCGTCAGCGGCGTCTGGAAGAACCTGACCGACAACGTCAACGCGATGGCGAACAACCTGACCTACCAGGTCCGCAACATCGCGCAGGTCACCACCGCCGTCGCCGAGGGCGACCTCGGCAAGAAGATCACGGTCGACGCGCAGGGCGAGATCCTGCAGCTCAAGAACACCGTCAACACGATGGTCGACACGCTGTCGGCGTTCGCCGACGAGGTCACCCGGGTCGCCCGGGAGGTCGGCACCGAGGGGCGGCTCGGCGGCCAGGCCCGGGTGCCCGGCGTGAGCGGCGTGTGGAAGGACCTGACCAACAACGTCAACGGCATGGCGTCCAACCTGACCTACCAGGTGCGCAACATCGCGCAGGTCACCACGGCCGTCGCCGAGGGCGACCTCGGCAAGAAGATCACGGTCGACGCGCAGGGCGAGATCCTGGAGCTCAAGGACACCGTGAACGCGATGGTCGACACCCTGTCGGCGTTCGCGTCCGAGGTCACCCGCGTGGCGCGGGAGGTCGGCACCGAGGGGCGGCTCGGCGGCCAGGCGATCGTGCCCGGCGCGGGCGGGGTCTGGCTCGACCTGACCGACAACGTCAACTCGATGGCGAACAACCTCACCAACCAGGTGCGCGGGATCGCGCAGGTCACCACGGCGGTGGCGCAGGGCGACCTGACCCGCAAGATCGAGGTCGACGCGCAGGGCGAGATCCTGCAGCTCAAGACCACGCTCAACACCATGGTCGACACGCTGTCGGCGTTCGCCGACGAGGTCAGCCGCGTCGCCCGCGAGGTCGGCACCGAGGGACGGCTCGGCGGCCAGGCCCGGGTGCCCGGCGCGGGCGGCATGTGGAAGGACCTGACCGACAACGTCAACGGGATGGCGTCCAACCTGACCTACCAGGTCCGCAACATCGCGCAGGTCGCGACCGCGGTCGCGCACGGCGATCTGACGCGGCGCATCGACGTGGACGCCCAGGGCGAGATCCTGGAGCTGAAGACCACGCTGAACACGATGGTGGACACGCTGTCGTCGTTCGCGTCCGAGGTCACCCGCGTGGCGCGGGAGGTCGGCATCGAGGGCCGTCTCGGCGGCCAGGCCGAGGTCGAGGGCGTCTCGGGCACCTGGAAGCGGCTCACCGAGAGCGTCAACGAGCTGGCCGGCAACCTGACCACCCAGGTCCGCGCGATCGGGGAGGTCGCGAGCGCGGTCGCCACCGGCGACCTGACCCGGACGATCACCGTGGAGGCGCGCGGCGAGGTCGCAGAGCTGAGCGACAACGTGAACCTGATGGTCGCGACGCTGCGCGAGACGACCCGCGCCAACGAGGAGCAGGACTGGCTCAAGACCAACCTGGCGCGGATCGGCGGGCTCATGCAGGGTCACCGCGACCTCCAGCAGGTCGCCGACCTGATCATGCGTGAGCTGACGCCGACCGCCAGCGCCCAGTACGGCGCGTTCTACCTGGCCGAGATCGCGGGCGAGGAGCCCGACCTCGCGCTGATCGCCGGGTACGGGACGCGGCGGCACCGCGGGGGGCCCGTCCGGTTCGGGCTGGGCGAGGGCCTCGTCGGGCAGGCGGCGCAGGAGCGCCGTGCGCTGCTGATCGCCGACGCCCCGGCCGACTACGTCAAGATCGGGTCGGGTCTCGGCGAGGCGTCCCCGGTCAACATCATCGTGCTGCCGATCGTGTTCGAGGACGAGGTGCTCGGCGCGATCGAGCTCGCCTCGTTCGGCCGGTTCACCGACGTCCACCTGGCGTTCTTCAGCCAGTTGATCGAGACGATCGGGGTCACGCTCAACGCGATCCGGGCCAACACCCGCACCGAGGCGCTGCTCGGCGAGTCGCAGCGGCTCGCGCAGGAGCTGCAGGAGCGCTCGGACGAGCTGCAGCGCCAGCAGGGCGAGCTGCGGCACTCCAACACCGAGCTGGAGGAGAAGGCGGCGCTGCTGGCCCAGCAGAACCGCGCGATCGAGATCCAGAACTTCCAGATCGAGCAGGCCAGGCGGACGCTGGAGGAGCGCGCCGAGCAGCTGGCGATCTCCTCGCGGTACAAGTCGGAGTTCCTGGCGAACATGTCGCACGAGCTGCGCACCCCGCTGAACAGCCTGCTGGTGCTGGCCAAGCTGCTGTCGGAGAACCAGGACGGCAACCTCACCGACAAGCAGGTGGAGTTCGCCCGGACGATCCACGAGTCCGGCACCGACCTGCTGGAGCTGATCAACGACATCCTGGACCTGGCGAAGGTCGAGGCCGGGAAGATGGAGGCGCATCCGCAGCGGCTCTCGGTGTCGGCGCTGGTCGACTACGTGGACGCCACGTTCCGCCCGCTGTCGGTCGACAAGGGCCTGCAGTTCGGGGTGGAGGTCGCGCCGGACGTCCCGGCCACGTTCAACACCGACGAGCAGCGGCTGCAGCAGGTGCTGCGGAACCTGCTGTCGAACGCGGTGAAGTTCACCGCCGAGGGCGAGGTGCGGCTGCTGATCGAGCGGGCCGGCGACATCGACTTCACGCTGCCCGCGCTGTGGAACACCCCCGACGTGATCGCGTTCCGGGTGATCGACACCGGGATCGGGGTGAGCGCCGACAAGCTCCAGGAGATCTTCGAGCCGTTCCAGCAGGCCGACGGGACCACGAGCCGCCGCTACGGCGGCACCGGGCTCGGCCTGTCGATCAGCCGGAACATCGCGCGCCTGCTGGGCGGGGAGATCCACGCCGAGAGCCAGCCGGGCCGCGGCAGTGTGTTCACGCTCTACCTGCCCGCCCAGTACAGCGATCGCGACGACCGGCGCCGCTCGACGCTGCCGGACGACGCGGTCGTCGCGGGCGCGGAGACGGCCCCCGGGGTGGTCTCCGGTGCCCCGCACGGGAACCGCGGCGTCGGCGGGGCCGCCGCGGAGGGCGCGCTGCCGGTGGAGCAGCGCCGGCTCGGCGGGGAGCGCCCCGGCAAGTCCGACCAGGCGCTGAACGGGATGCTGCGGGAGCCGCCCACGGACTTCCTCGACACGGTCCTGTCGGGCCGCAAGGTCCTGATCGTCGACGACGACGTGCGGAACGTGTTCGCGCTCACCAGCGTCCTGGAGGGCTACGGCATGGAGGTCCTCTACGCCGAGGACGGGCAGGCCGGGATCGACGTCCTGCACCACAACCCCGACGTGGCGGTCGTGCTGATGGACATCATGATGCCGGGCCTGGACGGCTACGCCACCACGGCCGCGATCAGGGAGATGCCGCAGTTCGCCGAGTTGCCGATCATCGTCATCACGGCCAAGGTGATGAAGGAGGACCGGGAGAAGAGCCTTGCCTCGGGCGCGTCGGACTATGTGCCGAAGCCCGTGGACGTGGACCATCTCCTTGATGTCATGAGGAACTGGCTGCAGCCCTCCATCGTCCGCTGAGGAGAGGAGCCGGACAGTAGGGTCGCCGTGGGGTGCGGCGCTGGCGGGGACCGGGATCGGAGAGACGCGCGTGGACGACAAGGCCAAGATCCTGCTCGTGGACGACCGCGAGGAGAACCTGATCGCGCTGGAGGCCATCCTCAGCTCGCTCGATCAGGACCTGGTCCGGGCGCGGTCCGGTGAGGACGCGCTGAAGGCGCTGCTCACCGAGGAGTACGCGGTCATCCTGCTGGACGTCGTCATGCCGGGCATGGACGGGTTCGAGACGGCCCGCGACATCAAGCGCCGCAAGAAGACCCGCGACCTGCCGATCATCTTCCTCACGGCGGTGAACAGCGACCCCGACTACGCCTTCCGCGGCTACGCGGCGGGCGCGGTCGACTTCATCTCCAAGCCGTTCGACCCGTGGGTGCTGCGGGCCAAGGTCTCGGTGTTCGTGGAGCTGCACAACAAGAACAAGCAGCTCCGCGACCAGACGGCGCTCCTGCGCGAGCAGGCGGCCCTGCTGAGGGAGCAGACGGCCCTGCTGAAGGCGCGGCCCGCGGAGGCGCCGCAGGAGGCGCCCGGCGACCGTTCCGCGGGCGACCGCCTGGCCTCGGTGGAGGAGCAGGCGGAGGTGCTCGGCAAGCATGTGCCGGGCACGCTGCGCGACGAGTACGAGGAGCTCGGCCGCAGGATCCTGCTCCTGCGCGAGGCGCTCGACGGGCAGGCGCCCGCCCCGGACTGACCGCTTCGCGGCGCCCGGGCGGGCGGCTAGGCGCCGGCCTCCAGCCGGGCGCGGGCGGCGGCGATGCGGGCGAGGGTGCGGTCGCGGCCCAGGATCTCCAGCGACTCGAACAGCGGCAGCCCCACCGTGCGGCCGGTGACGGCGACGCGGACGGGCGCCTGGGTCTTGCCGAGCTTGAGCCCGTGCTCGGCGCCGACCCGCTCCAGTCGGTCCTTCAGTTCGGCGGCGTTCCACGGCGCGTCCCGGTAGGCGGCCTCGGCGGCGGTGAGGATCGCGGCGGCGGGCTCCTTCATCGCCTTGTTCCAGGACGGTTCGTCGGACGGCGGCTCGTCCAGGAACGCGAAGTCGATCATTTGGACGATCTCCGACAGCAGCGCGACGCGGGTCTGCGCGAGCGGCGCCAGCTCGGCGAACACCGCGACGTCGACGTCGAAGGGCGCCTCCTGCAGGAACGGCAGGCACTCGGCGATGAACTTCTCGGGGGGCAGGGCCCGGAGGTACTCGCCGTTGATCGCGCGAAGCTTCTTGACGTCGAAGAACGCGGGCGAGGTGTTGACGTCCTCGATGCGGAACTCCTCGACCATCACGTCCCAGGGGACGATCTCGCGGTCGTCGGACGGCGCCCAGCCGAGGAGCATCAGGTAGTTGCGCATGGCCTCGGCGAGGTAGCCCTCGGCGCGGTAGTCCTCCAGGGCGACCTTGTCGCGGCGCTTGGACAGCTTCTGCCGCTTCTCGTTGACGATGACGGGCACGTGCGCCCACACCGGCGGCTCCGCGCCGAGCGCCTCCCACAGCAGCTGCTGCTTGGGCGCGTTGGACAGGTGCTCCTCGCCGCGCACCACGTGGGTGATGCCCTGGCTCATGTCGTCGACCGCGTTGGCCAGGAGGAACGTGACCGACCCGTCGGCGCGGGCGATGACGAAGTCCTCCAGGACGGCGTTCTCGAAGACGGGCTTGCCGCGCAGCAGGTCGACGACGGTGGTCTGTCCCTCGTCCGGGGTGCGGAAGCGGAGGGCGCGCCCGGGGCCCTTCTCCAGGCCGCGGTCGCGGCAGAAGCCGTCGTAGCCCTTGTGCTGGTCGCCGGTCCGGGCCACCACGGCCTCGCGGGAGCAGTCGCAGTAGTAGGCGCGGCCTGCGTCCTTCAGCGTGTGGACGGCCTCGGCGTGCTTGTCGGCGTTGGCGGACTGGAAGTAGGGGCCCTCGTACTGCCCGCCGTCCATCCCGAGCCACGCCAGGGCGCGGATGATGCCCTCGGTCCATTCGGGGCTGTTGCGCGAGGCGTCGGTGTCCTCGATCCGCAGCACGAGCGTCCCGCCCGACTGTGCGGCCATCGCCCAGTTGAACAGCGCCGAGCGGGCGCCGCCGACATGGAACATGCCGGTCGGTGACGGGGCGAAACGTACGCGGATCGAAGAGGTCGAAGACATGCCCCCAGCGTAGGGCGCACGGGGCCCCGCTCGCGCCGGGTTTGTTCAGGGCTTCCAGCGGGGATCGCGGCCGGACGCCCCGAGGAGGCGGTCGAGCAGCGGCGCGTCCTCGGGCACGGCGACCTCGGGACCGAGCACGCCGTACTGTCGGCTGATCTCGGCCGTGGAGACGACCTGCTCCCAGGCGGCCCGGAGCACCGGGTCCGGGAAGGCGGGCTCGCCGCCGGTGGCGACGGCGAGGTCCCAGCCGTGCAGGACGCACTCGCCGAGCACGATCCCGGCGATGAATCCGGCGGGCATGCCCTCCTTGTTCGCGGTGAGGCTGGTCCTCCCCTCCCAGGCGGCCGGGTCCTGCCATGCCTCGGCGGTCCGGCGGGCCTGTTCCGCGAAGCGCTCGGCCCAGCCGGGCTCTGCGGTGAAGTCGTGGTCCTCCCCCGGCCCCGCGGGCGGCACCCTGCGCGCGGCGCTCTCGCCCCGCGCGCTCCAGAAGATCAGATGATTGACCAGGGCCCGGACGTCCCAGTCCGGGCACGGCGTGGGCGCGTCCATCTTCTCCTCGGGAGCCTCCAGGACGATCCGCGCCGCTGCCTCCGCCGCGGGTGTCATCTGGCTCCGGACATCCATAATCGTTTCCTCGCTCATCCGTTCGAACACACCTGCACGCTAGAACGGGCCCGCGGGGCCGGTCTTGAACAAACGCGACACCGATTAGCCTGAGCCGGTGGAGCGATCCCTACCCGGCGGGACGCGGGGCATCCTGCATGCGCGTACGGGGCTGGAACGGTTCCGGATCGAGCGGCTGGAACCGCCCGCCGTCCTCGCCCCGTTCGTCGCGAACTTCTGGGTGCTGCGCTGGGACCTGCGGGGACGGCCGCCGCACCGCCAGCGGGTCCTCACGCGCCCGTCGGTCCACATGACGTTCACCAGCTACCTGACCACCGGGACGACGCGGGCCCGGATCGCGGGCGTCGTGCGGGACGACTTCGTCGAGGAGATCCACGGCGAGGGGCGCGTGGTGGGGGCCGCCTTCCAGCCGGGCGGGTTCAGGCCGTTCATGGACGCGCCCGTGTCCGCGCTGACCGGCCGGTTCCCGGGAGTGGACGAGGTCTTCGGCGACGAGGGCCTGACGCTCGCCGGGGAGGTCTTCGCGACCGCCGACGCGCACGAGGCGATCGGGCGGCTCGCGGCGTTCCTGACCGGCCGGGACCCCGAACCCGACCCGTCCGCGGTCAAGGCGGCCGCGGTCGTCGAGCGGATCGCGTCGTGGCCGGGCCTGGTGCGCGTCGACGAGCTGGCCGCGGACGTCGGGCTGAGCGCGCGCAGCCTGCAACGCCTGTTCCACGAGTACGTGGGCATCGGCCCGAAGTGGGTGATCCGGCGGTTCCGCATGCAGGAGGCCGCCGAGCGGGCGGCGTCCGGAACGGGGGTCGACTGGGCGCAGCTGGCGGCCGAGCTCGGCTATGCCGACCAGGCGCACTTCACCCGCGACTTCACCGCCGCCGTGGGGACCTCGCCCGGGCGCTACGCGCGGGAGGCGGAACAGGACGCGGAGGCGGGACCTGGCAGGATCGACGGATGAGCGCCCCCTCCTCCGGCCCCTTCGACGACCTCGCCGCGTTCCGGGCGCTGGCCGCCGGACGGCTCGGCTCGTTCGAGCACACGACCGTCCCTGACGCGCCCGGCCTGCGCCGTGCCGGGGTCGTGCTGTGCGCGGTCGAGCACGACGGCGTTCCCTCGTTGATCGTCATCAAGCGCGCCTACCGGGGCCGGAACGCGGGCCAGTGGGGGCTGCCGGGCGGCGGCATGGAGGACGGCGAGTCCCCCGAGCAGGCGGCGCTGCGCGAGCTGCACGAGGAGATCGGCCTGACCGCGGGTCCCGCCGACGTCCTCGGCAGGCTCGACGACTTCCCCGCCACCTCGGGCTTCGCGATCACGCCCGTCGTGGTGGTGCTGGACGACCCGGGCCCCCTCGCGCCGAGCCCGGACGAGGTCCACTCCGTCCACCACACGAGCCTGCGCAGACTCGCCGCCGACGACACCCCGGTGTGGGTCCCGCAGCCGGGCGGAGGGCGCCTCCTGCAGATGTGGCTCGGTCCCGAGTGGCGCGTCCACGCTCCGACCGGCGCGATGCTGTGGCAGTTCCGCGAGGTGGTGCTGCTGGGCCGGTCCGCCAGGGTCGCCGACTTCGCCCAGCCCGACTGGACGCGCCACTGAGCGTCAGAACGTCCCGCCGTCCACGACGACGCGCTGCCCGGTCACGTAGGACGCCGCGTCCGAGACGAGGAACCGGACCACGTCGGCGACCTCCTCGGGCGTGCACACGTGCCCGTAGGGGGACGCGGCGTCCTGCTGCCGGATGTCCTCGATGCCGGCCGTGGCACGGACCAGCCGGCGCCCCATCTCGGTGTCCACCAGGCCGGGCGCGACGACGTTGACGTGCATGCCGTTGCCGCGCTCCTCCTTGGCGATCACCTGGGCGAGCGCCTCCATCGCCGCCTTGCCCATCGCGTAGGGGCCGCCGAACGCCGGCATCATGTCCGTGGCGACGCTCGACACGAAGACCAGGTCGCTGCGCTCGGCGCGCCGCATCAGCGGGATCAGCGCCTGGCTGAGGTGGTGCGGGCCGAACGCGTGCACGCGCATGACCCGCTCCAGCTCGGCCGGATCGGTGTCGGCGACGCTGTTGCCGCGGCTGGCGATCCCGGCGCTGTGCACGAGGATGTCCAGCTCCCCCAGCTCCGCCTCCACCTGCGCGGCCAGGGAACGGCACTGGTCGAGGTCGTCGACCGAGGCGCGGAACGCACGGCCCCGCGCCCCGGCGGCCTCGATGTCGGCGACCGTCTTGCGCGCGGCCTCGTCGTCGCGCCGGTAGGCGACGGCGACCCTGGCTCCGTCCGCGGCCAGCGCCAGGGCGATGGCCCGGCCGATCCCCCGGCTTCCTCCGGTGACCAGGGCCGTCCGGCCGTCGAGAGAACTCACGCGACACTCCTTCGTCGGGCTGCTTGCGGCGGTCCCATCCTGCACGGCCGCGCGCCCCCGCCGTAAGCGGCCCCTGACAAAAGCTAGTCCGCGATTCCCGCCTCGATCACGTGGTACGCGGTCTCACGGAGCGGCCCGGTCAGTGAGACGGCCGTGAGCCCCGCGCTGCCCAGCAGCTCCCGGAACTCCGACTCGGTGCGTTCCCGCCCGCCGGTCGCCACGAGCATGTTGAGGTCGTTGTTGACGATGCCCCCCGACCCCGGTGTGACCATCTCCGGCATGACCTGCTCCAGGAGGAGCACCCGGTCGTCCGGGCCCATCGCGGCCCGGCAGTTCCGCAGGATCGCGGCGGCCCTCCGGTCGTCCCAATCATGGATGACGCTCTTGAGCACGTAGGCGTCTGCGCCCACGGGAACGGCTTCGAAGAAGTCGCCCGGCACGACCTCGGCGCGGTCGGCCACGTCGGACAGGGTGCGGGAGGCGTCGGCCAGTCCCGTCGGCAGGTCGAACAGGACCCCGCGCAGCCCGGGGTCGGCCCGCAGGATCGCGGCGAGCAGTGTGCCGTCCCCGCCGCCGAGGTCGGCGACCGTCCCGTAGCGGCCGAAGTCGTGCGCCTCGATGACCGCGGGCGCGACGTCGCGGGTGTGCTCGGCCATCGCCCGGTTGAACGTCTCCGACAGCTCGGCGTCCGAGGCGAAGTACTCGAACGGCGTGCTGCCGGTCACCCGTTCCCACGCGTACTCGCCCGTGCGGACCGTCTCGGCCATATCGCCCCAGGTCCGCCACACCTGCGGCCCGCAGAAAAGCCTGATCAGCGAGCGGATCGAGTCGGGGGCGTCCGCGCGCAGCCGCCGCCCCTCCGCGGTCAGCGCGAACAGGTCCGGCTCCTTCTGCGCCACGACGCCGAGGCCGGTGAGGCCGCGCAGCAGCCGGTGGAGGGACGGTGCGTGGGCGCCGGTCGCCTCCGCCAGTTCGGTGCTCGATCTCGGCCTGTCATCGGTGAAGGCGTCCGCCACCCCGATCTCGGTGGCCACGTGAATCATCTGCGCCGGCATGAACCCGAAGGCCAGGTCCATCAGTGGTGATCTCGGCATGGTCGGCTCCCTTCCTTGTCCTCCCCGACGCTAGGAGGCCCCCGGAAGGGGCGTCTTGGACGAATGGAACCTCGGGCCGCCGGGCCCGCGCTCAGACGGAGCGAGCGCGCAGCCAGGCCGCGGCGGCCTCGAGATGGTCGTCGGTCAGGCCGGTCAGCGGGTCGATCTCCACGAGCAGGTGGTCGGCGATGTCCGGCTCCCCCGCGAGGCACGCGGTGGCGTCCGGCTCGTCCTCGAACCAGACGAACGGCCTGCCCTCCGCCCACGCCGCCACGTGCCGGGCCTTCCACGCGCCCAGCGTGCGGCCCTCCGTGATGCCGGGGAACCGCGGGATCGGCACGAACGGCAGCTCCGGAAGCCCGATGCGGGGAGCGATCCACTCGTTGGCGCTGTCGCACCAGTAGCTCGCCCAGGCCAGTTCGGCGCCCGTGGACTCGGCCAGGTCGAGCAGCGCCGCGCCGTGCCCGGGATAGAGCCACAGCTTGTACGTCATCCCGTTCGGGGAGCATTCGTGCCGCTGGAAGCCGCGGTGCGGCCGCTCGAACGGGTTGAGCACTCCGTCAACGTCCAGCAGAACCACCGGCGACCCCATACACGGACCGTACGACATCCGAGGCCGTCCGTCGAAGGCGATTTGCCGCGCCCATTACCGTGTGCAGTCTTAGGTCGCCGCCAGGCGGGCATCGTCCGCGCATGTGCCGCCTGTTCGGGATGACCACGGGAGGACCCCGCGTCCGCGCCACCTTCTGGCTGCTGGACGCTCCCGACAGCCTGCGCGCCCAGAGCCGCCGCATGCCCGACGGGACGGGCCTCGGCTGGTTCTCGCTCGGCGGGGAGCCCGTCCGCGACCGCGCCCCCGTCGCCGCGTTCCAGGACGCCGACTTCAACTCCGAGGCACGGTACGTGGTGTCGCACACCTTCGTCTCCCACATCCGTTACGCCTCGACCGGCGCTCCCGACGTCCACAACTCCCACCCCTTCGTCATGGACGACCGGCTGTTCGCCCACAACGGGGTGGTGCGGGGCGTCGACGTCCTCGACTCCTGGCTCACGGACGTGGACCGGGTGCCGGTCCAGGGGCAGACCGACTCGGAGCTCGTGTTCGCCTACATCACGGCGCAGATCCGGCGGCAGGGCGACACGGCCGCCGGGCTGATCGCGGCCGTCCGGCGTATCGCCGCCGAGTTGCCGATCTTCGCGTTGAACATCCTGCTGGCCGAGTCGGGGCGGCTGTGGGCGCTGCGCTACCCGGGCACCCACGAGCTGTGGGTGTCCACCCCGCAGCTGACCGAGCAGGGCGCGGAATGCCACCTCGGCGCGGGCCGCGAGGAGGGCCGGGTGAAGGTGGTCAGGCACCGGGTGTCGACGCCGGCGTGCGTCCTCGCCAGCGAGCGCCTGGACGACGATCCCGGCTGGCGGCTCCTCGACCCCGGCGAGCTGCTCGTGCTGGACGGTCTGGAGGCGTCCTCGGTGTTCCCCTTCGACGCGCCCGCGCACCCACTGACGGCCGCCGATCTTTCGGGGGCCGAGTCCATCTCGCAGGCATGATCGACTGTCACACCCGGGACATAGAGTGGACGGCCGAACCTGCTGAGGAGTCACCCGATGACGCATGAGCTCACATTGATGGCCGTCCACGCCCACCCCGACGACGAAGTGCTGGGAACCGGCGGCCTGCTCGCCCGCAGCGCGGCCGAGGGCGTCCGAACGGTCCTGGTCACCTGCACCAACGGCGAGCAGGGCGACGACTCCGGCGGTGTGAAGCCCGGCGAGCCCGGGCACGACGCCGAGGGGGTGGCGCGGCGCCGCCTCGCCGAGCTCCGCGAGTCCGCCTCGCTTCTCGACATCGGCCACCTGGAGCTGCTCGGTTACCGCGACTCCGGGATGGACGGCTGGTCCACCAATGACGACCCGGCGGCGTTCGCGAACATCCAGATCGAGGAGTCCGCCGGGCGGCTCGCGGCGCTGATGGAGCGCTACCGGCCGCAGGTGGTCGTCACCTACGACGAGAACGGCGGCTACGGGCACCCCGACCACATCCAGGCCCACCGGATCGCGCTCGCCGCCGCCGAGCAGACCGGCATTCCCGACAAGCTCTACTACACGGCCATTCCGAGGTCAGGTATCAAGCAGATGTTCGAGGCCGCCCGGGCCGCGGGCATGGACCTCGGCTTCGAACCGCCCGAGGACTTCGGTACCCCCGACGAGCTGATCACCAGCGCGCTCGACGTCGCCGCCCATTTCGAGGCCAAGCGCGACGCGCTGCTGGCGCACGCCAGCCAGGGCGAGAACATCTTCCTGCTGAAGCTGCCGGAGGAGATGCAGAAGGCGGCGTTCTCCTCGGAGGCGTTCATCCGCCACTTCAGCCGGGTCGAGGCGCCGAGCCGGGAGGACGACCTGTTCGCGGGCCTCAGGTAGCGCGGCGCTGCGCCCGGAAGTGGTCGAGGACGTCCTGCCGCAGCAGGTGGCCGAACCCGGCCCGTTCGAGGCGCAGCGCCAGGCCCGCGCTGTCGGCGCCGAGGGCGGCGGCGGTGGCGCTCAGCCGCCAGTCGTGCTCGGCCAGCCGCCTGAGCAGGTACCCGCGCCTGACCTGCGCCTCCGAGAGGCGGAACGTCTTGAGGTAGGCGACCTCGCCGCCCCCGCCGGTGATGATCTCCCCGATGTGGTTCTCCCTGCCCAGCGCGAACGAGGGCAGGAACCGGGTCAGCTCGAACCCGCGCAGCGACTGCACCGCCCGGCGCGACCCGTCCTCGTCGAAGAGCCGCCCGGCCATGACCTCGTCGTGGAAGGCGGCCCACTCCGCCTCGCGCATCTCCGCCGCGACGCGCAGGTCGCCCAGCGTCCTGATACCGGCGGGGTCGATCGGCGCGGAGAGGTCGCCGGCGGGCGCGCCCAGCAGGCCGTACATGTAGATCAGCTCGCCGAAGAGGTCCTCGACCAGCGTCGGGTGCAGCGCCCGGTAGTCGTCGGGGTGCGGCACGACGAACGCGCTGGCCAGGGCGTCGGCCACGTACACCAGGACGCCGCACTGCCCGGGATGGATCTCGAAGATCCGCAGCGCGTCCTCCAGCCCGCGCACCCGCCGACCGAGGTAGGTCTCCTCGCAGCGCGGCGACAGCCCGTGCGCGACCGCCCTGCGCGACCACTCCTCCCACGCGATCTCCGGGCCGCCGAAGTGCAGCGCCAGATAGCCCTCGACGGCCAGGTGCAGCGGAAGGAAGCGGAGCCGGTCCCTGCCCGCCTTCCTGGCCATCCGCCGCGTGAACCGCACGGGCATGCGCGGCGGGGCGGCTCGCGTGTCGCGCTCCAGGAGACGCGTCCCGTACGAGGCCGCCTGCGTCTGGTCGCCGTCGCTCCACGTCGCGACGAAGGCATGGGGGACGAACGAGACGTAGGCGGCGTCGCCCACGTCCACGACCGTCACCGGCTCCTCGAACACCTTCCGGTGCAGCCGCAGGTGGGGCACGGCCTCGTCCCGGACGAGGGGGACGAGCCTGACCGAGCCCCACACCTGCGCGGGCCTGGTCTCCAGCCCGTCCAGCGTGATCGTCATGCGCGCTCCCCGAGGAAGCGGGCCGTCCGGTCGGACAGGTGCGCCCGCAGCTTCGGCAGGCCGACCCGCCCCTCGGCGAACCGGGCCAGCTCGACCAGCGTCGGCAGGTCCTCGGCGTCCCGGACGCCCGCGGTCGGTACGCCCGGCGCGAGCCGCCGCACGTCGAAGTCGTCGGCGTCGTACACGGGGTTCAGGTGCACGATCATGACCCGCTGCCCCGGGGCGCGCCGGTGCCCGGGGTCCAGGCGCGTCCGCCAGACGCGCAGGACGTCCGCGGCCAGCCCCGGCGGCGCGTTGTCCCAGCCGTCGGAGACGATGAGGAGCCGTTCGGGTCCCGTCTCCAGCGCGTCGATGATCCGGTGGCCGAGCGGCGTCGGGCCGGACGGATACACCAGCAGCTCGTCGGTGCGTCCCGACGTCCACAGCGGCGTGTACTCCTTCGCGAGCGCCTCCAGCAGGTAGTGCGCGGCGAGCGCGACCGCCAGCGGGCGCCTGCGCTTCTCCCCCGAGCCCAGCGAGGAGTAGCTGTCGTCCAGCACCGCCGTGACCCGCCCCCATGAGCCGCGCGCGGCCCCGGCCACGCGCCGCGCGGCGGTGCGCAGCGCCTGGGACAGCTCGGCCCGCCGCCGGGCCCGATCGTCCAGCGGCAGAGCCAGCACGTACGACGCGAGCCTCGTCAGCGGCATCTCGCCCAGGTCGGCCCGCACGGCCTCGACCTTCGCCTCCCGCGCGCTCTCCTGCAGGCGCAACCGCTCCAGCCGCGTCATCCGGTGCTGGATCCGCTCCAGGAAGACCTCGCGCGGGATCTTGTGCTTGGCGGCGAACCCCTCCGCGACCGTGTACGGAAGCTCGTAGATCGCGGCCTGCTCGTAGTGCGCCCGCCGCCACTGCTCGTAGATGGGCGTCTGGAACGCCTTGACGCCGGACGGCGCGAACAGGAACGCCGGCTGCTCGCCGCGGAGCCGCAGATGCGCGTGGCGCGCCGCGTCCTTCACCGCCGTCCGGTACTTCACTGAGTCGAACGCCGGGTCGCGGCGCCCGGCCATCCAGTCGCGGATGATGGCGCGCGTCCGCCGGTTGTTCACGCCGAGCCGCCGCAGGTCGCGGAACAGCCGGTACACCCGCTGCGGTGGCAGCGTCTCCAGCCGCCGGGCGATCAGCCGCCCCTCGCCGCGCCGCGGCTCGACCCCCACGTCGCCCGCGCGCACCAGCAGATTGCGGATGATGATCGCCGCATTGTGGTCGTTGACGTCCAGCGCGAGCACCGCCGCGTACATGTCACGGTAGTTCTCCAGCATGTACTCGTGCAGGAACTCCAGGCTGAGCCGCTGCTCTCCCGAACCGTGGTGGAATTCCCGCTGCCCGGTGGACGTGATCGCCGCGTTCACGAACATCAGCACGTCCTCGCACGCGACGAGGTCGGCGAACGTCTCGCTCATCATTCCCCCGGTCGGTCAAAGGCGCCGGCCGGGGAATGGGGGCACGAGCAGCGAAGCATCGCTTAAGAGGCAAGTTCCGGAAGTCGCACCGAAGTCCCGCGGCCGGCTTCCGCACCGTAGCACCACATTCTTCACTAAGCCCTCCATTAATCACGAGGGCCTGAAGCATCGTGTTCGGCGACAGGCGCGGGAGCCGGGTCGGAGCGGTCCGATAGGCGGGGAGGACTCACCCGCCGAAAGGCATTCCGCCCCGGGTCGGGGTCAGGGGCGGTAGGTGCCGAAGTACCACTCGTTGCCGTCGGGGTCGCGGGCCGCGTAGTCGCGGGAGCCGTAGTCCTGGTCGGCCAGCTCACGAAAGATCTCGGCTCCTGCGGCCTTGGCGCGGTCGTGGTGGGCGTCGGGGTCGTCGATGGCGACGTAGACGGCGGCCGTGGCGGTGGCGGCGGCCCCGAACATGATGAGGCCGGTGTCGTAGCGCATCTCTGCGTGGACGACGGTGCCCTTGTCGTCCTTGTGGACGTCCACGGGTTCGAAGCCGAAGGCCTTCTCCAGCCATGCGAGCGTCTCGGCCGGGTCGGCCGAGCGGATCAACGGGTAGAAGGTGCGGCGGATCTCGCTGGTCATGTCGTCCTCCCTGAGTCTGGGATGCCCAGTCTGCGGGAAGCGGACCCGCCCGTCTTGGACGAATGTGACCTGGGCTTTCGACGATCAGCGGCGGGCGGCGTCGCGTTCGGCGGCGAGGCGGCGTGTCTCCGGGGAGACGGGGGCGCCGAGGATCGCCGCGACGACGTCGATCAGATAGCTGGTGAACAGGCGGTCGTCGGTACGGGGGCCGGAGCGGGCGCGGCGGGCCAGCTCGATCGCGGCGTACAGGATGGCGGTGAAGCGGCGGTGCAGCCGGGCCGCGTCCTCCTCCAGGAGGGGCTCCACCAGGGTCCGCCAGCGGCAGAGGCTGTCGCGGGGATCGTCCAGGACCGCCACGGGGACGAGGGGGTCCGGGCGGTTCAGCACGTCCGCCCAGATCTGCAGGTAGGCGCGGCCCGAGGCGTCGGCCAGGCGGGCCGACATGGGGCGGACGAGGGCCGCGGCCAGGGGGCGGACGCCCTGCTCGCCGTCCTGGTAGGCGTCGAGCAGGGCGTGGCGGCGGGCCTCGACCTCGGGGGCGTGCCGGGCGAAGATCGCGCGCAGGATCCCGGCGCGGTCGCCGAAGTGGTACTGGACGGCCGTGGCGTTGCGCGCGCCGGCCTCCTGGAGGATCTCGCGGAGGCTGACGGCGTCCACGCCGCGGGCGGCGTAGAGGGTCTCGGCCGCGTCCAGCAGTCGTTCCCGTGTGTCACTCATTGCCGATCGCATGCTCCAGGGCCTCGGCGAACCGCTCGCGGGCCGCCGCCCGGCGGGTGGGCAGGTGGCCGGACGGCCACAGGCCCTCGACGGGCTCGACGTCGCGCAGCAACTGCCGGGCCACGGTGATCTTGTGGACCTCGGTGGGGCCGTCGGCGATGCCCATCGCCTCGGCCCCCATCATCATGGCGGCGAACGGCATCTCGTTCGACACGCCGAGGGCGCCGTGCAGGTGCATCGCGCGCTGGACGACGTCGTGGTAGACCTTCGGCATCGCGGCCTTCACCGCGGCGATGTCCTTGCGGACCTTCTTGTAGTCCCGGTGCCTGTCGATCAGCCAGGCGGTGCGCAGCACGAGCAGCCGGAACTGCTCGATCTCGATCCAGCTGTCGGCGATCTTCTCCTGGGTCATCTGCATCTTCGCCAGCGGCCCGAACCGGGTCTGCCGGGAGACCGCGCGCTCGCACATCATGTCGAACGCCTTGCGGACCTGCGCGATCGTCCGCATGGCGTGGTGGATGCGGCCGCCGCCCAGGCGTGTCTGGGCGATGACGAACGCCCCGCCCTCGTCTCCGAGGAGATTCTCGGCCGGCACCCGGACGTCCTCGTACCGCAGATACCCGTGGGAGCCCTCGCGCTCGGCGCCGACGCCCACGTTCCGGACGGTGATCAGCCCGGGCGCATCGGCCGGCACGATGAACATCGACATGCCCTCGTAGGCGGACACGTCGGGGTTCGTCACGGCCATCACGATCAGGAACGTCGCGTGGCGGGCGTTGGAGGAGAACCACTTCTCGCCGTTGATGACCCAGCCGTCCCCGTCACGGACGGCGCGCGTGGTGAACAGGGTCGGGTCGGCTCCCCCGTGCGGCTCGGTCATCGAGTAGGAGGAGGAGATCTCGCCGTCCAGGAGGGGGCGCAGGTAGCGCTCCTTCTGCTCGGGCGTGCCGAAGTGGGCGATGATCTCGGCGTTGCCGGAGTCGGGCGCCTGGCAGCCGAACACCGACGGCGCCCAGCGGGAACGGCCCAGGATCTCGTTCAGCAGCGCGAGCCTCACCTGCCCGTACCCCTGGCCGCCCAGTTCGGGACCCAGGTGACACGCCCACAGGCCCTTGTCGCGCACCTGGTCCTGGAGGGGGCGCACGAGCCGCTTGTAGCGGGGGTCGGCCTTGTCGTAGGGGTCGCCGAGCACCAGGTCGAGGGGTTCGACCTCGTCCTGGACGAAGGCGTCCGCCCAGTCGAGAAGTTCCTGGTAGGCGGGGTCGGTCTCGAAGTCCCAAGCCATGGCGAGCCTCCTCGGTCGTGTCCCCCGATAATCAAGGCTCCTCAGTATGTAATGCAAGTGCATGACTGTTACTCTCCGGTGCATCGAGCGTCGGAAAGGAACCGCCGTGCAGCCTGAGCAGGTCGACCGCGCCCTGGTGGACTTCGACGTCCTGGGCGGGTGGATGGAAGGCCGGGGCCTGCCGGGCGGCCCGTTCGAGGGCGTCGAGCGGCTGGCGGGCGGCACCCAGAACACGCTGATCCGGTTCCGGCGCGGCGGCCGCGACTACGTGCTCAGGCGCGGTCCCGGCCACCTGCGCGCGAGGACGAACGAGGTCCTGCGGCGCGAGGCCCGCGTGCTGGGAGCGCTCGACGGGACCGACGTCCCCGCGCCGCGCCTCATCGCGGCCTGCCCGGACGAGACGGTCATGGGCGGCGCGGTCTTCTACCTGATGACCCCGGTGGACGGCTTCAACGCGTCGGTCACGCTGCCCGAGTTGCACGCGCGGGACGCGTCCGTCCGGCGCGAGATGGGGCTGAACGCGGCGCGGGCGCTCTCCGCCTTGGGCGCCGTCGACCACGCGGCGGTCGGCCTCGGCGATTTCGGCAAGCCCGAGGGCTTCCTGGAGCGGCAGGTGGGCCGCTGGATGTCCGAACTCGACTCCTACAGCACGCTCGACGGCTACCCCGGGCCGGAGATCCCCGGCCTCGACGACGTCGCGCGGTGGCTGGAGGAGCACCGTCCCCAGACGTGGCGCCCGGGGATCATGCACGGCGACTACCACCTGGCCAACCTGATGTACTCCTTCGACGGTCCGGAGGTCGCCGCGATCGTCGACTGGGAGATGTGCACGGTCGGCGACCCGCTGCTCGACCTCGGCTGGCTGCTGGCCACCTGGCCCGACCGCGCCGACCAGAGCGCGGCCCTGGCCGGCCCGCTCGGCGCCGCGGGCGGCCTGCCCGCCGCCGAGGAGCTGGTCGAGGTCTACGCCGGGCGCGCGGGCGCCGTCGACGGGCGCGACCTGTCGTCCATCACCTGGTACGCGGTGCTGGCCTGCTTCAAGCTCGGCGTCGTCCTGGAGGGCACGCACGCCCGCGCGTTCGCGGGCAAGGCCCCCAAGGAGACCGGTGACCTCCTCCACTCGATCACGCTCGGCCTCTTCACCCGAGCCCGCGACTTCATCGGCTCCTAGGGTCCCCTCGCACGGCTGATCCAGGACTGCCAGGATCTCCTCGCAGGAGGAGGTGCGATGGAGATCCACAAGGGCGGGCCCGGCGACGCGCCGGTGATGATGGCGATGTTGGACGGGGCGGTGGCCTGGCTCGCCGCCAACGGCCGTACGGGGCAGTGGGGCAGCGAGCCTTGGTCGGGGGATCCGCGCCGCGTCGAGCGGATCGCGGGCATCGCCCGCGACGACGAGATCTGGGTGGCGCGGGTCGACGGGCGGCCCGCCGGCGTCATGGCGGTCGCGCCCGGGCCCCCGCACTACGTCGACCCGGCCGACGAGCCGGAGCTGTACATCACCCTCCTGGTCACCGACCGCGCGTTCGCCGGGCACGGTGTGGGCGGGGCGCTGATCGCCAAGGCGGGGGACGAGGCCAGGGCGAAGGGCGTCGGCCTGCTGCGCGTCGACTGCTACGGCGGCGACGACGGGCGGCTGGTGGAGTACTACCGGAGCAACGGGTTCGAGACGGACGCCGCCTTCACGGTCGGCGACTGGCCGGGACGGGTCCTGTCCCAGCGTATCGGCAGGTAGGCGGCCCGCCGCTTGCAAAACCGCGCCGCGCGCCGCAGCCTGGAAGTGACCGGCGCGAACGGGGCAGTCGGTGACGCCCTTACGCCGCACGGACGGCGACCGAGCCGCTCGCCCCGTTCCGCCGGTCGAAACCTCATGTCGCATTCCTGCCAGCCAGACGGCCCTGCCACGGGGCACGCTCGGGACATGCACAGGAACTTCCGCTTCGGCGTCGTGGGCGAGTCGATCCGCTCGGGCAGGGAACTCGCCGGCACGGCCCGCCGCGCCGAAGAGCTGGGATACGACGTCCTGACCTTGCGGGACCACTTCGTCGCCGGGCCGTTCGGCGACCAGCTCGCGCCCATGGTGGCGCTGGCGTCCGCCGCGGCCGCGACGAGCGCGCTGCGGCTGGGCACGATGGTGCTCTCCAACGACTTCCGGCACCCGGTGATGCTCGCCAAGGAGGCCGCGACGCTCGACCACCTGTCGGACGGTCGGTTCGAACTGGGTCTCGGCGCGGGCTGGCTGCGCGAGGAGTACGAGGCCGCCGGAATGGCGTTCGACCGGCCCGGGACGCGGGTCGGGCGCCTTGCGGAGTCACTGCAGATCCTGCGCGGCCTGCTGAGCGGCGAGAAGACGACGTTCACCGGCGAGCATTACACGATCGACGGTCTGGCGGTCTTCCCGCGCCCGGAGCGGCGCCCGCCGCTCGTCGTGGGCGCGGGCAGCCGGCGCATGCTCGGCATCGCCGGCCGCTACGCCGACACGGTCGGGATCCTCCCCCGCGCCCTGCCCGAGGGGACGATCTCGGAGGAGGTCTCCGAGCGCCTCCCGGACACCATCGCCCGCAAGGTCGACTGGGTTCGCGAGGCCGCCGCGGGGCGGGACGTCGAGCTGAGCATGATGGTGACGCCCACGATCGGCCCCGACCCTCGCCGCGCCGCCGCGAAGGTCGCGGTGACGCGCGGCTGGGGCACGTCGTCGGCCGAGGTCGTCCTCGACATGCCGTCCCAGTTCGTGGGCCCGCCCGAGCACATCGCCGAGCAGATGCTGGCACGCCGGGACCGCTTCGGCTTCACCTACTACCAGGTCTCGGACGCGGTCATGGAGGCGTTCGCCCGAGTCATCCCTCTCCTGGTCCCCTAGAGGGGATCGGCGAAGCCGGCGTTCATGGCGAGGCTCAGCTCCGGCTCGGTGAGCCGGTCGCCCTCCAGGGCGTCGACGATGCGGCCGCGCTGGAGGACCACGACGCGGTGGCACAGCTCCACCAGCTCGGCCAGGTCGCTGGAGGCGATCATGACCACCTTCCCCTCGGCGGCGAGGTCGCGGACGATGGCGTGCAGCTCGGTGCGGGCGCCGACGTCCACGCCGCGCGTCGGGTCGTCCAGGGCGAGGACGGCCGGGTCGGCGTCCAGCCACTTGGCGAGGACGACCTTCTGCTGGTTGCCGCCGGACAGGTTCCCCGCCCGGCCGTGGACGTCGCCGCGCACCCGCAGCCGCTCCATGTGGCCGCGGGAGCGCGCGACGAGCCGGGACCGGCGCGGCATGAGCCCGCCGCGTCCCTGACCGAGCCAGCTCACGGATGTGATGTTCTCCCAGAGCGCCTTGTCGAGCATCAGCCCGCGGCCCTTGCGGTCGCCGGAGATATAGGCGACGCCCGCGGTCACCGCGTGCCGGGCGGAGCGGGGCCTCCGCCCGTCCGGCAGCCGGACCGTGCCGGACGACGGCCGGGCCCGCCCGCACACGGCGTCCAGCACGAACAGGTGGCCGGAGCCCTGCAGGCCGGCCAGCCCGACGATCTCGCCGCCCTCGGCGGTGAGGGAGACCTCGCGCAGCCGGCCGGGCACCGTCACGCCGTTCAGGGCGACCGCCGCCCCGCCGGGGCGGCGCGGGGCGGCGGTCGCGGCTGTCGCGTGCCGGGCGGGCTGCCCGAGCATCGCGGTGACCAGGGAGTCCAGCCCGACGTCGGCCGAGGGCTCGCCCGGCAGCACGACCCGGCCGTCCCGCAGGACGGTGACCCGCGTCGCGACCCGCATGACCTCCTCAAGGAAGTGCGAGATGTACAGGACGGCGAGGCCCCGCCCGGCCAGCCGCCGAGTGACGGCGGCGAGCCGTGCGGCGGCGTCGCGGGGCAGCGCCGAGGTGGGCTCGTCCAGGATCAGGACGCGCGGGTTCTGCAGCAGCGCCCGGCAGATCTCCAGGAGCTGCCGGTCGGCGAGGGGCAGCTCGCCGACCCTGGCGTGCGGCGGCGGGTCCAGGCCCAGCTCGGCCAGGACGGGCTCGGCCAGGCGCCGCATCTCCCGCGTGCTGACCAGGCCCCCGCGTCGCGGCGCCCCGTAGGGGAAGAGGTTCTCCAGCACGGTCAGGTCGTCGTAGGTCATCAGCTCCTGCGACACGATCGCGACGCCCTGCGCCGCCGCCTGCCGGGCGTCGGCGAACCGGACGCGCGCGCCGTCCAGCTCGACCGTGCCGCCCTCGGGCCGCACCACCCCGGAGATGATCTTCACGAGGGTGGACTTGCCTGCGCC
The DNA here is from genome assembly GCF_040639875.1 of Actinomadura sp. NPDC023710. NCBI lineage: Bacteria > Bacillati > Actinomycetota > Actinomycetes > Streptosporangiales > Thermomonosporaceae > Actinomadura > Actinomadura sp. NPDC023710. The sequence goes on from NZ_JBFAGB010000035.1 coordinate 31,028, forward strand.
GTTCTCGCCGACGAGCGCGTGCACCTCCCCCGCGTCCAGGGTGATGCCGACGCCGTCGAGGGCGGTGACCCCGCCGTAGTGCTTGACCAGGCCGGAGGCGACCAGCATCTCAGCGGGCCTCCCTGAGCGGGCGCATGCCGGCGTCGGGGCTCGCGAGGAGCCTGTCCAGCTGCGGCTTGTACCACTGGTAGGCGTTCCGCACCGACTGCTGCCGCTTGATGATCTCGTCGATGTTGGAGGGGTCCATGACGAGGCCCGGCGTCTTGAACCAGCCGTCCGGCAGCCTGCCGTCGTCCTCCCGCACCGCCGTGATCAGCATCGCGGTCGCGACGTAGCCCTTGAGGTAGTGCTCGGGGTCGACGCCGGCGAAGTTGGTGCCCTTCTTGACGTACTCCAGGGTCTTCGGGTCGACGTCGAAGCCGGCGGTGAGGTACGTGCCCTTCTTCTGCTCCTTGAGGCGGCCGAGATTGTAGCTGTCGGCGTCGCCCACGCCGAGGAACGCCAGCGCGGACGGGTTCGCGTTCACCTGCGACTGCCAGGCGCCGAAGTTCTGCGCCGGGTCACTGTAGGTCTGGAACGGGCCGAGGACGCGGATGCCGGGCGCCAGCTTCGCCAACGTCTCCCTGATCCCCCTGGCGCGGCTGTCGAGGACGGGCGTCCCCGGGTTCGGCACCCCGACGACCACGGTGCCCTTGGCGTCCTTGCCGAGCTTCCTCACCGTCGCCTCGGCGAGCAGCCCGCCGAGCTCGTAGTTGTCGTTGCCGACGTAGAAGCCGACCTTGCTGCCGTCGGTCGGCGCGGTGTCGAGCGCGACGATCGGGATGCCCTTGTCGACGGCCTGGGCGGCGGGCCTGGTGAAGATGGGCGGGTCGAGGTTCTCCAGGACGATCCCGTCCGGGTGGGTGACGGTGAGGTTCTGGAAAAGCTGCTGCTCGGCGGGCCCGTCGGTGTTGGGCGGGCCGACGACCTTGAAGTCGATGTTCCCGGCCTGCCTGGACGCCTCCGTCGCGCCCTCGTACATCTCCCGGGCGAAGTTGAGGCTGTAGTTGGCGACGGCGATGCCCATCCTGAGCCGCCCGCCCTTGCCGGAGCCGCCGCCGTCACCGCAGGACGCGGTGGAGAGGGCGGCGCCGAGCACGAGCGCGAGGGCCGCCGCGACGGGCCCGCGGGGACGCGGGATCATGGGTTCCTCCCTGATGAGCGCAGGTCACGGACGCGGCGCAGCAGCGGCGCGGCGCCGACGGCGACGAGGATCACGCCGCCGGTCGCGAAGGTCGTCCAGTTGATGGGGACCTCGAAGAACACCAGCGCCGCGGTGACGACGCCGAGGATGAGGGTTCCGGCCGCGGCGCCGAGGACGGAGCCGGTCCCGCCCTTCAGCGGGGTGCCGCCGATGATGGCCGCCGCGATGGCCGTGAGCTCGTAGCCCTGTCCGATGGTGGGGTCCCCGGCGATGAAGAACGCCAGGGCGAGGACGGCCGCGATGCCCGCCATGAGGCCCGACAGGGCCAGCGCGGCGATGCGGGTCCGGGTGACGGGCAACCCGCCGAACTCGGCCGCCTCGGGGTTGGAGCCGATCGCCCGCACCCGCGCGCCGAACCGCGTCCGGGTGAACACGACGGTCAGGGCCACGACGGCGAGCGCGAACACCCACACCGCGTTCGGGACGCCGAGCGACCCGCCGCCCAGCACGGTGAAGAACGCGTGGTCCTGCGGGAGGTCGGTGATCTGCCTGCCCTCGGCCAGCGCCAGCCCCACGCCGCGCAGCAGCATCGACGTGGCGAGCGTGACGATGAACGAGGGCAGCCGCAGATACGTGGTGACGGCGCCGTTCAGGGCTCCGACGAACGCCGACAGCGCGAGCACCGCGAGCACCGCGGCCCACGGGTTCCAGCCGTCCCGGATGAGCAGGGCGCCGACGACGACGCCCATCGCGTACATCCCCCCGACCGACAGGTCGACCTCCCGCATCGCCAGCGCGAACACCATGCCGCAGGCCATCAGCCCGACGTAGACGGAGTTGTGCGCGGTCGTCAGCAGGTTGCCGGTGCGCAGGAAGTCCGGCTGGAGCAGTCCGACGCCGAGCACCAGCAGGATGAGCACGCCGACGACGCCGGCCTCGTCGGGGATCGGCCGGCGGCCCCTGGGGCGCCGCGCCCGGAACGCGTCCCGGTCGTTCTCCGAGGCCGGCTCGGCCGCCGGCTTTCGTACGGACATACGGCGAGCATGTGACCCGCGCCACGCCATCACAAGGGAGCCGTTTCACCCAGTGAAAACGGTGCCTTGCCCGGCGGGCGGGGGTGGCGCACGCTGCGGTCCATGAGCGAGACGCCGTCAAGCGACGGACCACAGCGGGTCGTGCTCGTGACCGGCGCGGCGGGCGGGCTCGGGCGGGAGTTCGCGATCGCCCTGGCCGCGCGCGGGCACCGGGTCGCGGGCCTCGACCTCGCCGACCTGTCGGGCACCGCGGACGCGATCGGCGACCGGTTCCACCCCGTGCGGGCGGACGTGACCGACCCCGACGAGGTCGAGGCCGCCGTGGAGGAGACCGCCGCCCGCTTCGGCGGCCTGCACATCGTCGTGAACAACGCCGGGATCTACCCGCCGCTGGAGTTCGAGGAGACGACGCTGGAGGACTGGCGCCGGGTCATGCGCGTCAACCTCGACGGCCCGTTCCTGGTGTCGCGGGCGGCGCTGCCCCATATGAAGGCGGCCGGCTGGGGGCGGATCGTGAACATCGCCTCCGCGGTGGTGTTCCTCGGGCCGCCCGACCTGGTCGCGTACACCACGTCCAAGGCCGGGCTCGTCGGCTTCACCCGGGCCCTGGCGAGCGCGGTCGGCTCCCACGGGGTGACGGTGAACGCGATCGCGCCGGGCCTCACCCGAACCGGGACGGCGGCGCGGACGACGGGCGCCGACGGCGGGTTCGAGCGCGTCCGCGACCTGCAGGTCGTGCGGGCCGTCGAGGAGCCCCGCGACCTGCTGTCCACCCTGCTGTACGTGTGCGACGAGGGCAGCGGCTTCCTCACCGGCCAGACGATCAATGTCGACGGTGGCTCCGCCATGCACTGAGCCGCCGAACACCGTGCCGCCGAACACCGTGCCGCCACGGCACTGAGCCCGCGACCAAGGGAAGGGCACCGCATGAGGCCGATCGACGCGCTGCTGGAGATCGCCCGCGACGAGGGCGTGACGCGGATCTTCGGCAACCCCGGCACGACCGAGCTCCCCCTGATGGACGCGCTGGTGGGGGCCCCCGACCTGCGGTACGTGCTGGGGCTGCAGGAGGGGTCCGTGGTGGCGATGGCCGACGGCTACGCGCGGGCGGCCCGCCGCACGTCGATGGTCAGCCTGCACGTCGCCGCGGGCGTCGCGAACGGGCTGATCGGAATGCTGAACGCGCTGCGCTCCCGCACCCCGATGGTGATCGTGGCGGGCCAGCAGGACCGGCGCCACCTCCTCCAGGACCCGATGCTGTCGGGCGACCTGGTCGGGCTCGCGTCCGCGGCGACCAAGCAGGCGGTGGAGGTGCAGCACGCCCGCGATCTCCCGCTCGTGCTCCGCCGCGCCTTCGCCCTCGCGGCGCGGCCCCCGGCGGGGCCCGTGCTCGTGTCGGTTCCCATGGACCTGCTGGAGGAGGACGCCGACGTCGCGGTGCCGGCCCGCTCCCCCGTGACCGGCCCGGGCGCGGCCGAGGCGGGCGACGCGGCGGCGCTGCTCGCCCGCGCCGGGCGCCCGGCGATCATCGCGGGCGATGGGGTGGGACGGGCGGGCGCGGTGGCCGAGCTGGTCGTGGTGGCCGAGCGACTCGGCGCGGCCGTCCACCACCAGCCGATGAACGACGGCATCGACTTCCCCACCGGCCATCCGCTCTACGCCGGAATGCTGGCGCCCCGCAACGCGGCCGTCCGCGAGACGCTCGCCGGGTACGACGCGGTCCTGATCGTCGGTTGCCGCGCGTTCATGCCGCACCACTACACCCCCGGCCCGGCCGTCCCCGACGGGCTCGCCATCGTGCAGGTGGACGAGGACCCCGCGGAGCTCGGCCGGAACTTCGCCGTCCGGCACGGCCTGACGGGCGATCTGGCCGGGACGCTCCGGGGACTCGCGGGCCGTCTCGACGGGCTCGTCCCGTCCGCGCGGGAGCGCGCCGAGCGGCTCGGAGCCCGGCACGCGCAGGCGAGGCAGGAGGCGGAGGATGCCGCGCGCACGGAGTACGGCGCGTCCCCGATGGACCCGCGCGCCGCCGCCCACGCCGTCGCGGCCGGGCTCCCCGAGGGCGCGGTCGTGGTCGAGGAGGCGATCACCGTCGGGCTGAGGCTGCGCGCCGTACTGCGCCAGGACCTCCCCGGCTCCTACGTGCACACGGTCGGCGGCGGCCTCGGCTGGGGCGTCGGCGCGGCGGTCGGCACACGGATGGCGGACCCGGACCGCCCCGTGGTGGCGGTGCTCGGCGACGGATGCGCGATGTTCGGCCTGCAGGGGCTCTGGAGCGCCTCCCGGTACGAGGTCCCCGTGACGTTCGTGGTCATGAACAACGGCGAGTACCGCACCCTCAAGGACACCCTGGACCAGAGCGGCGGCGCCTCGGCCGAGCACGGCCGCTACGTCGGCATGGACCTCGCCCCGCCCGCGCTCGACTGGCAGAGCGCCGCGCGGCTGTTCGGCATCGAGGCGGTGCGGGCCGGCTCGGCGGACGAGCTGCGCGAGGCGGTCGCCTCCGTCAAGGACCTGGCCGCGCCGCTGCTGATCGAGGCGCCCGTCACGGGGCACGGGGCGGACCGGTGACCCGGGTCGCCGCGCGCTTCCCCGCCCTTGCCGCCGGGACCGATCACGGACACCATCGGGGCATGGACGTGCGGGCCACGGGCGAGGAGCCGCCCCGATCGGTGCTGGCGCGCGGGCTCAGCCTGCTGGACGCCTTCGGCTCCGCCGACACCGAGCTGAACCTGACCGAGCTGGCGGCCCGCACCGGGCTGCCGAAGCCGACGGCGCACCGGCTGCTGGGCGAGCTGGTGCGGTGGGGCGGGGTCGAGCGCACCGAGTCCGGCTACCGGCTCAGCATGCGGCTGTTCGTCCTCGGGCAGCGGGCGCCCCGCCCGCGGGGGCTCCGCGAGGCCGCGCTCCCCTACCTGGAGGACCTGTACGAGGCGACCCACGAGAACATCCACCTGGCCGTCCTGGACGGGACGGACACCCTCTTCCTGGAGAAGGTGACCGGGCGCCGGTCGATGCCGATCGTGTCCCGGGTGGGCGGACGGCTTCCCGCGTACTGCACCGCGACGGGGAAGCTGTTCCTCGCGCTCGGGCCTCCCGGGCGGCTGGAGCAGGCGCTCTCGGCCGGGCTCGTCCACTACACCCCGCACACGATCGTCATGCCGGGGCTCCTGCAGCGGGAACTGGCCCGCACCGCCGACCGCGGCTACGCCGTCAACCGGGAGGAGTCCGAGGCCGGGGTCTCCGCCGTGGCGGCGCCCATCCTCGACCACCGGCGACGGGTGATCGCCGCGATCTCCATCACCGGCAACGTGTGCCGGCTGGACCTGGACCGGCTCGCCCCGGCCGTGCGGACCGCGGCGCGGGCGCTGTCGCGGGAGCTGGCGCGCGAGAGCACGGGCGAGCTGAAAATGGGGATTCCCCGGTGATCTTTCGATACCGGGGAATCCCCGTTTTCCATGCACCGGCAGCCCTGCGCCGGGTCTGGAAGAGGTCCGGCGAACCGGGCGCGGGCGGGCTCACATTCGCACTGTGAGCCGTTTCACGAATGGTCCGCCGGCCTCATGTCATGAGCCGAAAGGCTGGGGCATGCCCTTCTTCCCGGCGCCGTGGCCCCAGGACAGGACCTCCCACTTGACGCCGTTCAGGTGGCCCTCGCCGGAGCCGGCGTTGTACTTGCTTTCCGGCTTCTTGCCGTCCAGCAGGTACCGGAAGGTGTAGGTGTCGAGGTCGAGCATGACGCCCCGGTGGGACGGCTCGCCCGGCCCGCGGTCCCCGACGAAGCCGGTGATGCTGCGGCCCTTGTAGGTGACCTTGACCTTGGTGTGCATGGGCCAGCTCGGGCTGGCGAACAGGCCCTTCTGCATCGGCTTGCCGCCGGCGGGGGCGCCGGTGTCGCCGTTCACTCCGGACCCGTCGTCCCAGAAGTAGGACGCCTTCGTCTTGCCGCTGAGCAGGGCCTTCGGGCCCTTCTTCGCGGGCTTGGCGTCCTTCTTGGGCTCGGCCTTCGAATCGGCGTTGGAGTCCGCCTTGGCCTTCGCGGGGGCCTTCGGCGCGGTGAACTTGCCGAGCGCGCCGTTGTCGGTGAGCCGGTCGGGGGACTTGTGCTCCTGCGCGGCCACGGCCTGCTGCGGGAGGAACTGCTTCTTGGGAGCGGAGTCATCGCTCGCGGCGGCGACACCGGCCACCATCATGCCCGCGAGGGCGGTGCCGGTGACGCCGGTCAGGATGACGTTGATCGCTCGCTGCTGCATGGAGATCCTTCGTTCGGGGTACAGGGCTGCCGTTCCGCACGGAAGGACACGCAGGTCACGCGCCAGTTTCCGGGCAGGGGTGAACGGCTCCGAGACTCGAGACTCGGGAGATGCCGCCGCGAGGGAGACCCACTTTGGAACGATCCACGGGCATGGTGGACCGCGCCCGCGCTCGATCGCGCACGACCGGTCTCGGACGTGCGTGGTGACACGGGCTTGGGTAAAGCGGGAAGGATGCCGACCGGGGGCTCACGGGCCCAGCACGGTGCGCGGCCGCTGCATGGTACGGCTGCGTTCGGCGAAAGGGATCCCGCCTGGCGGGCGGGAAGCGGCGGTTATGCGATTGGCCAGGTCAACGGTTCTTTGACCCTGACCTGGGGATGACTATATACGGCATTACCGTGCTTTCGCCAAACGGGGGATTTCTTTACCTTTGGGAAGGTAGATCTTTTAAGCCCGGACTGGACCGGAGCGCCTTTCCCATAGGGCCTGAGGGCCGGTCACCGGGTGCCGAGCCCACCCCAAGAAAGATCTTTACTCCGATGGCCCCGGCTCCGCCGCGCCCCCTCCGCCTCGCTCTGCCGCGGGCACGGGGAACAGCTCGGGGGCGCATGGGCGCTGAAGATGGGTGGCCGCACACGCACACCCTGGACCCGTCACAGCGTATGCGCGACCGCAGGAAGCAGTCGGACCCACATGATCGGACCGCGCGGCGCGGCCGCATACCCGCACGGCCGTGAGCTGCGCGGGGGAACGTTCTCGTCAGCCGTCAGTGCGTCGGGTAGACCGAGGGCACGAGCGGCGTCGGGCCGGTACCGCCGGTGAAGACGGTGGGACTCGGCTGCGGCGGAATGTAGGGCGACTCCGCGTAGGGGCCCTCCGCGTACGGCGACTCCGCGTACGGAGCCTCCGCGTACGGGGGTTGCCCGTAAGCGGGCGCACCGTAGGCGGGCTCCGCATAGGCAGGCTCCGCGTAGGGCAGGCCGGCCACGATGGGGCCCTGGGCCGCCGGGACGGCCTGGGCCACGGGCGGCGGGACGGGCGGCGGCACATGCGAGCCGTCCGCCCGGCGCTGCTCCGCCGCCGCGCCGCGACGCTCGGCCAGCACGGCCATGAGGGCGCGGGCCGTCTCGGCGTCCATCTTCAGCAGGACGCTCGGCATCCCGGCCTGGTCGACGAACGGGGATACCGAGGGCGTAGTCGGCAACTGCGGAAGTGCCGCCCGCATCTCCTCGCGGAGATCCTGGGCCAGCCGCAGCGCCTGTCGGTCACTGTCGTTCAAGTGTGCGGTCATCGCGATCTCCGGGGAGTTCACGTGCGGGGGTCCGGGGCAATCCTGCTAGGGATGGCGTGCAGGTGCAAGAGCTGATGCACGTGCATTTCAAGAAAAATCCTGCCGTAACCCCCACGTCGGTCGATCGTTCTCGATCACGCCACGACACGCTCGCAGGGCGTCTGCAACGGCTTGACCAGCACGGATCCGAACGGTCGGCCCGCTCTTCCGGCCCGATGGCCGCCGACGACCTGCACGGTGCGTGCATCCCCGACCACGCAGACGGAAGCCGGATTCCGGCGAAGATCCACGCTCGGTCCGGCCCGGGTGGAACGCGGAGTACCGGACCGACACGTTCGCGAGGTAGCGCCAGGTCACCATCCCCGCCGCACGGACGGACCAGCCGCCCCGCGGCGGGAGATCTCGATCACACCCTCCACCCGCCGGCCCGCCAGTGTGGTCCACAGCATGGCGCCGAACGCGCGGGCGTCCATCAGGCGGCATTCTGGACGGATGACAGAGACCCTGAGCGTCCGGGCCCTCAACCGGGCCACGCTGGCACGGCAGATGCTGCTCGCACGGGAGCCGATTCAGGTAACCGAGGCGGTGGAACGGCTGTGCGGGATGCAGGCCCAGGAGCCCAAGCCGCCGTTCCTGGGGCTGTGGACGCGCCTCGAAGAGTTCCAGGCATCCGATCTGCACTCCGCCTTGCACGATCGATCGCTGGTGCGCGCCACCATGATGCGCGCCACGCTGCACCTGGTGACGAGTGCGGACTACAAGGCGTTCCGTGCGGCGATGCAGCCGATGCTGGACGGCGGGCTTCGAGTGCTGGGCGACCGCGCCAAGGGGCTCGATCTGGAGAAGGTCGTCCCCGCCGCACGCTCTCTCTTGGCGAGAGAACCTCTCACGTTCAATGAGGTACGCGCGCTGCTCCAGCAGCAGTTCCCAGACGTCAACGACCGTGCCCTCGGCTATGCCGTCCGGCTGTGCGTGCCTCTGGTCATGGTGCCCACCGAGGACAGGTGGGGCTTCCCGCGCTCGTCGCGCTTCGCGCTGGCAGACTCCTGGCTGGATTCGGGGCCGGACGCTGAGAACGCCATCGACGAGCTGATGCTCCGCTACCTCGCCGCCTACGGGCCGGCGTCCGCCGCGGACGCGCAGACGTGGTCCGGACTGTCTTCGACCGGCGAGGCTCTGGAACGCCTTCGCCCAGGTCTGCGCACCTTTACCGACGACAAGGGCCGGGATCTGTTCGACCTGCCGGACGCGCCGCGCCCCGGCGAGGACGCCCCGGCCCCCGCACGATTCCTGCCCGAGTTCGACAGCCTCGTCCTCGCGCACGCCGACCGCAGGCGCGTCATCGCCGACGACCACCGCCCCATGCTCACGACCAAGAACCTGCGCGTCCGCGCCGTCTTCCTATGGGACGGGTTCGCGCGCGGCATCTGGGAGACGGAGTACAAGCGCAAGGTCGCGACGCTCCGGATGCGCCCGTTCGAGGTTCTCCCCCGGACCGCCATCGAGGAACTGAGGGCCGAGGGCGAAGCCATGCTGCGCTTCTTGGAGCCGGACGCAAAGGAAGCGGTCGTCACCGTCGAGGAGTAGCGAGACCACCTCCGGCCTCGCGTGCGACGGCCCCCGGAACGATGACCGGGGGCTGTCGGGATGACTGCCGCTAGCCGGCGCCGTCCTGCCCGCGCATCTCCTCGACCACGACGCTCTGGTACGCGCGGGAGGTGTCCGGGACGTAGCTCAGCCGCGCCAGCGCCTTGCCGTCGTGGTCCCTGATCTCGAAGTGGTAGCCCTCGCCGGTCTCGCCCACGTGCGCCGCGGCCTGGTCGTGCCTGAGCCGGCACATGGTGTCGACCTTCTCCAGTGCGACCTTCAGGCTCCCCGCGTCGCTGATGAGCCGCGCGGGCTCACTCGTCTCCCAGATCTCGAACATCAGTGTCCTGTCGGCGGTCGGTCGGAAGGAACGGGCGGGGCATTCCAGACGTCTGGGATAGCTTGCGCCTATCTCGTGGATCTTTCAATCAACGAAGATATCGGATTGATCACTATTCGAAGTTGTCCACGCTCATACTGTCATGTCCGCATGTGACGGCGGTCCACCGTTCGTCGTCCGAGTCCGGTTCGGCGTGGTCGCCGCCCCCAAGGACCGAACATGATTCGGACGAGCACGCCCATTCCGCGACCGAAGCGAACCGACGCAGCCTTTGCACCTTCCGGCCGGACAGCGGCGAGCCTCGTCACCGCCGGATGGGAGGATCGTCCCCCCGGGTGACGTCGGACGGCAGGAGTGGCGGTGCGGAAGACCTGGCGGGGCGGCCGGACGTTCGAAGCCTCGGTCGCCCACACCACGGACGAGGCGGTGCGATCGCTCGCCCGCGGCGACCGCACCCTGTTCCGGCGGCTCGTGGGCGAACTGACCGACCGTCCCGGCACTCCCGGCTGGTCGGTCGCCGCCGACCGCTGCCTCGCCGACCGGCTGCGGCGCGGGATCACTTCCGCCTGGCAGCGCGGCTGGCAACCGGCCGACCTGGTGCGCTTCACCACCCGCCGGCACACGACCCGCCACGCTCGCCTCGCCACCGACGCGATCGCCGACGAGATGCGCACCTACTCCCCCGGCACCGTCGACGATCGCTGGCACGAACAGCTGGCCGCCCTCCAGGCCGATGTGTGGTGGCCGGATGACGGCTCTCACCCGTCCCACTGGTGCCGCCGGGAAGAAGTCGCACGCGCGACCTACGTGACCTGCGCCGTCGAACTCATCCACCTCCTGGAAACCCTCGCGAGGCTCCCTCCCATCACCCCACCTCCTGGTACCGGTAAGCCCAGGACGGGCACCCCCCGCGGGAACGGTCATGGCCCGGGCACGTTCAACGCAGGGAACCCCAGCGCCGATACGGACGAGGACTCCGCGGGGACGCCTCGCCCCGACAGGGAAACGTCCGGTTCGGGGAGGGCCCGTAATGGGTCACCTGGGAAGGCCAGGGGCGGCGACAGGCGGGCGGAGGCCGATCAGCGGATTCTGGGACGGGTCCGTGCGCTTCTGGCCAAGGCCGAGTCGACCGAGTTCCCCGAGGAGGCGGAGGCGCTCAGCACGCGCGCCCAGGAATTGATGGCGCGGCACAGCATCGACCACGCGCTGCTCGCCGCGGAGACAGGCGACATGAGAGGCCCTGACGGGCGGCGCATCGCGGTGGACAGTCCTTACGACGCACCCAAGGCCGTCCTGTTGACGGTGGTGGCCGAGGCCAATCACTGCCGCGCGATCTGGCATCGGGAGCTGGGGTTCTCCACCGTCCTCGGGTTCCCGGCCGACCTGGCCGCAGTGGAGATCCTGTTCACGTCCCTGCTGGTGCAGGCGACGTCCGCCATGGTGCACGCGGGGCCAAGGCGCGACGCGCGCGGACGGTCACGAACGCGTTCGTTCCGCCACGCGTTCCTCAGCGCCTACGCCGTCCGCATCGGGGAGCGGCTGCGAGGAGCGGCGGACAGGGCGGCCGCGGGCGCCGGCGGGAAGGATCTGCTTCCCGTGCTGGCGGCGCGCGACCAGGCCGTCGATCAGGCCGTCGACACGATGTTCCCCGGCCTCGCCAAAGGGCGGGCGGGTTCGGTCTCCAACTATGAGGGCTGGGTGGCCGGGCGGGCGGCCGCCGACGTCGCCAGCCTGAACGGGCGCTCCGAGGTCACCGGGGCGTTCCGCGGTCCGTAGCGCACGGGGTCCCCCCGGGGGGCGAGGGGGACGTCCGGCCATGTGCTCGCTTCTTCCTAGTCTCGCTGTGCTCGGGAGCGGGTCAGTCCTTCTTGCGCCGGGTGTTGCCGCCCCGGCCGCGCAGCGGCACTCCCGCCTCCTTCAGGACGTTGTAGATGAACCCGTACGACCGGCCGGTCTCGGCGGCCAGATCGCGGATGCTCTCGCCGGCGGCGTACCGCGGAGCGAGTTCGGCGGCGAGCCTGGTGCGTTCGGCACCGGTGACGCGGGTGCCCCTCGACATTGTTCGAGCCACGGGGACCTCCTGATTTGAAGGCTGGGCGGCGGGGCCCGTCCCCGCAGCTCACAGCAGTGTTGATCTCCCCAACGTACACATTCCCCCCGATTGCGCCGTCGATGCCGCGCGAATCACCGCGAATTCGGCCGAAGCTGGTCTTTTCCATGGCGAACGGCGTGTCGGAGCTAGACAGACGTGTCTGTCACCGCCACCTCTCGGCCGATCCGCCGGATCACCCGCTCCGGCCGCCCCAGGACCGGAACCCCGCCTCCCCCACGAGCCCGACCGGCTCCACCGGACACCCCGCCCCGAACGGCCACCGGCCTCACAGCCGCCCCAGACGATCGGGTTATCCACAGAACCGCGTTCTCCTGCCCCTCGACCGGACCGCCGCGCATGCTGGGCGCGTCCCGACAGCCGAGGAGGAGTCCCATGGCCACGATCACATTCCCGGTCCCGTCCACCACCACCTCACGGTTCGCCGTGGCCGCCACCAACATCCCGGAGGGCCCCGCCGCCCTTCTCAGAACCGTGGACGGCCCCTACCTCGCCCACATCGCCGGACGCCTGGGCACACGCCAGCTCCAGGTCGCCCGCGAAGACCTCACCTGCCTTCGCTGGGACCCAGGGCAGATCACGGCCGCCCGACCGGAGGACCGGCAGCTCGCACGCGCCTTCAACGAGGCCGAGCAGTTCGCCGTCGTCACCGCGTTCGCCCCGGTCACCGACCAGCCGCGAGCGGTCCAGGTGGCCCGCGCCGCCGCGTACGCCCTCGCCGAGGCCACCGGAGGGATAGCCGCCGACCTGGTCACGGGCCACGTCCTGACCCCGTCCACCCGGGAGAGGACGCGCTTCGTCCTGGCCGACCGATGGCTGGGCGACGTCCTGCCGCCGTTCCGCGCCAACGGCCGCTGCACCGCCGCCGACCCGGGTGTCGATCCGGAAGGCGTCAACGGCTGTGCCTGCCTCCGGCTGCGCACCCGCGGCCTGCGCCGCTTCGGCCTGCCCGAACTCCAGATCACCGAGGTCGCCTGCCCGCACGACCTCACCGCCCTCAACGTCCTGCGCACCACCGCCCGCCGCCTCCTGACCGACCACTGGTCCTGGCTGGCCACCGGCCCGGCCGTCAGCGACCGCACGATCCCCGACGCCCTCGACCTGACCCAGAACGACTTCAACGACTTCTGGGGCACCACCCGCCGAGTCCCCCTCACACCGCCGTCGCCCTTCCAAGTCCAGCTCTCCCCGCTGACCGCCCGCCTCATCGCCGTAGGCCCGCCCGCCCACTTCGAAGGCACGATCAATCACTGGCTCTGGGGCGACACCCTCCCGTTGGGCCTGCACGACACCCAAGACGCCCCCGCATCCCACCCCCTCCCCACCGCCGCCTAGCACCGCGCCCCCAAGCCCAAGCACCGCAGCGGCCCGACGGCCGTCCCGCCCGCCTCCAACAAGCCACCGCCCACTCGGCCCCGCCTCGGCCACCGCCTCGGCCACCGCCTCGGCCACCGAGAAAGGACCACGGCTCCCGACCAGGATCCGCCTCATCGACACGACGACTGGCAGCCCTGCAACGCCCACGCCGCGCCTCAGAACCTCCCGGCCGTCCCGCTCCAGGGCGGCCGGGACCACTGGCAACGCGCCGCCGCGAAGGCCCAGGCTCCACAACAGAGATCGACCTCGCCGAGACCCACCAGGTCATGGCCCGGTCGCCACCGCCTGGTACCGGCTCAAGGCCACTGTGTCGTCACCGACTCCAGAGAGACTCTGACCAACTCCCGACCAACTCCCGCATACGGCGCGGCGGGCGGAGGACGCCACGGTGGCGACGCGGCCCGATCGGACTGTGGGAGGGCCTCGGCGTGCTGCGCTCCAGCGGCCGGGCGGGCTGACCCGGCACGCTGCTGGCGCGTTCAGCGCCGCGATCATCGCGGTAGAGAGGATCGATCAAAGAGCGGCACCAAGTCGATCCCGACAAGCCTGACCTTGCCACCGGTTCAGCGCCTGGCGGGCGGGCGAATTCACGACCGGCGTCGATGATGAGGCCGAGGGCGTTCGGCCCGGCGGCCGGGTCGCCGACCGGGAGCTTGTCGGCCTTGTCGGCCAGCGCCGCCACGTACTCGGCGTCGTGCACCAGGTGCCGCCCGGAGGTCATTCAGCTCTGCCCCTGGCGCAGGAAGGCACCCCACGCCCCCGCCGACACAGCGTCGGCGATCCGCGCGCCCGGCAGCACGATCAGCGCGTTGTTCTCGATCTTCGGCTGGATCGGCGGCCACTCGCCTTCCTGGTCAGGTTGGCAGGGTTGAACACCCGGGAGCGTCGGGGCGAGGGCCGCAGTGACAGCGAGTGACAGTTTTGGGGCCGTGCCGTCACCCGAGCATGCCACTACGGAGGGCTCCTCAAGAAGTCCGATCATGTGCTGATCATGCAGGTGTCGTTGCTTGTGGAGGTCTTATCACCGGCCCGCTCATCGCGCACCCCTTTGAATGCGCGGGAATTCAGCACTCTGGCGGCCCAACGGGCAGCCGGAGGGGCAGGCAGCGATATTTAGGATGATCCGGAAAATGCCCTACATCTCAGTCGCGGATGCGGCGGCATCGGCTTCACCTGATCATCTGAGCGGACTGTGGGTAAAGTTCAACGCTCCGTAGCCAAAGTGGCTACGATCGGCATTCACACGGTGACCGACGCGATCCCCCGGGGCGAAGATGAACCGTTTCCTGGCACATCCCAGACTCGCCGTCGCCTTCGGCGAATGGCTCCGCTGCACCTGCGGCTTCCTGGGCTGTACCGCCATGGCCGGCGCCATCAGCATCGGTGCGGCGGCTCCGTCCGACGCCGCCGCCGGAACCGAGCCGGAACCGCACAGGCCCGTCCCCCCTGTCTGTCGCCACGCCGCCGGCGACCGGTACACCGCACATAAATGCAAGGAGGCATGGGTGGCGATGTACGAGAGGTCTCGGAGACGTTCGGGGCACGGAGGAGATTTTCCCCGCTGGGGCCACCGGTACGACCGCAAACCCAAGAAGGAACACAATGCGCCATCGCCGCGCCCGCGCGAGGACCCGGCGCCCAATGCCGGCCCGCCAGGCCGTCCGAGAAGTGCATCCCCTTCTCCCAGCCCCTCCCAGCGCACTTCCAAGCCCTCCCAGAGCACTTCCAAGCGCACCTCCGCGCCCGCCGCCCCTGTACAAGCACGCGAACAGGCCGACGAGGTCGATTCACGTCCTTCCTCACTGCAGCCGGTCCTGCTCCTCGGCCTACTGCTCCCCGCCGCAGCGGCGATGTGCTATCCGTTCCGGCATCGCATCTACACCGCCGCCATCGCCGGCCTGTCCCCCGGTCCAGCACCCAACGCCCAGGACCCTCAGCCCGCGCACTTCACCTACCGCCCCATGCTCAACCCGTTCGCCACACCGGCCGCAGGCCTCAAGGGCCCGGGCGCCACGTCCACCGCGCGGGTACTGGCACTGACCGCGCTCGACGCGCACGGTGACGACTCGCTGGTCGTCGTCCCACGGCCCGACGCCATCACCCTCTTCGGTCTGGCCGAGGACGAACTTCTCGACGACGACACGGCCGGGCTCTTCATCCCGGGGAACCTCGACGCGGCCCTCGCCTACCTGGAGACGGAGCTCGCCATCCGGGAGAAGAGCGGCGTCTCGCAGGGGCGTCGTCTCCTTCTGGTGGCCGACTGCGCCCAGGAGGCCGAACGGATCGCGGCGCTTCTCACACACCACCCGGACGCCGTGTTCGCGATCCTGCTCGGTCACTGGACGGGCGACCAGGCCACGATCGACGACGAGGGCCTGGTCGAGGCGTCTCCCGCCGTGGCGTCCAACTTTCCTTCCCACCTTCCGGCGATGTCCCGTACGGAAGCCCGTGACCGACTGATGAAGGTCCTGGACCGGCACAAGGACGCCCGGAAGCCACCGAGCCGCCGCCGCTCGACCTCCCGACGCGGTTAGACGACACCCGCGCCGCACGTCAACGCCCTGATGCTGAGATCTCCCCGGGCGAACGCACCGAGCGGCGACTCCAGGCCTTCCCAGGTCGTCATTGCTTCTCGTGCAGCCCGTCAGGGCGTGCTCTCGCGGGACCTCGCGGGCGGGCCGGCCGCGCTAGGGGGTCAGGCTTTCTTGCCTCGCTCGATCGGCCCTGATCGTTGTGAGGCTTCTCAGCGCTCGCCCCAAAGGGGCGGTGTTCGGGGGCTCGTCGGCGTCGCGGTCCAGAAAGGCAGAGCACCGCAGGATCCAGGCGCGGACCACGTCTTCGGCGCGGGTCTCGGACCGGCGCGTTCGAGCGAGGACCATGGTCCGTTGTTCCTCCCCCACCTGACGGGTCAGGTGCTCGTCCGAGCTCAGTGCCTGGACGTCGGAGAGTGCGTAGCGGCCGAGCCTGTCCGTTTCCAGGCCGCGTTCGCTCGCGATCCGGTCGAAGGTCTTGCGGGGCCAGCCGAGGATGGTCGCCGCTCCGCCGGCGTCGACGGTGTCGGTGAGCGGGCCCTTCCTGGCGGTGACCACTCGGCGCACGGAGTCGGGATCGAGCCGGTCCAGGTCGTGAAGCAGGTAGACGGGAAATCCGCGGAAGGTACTGATGACGTCGAGGTCGCCTCGGGTCACCAGGACCTCGACGTCCCCGCGCTCGACGTCGAGGCCCACCCGGGACGCCAGCCGGGCGGCGGCCCTCGCCGAGCCGATCGGGGGCTCGTCGCCGAACCGGGCGACGATCTCCTCGCGGCGGCCGACGGCCCCCTCGGCGAGGGCGGCGGACCACCGGTCCCCCTCAAGGTCGGGTTTCGGGAGCAGCCCGTGTTCCAGGCCGAGGCGCAGCTGCCAACGAGCGAGACCGAGAAGGATGGCGAGCTGGTTGGCACCGTGATCGGCGCGCGTCGTCTCAGGCATGGCCGGGCCTTTCTTGTCGCGTTGACTTGGACGTGACCAGCCTCATGGATGGATGCCACCCCAACGGCTAGAACGCGGTTCTGTGGATAAAGGCGGCCGGGCGTCTGCATGGAAGGCTGAAGGCATGGATGCGATTAGTCGGCTCGGAGTCGGTCTTGCCGCGCTGGGGCGGCCGGCCTACATCAATGTGGGAAGCGCCGGGGAACTGCCGGCGGGGCGGAGCGTGGAGGCGATGCGCGAGGCGACCTGGAGCGTCCTCGACGCTGCCTACGCGGCAGGCGTTCGATGGGTGGACGCTGCGCGCTCCTACGGCAGAGCAGAAGAGTTCCTTGGCGGCTGGCTGGCGGCCCGCGCCCCCGAAGGGATCCGCGTGTCGAGCAAGTGGGGCTACGCCTACGTCGGCGAGTGGAGGGCCGACGCGGAGGTGCACGAGGTCAAGGAGCACAGTCTTGGCCGGTTTCAGACCCAGTACGAAGAGACGCGAAGCCTGCTGGGCGGGCACCTGGCCGTATATCAGGTGCATTCGCTCACGGAGGAGAGTCCGCTGTTCCGGGATGTTCCCCTACAGGAGGCTCTGGCCCAGCTGACCGCTGAGGGTGTTCGCGTGGGGTTCTCGACGTCCGGTCCACGGCAGGCAGACACGATCAGGCGGGCCATGGGATTGGAGGTGGCCGGTCAGAGGCTGTTCAGCACGGTCCAATCGACGTGGAACATCCTGGAGCCCTCTGCCGGGGAAGCGCTGCGCGAGGCCGATGACGCCGGTCTGCATGTGCTGCTCAAGGAAGTGCTGGCGAACGGCAGGCTTGCCGTGCGGCCACCCCTGGAGGTGGAGAACCTCGCCTCCGAGCATGACGTGGGGCCCGACGCCGTGGCTCTGGCGGCGGCACTCAGCAACCCTTGGGCCGGCACCGTCCTCATCGGCGCGGTGAGCACGGCCCAGTTGCAGACCAACCTCGCGGCGGCGGATGTGCTCCTGGATGAGGGCGACCTGGAGGAGCTGGCGAGGCCGGCCGTCCCAGCGGAACGCTACTGGGCCGAACGGAGCGCGCTCTCCTGGACGTGAGCGGTCGGACGAACCCGCGTCCCGTGGCACGATTTGAGCACGCCCCACCATGATCGGATAGCCGTGTCCCTGCAGCCCGAACCTCCCCAGATGATCGGCCCGTACCGCGTGGTCGCCCGGCTCGGTTCCGGTGGCATGGGCGAGGTGTTCCTCGGGGCGTCACCCAGCAGGCGGCTGGTCGCCGTGAAGGTCATCCGGCCGGAACTGCTGGACGATCCCAGGTGGCGGGAACGGTTCCGCCGCGAGGTCACCTCGGCGCGCTCCGTGAGCGGCTTCTACACGGCGCCCGTCGTCGACGCCGATCCGGATGCGGCGCAGCCGTGGCTGGCGACGCAGTACATCCGCGGGGTGAGTCTCTCCGAGGTGGTCCGGGAGAGAGGGCCGCTCCAGGAGCAGACGGCCTGCCGGCTGGGAGCCGGTTTGGCGGAGGCGCTGATCGCCATCCATGGGGCGGGGATCGTCCACCGCGACCTGAAGCCGTCCAACGTCCTGCTCGCCTCGGACGGGCCGCGGGTCATCGACTTCGGCATCGCCCGGCTCCTGGACGCGCTGCCGCTCTCGCGTACGGAGATTCTGGGGACGCCCGCGTACATGTCGCCTGAACAGGCCCTCGGCGATCCCGTCCATCCGGAGAGCGACGTGTTCTCCCTCGGCTCGACGCTCGTCTTCGCGGCGACCGGTGCGGCGCCGTTCGGTGGCGGGCACAAGGTTCGCGGACGGATCGTCTACGGCGAACCCGACCTCACCCTCCTGCCGGCTCCCATGCTGGGGCTCGTCACGCGCTGCCTCACGAAGGACCCGGGGGAGCGTCCGACCCCCGAGCAGATCCTCGTCGCCCTGAGCACGCTGCTGGACGCGCACTACGGCGAGGAGTGGCCGCCCCTGGACGTCGAGCAGTTGATCGACGTCCAGGAACGGACACTGGTCGAGTTGACGGCGGAGCAGCCGACCTTGCGTGTGCCGAAGGAGTAAGGCGTGCACAGGGCCGTATGACCGGTCGGCCATGGCGGCAGGGGGCCTGAGATTCTTCTCACTTTCACCGGCTTCACCGGCACGGCGCCGAGCCGCCTCCGTCGCATCCTCTCCCATTGCACGAGATCATGAGAACGCCACGCCGGCCGACCGGCCGGTGAACGACCGGCGAGGAGGGCGAAATCTGGTCGATCGCTGCTGACCGTCCAGCTTTCTGCCCAGGCCAGCCGGACCAGGCGTTCCTGACCGACTCGTCCCGTTCCGATGGACGGACGAAAGGGTCGGGGGCGCCGCGTCCGCGAGCACCGGTGGAGCGGGCATGACGAGGCGTGAGCGGCTCGCGCCCGCGCGGCCGGAGGTCCGCCGTCAACGGAGACGGCCCGGATCAAGCCCCTGTGATCACGTGGATACGATGAAACCGGAACGTCTACGCAGGTGTGGACGCAGTTGGGAGTGAGCGAGTATGTCGGATTTCGAGCTCGACCACGCGGGCGGCCGCATGCCTCTGGAGGTCAGCGAGGCGACCGAGGGCCCCTCGGGGTTGGTCGTGGGCAGCCTCCTCAAGGAGACGGGCCACGTCACGCTCGATCCGGGGTTCACCAACACGGCGTCCACCACGTCGGCCATCACCTACATCGACGGTGAGGCGGGAATCCTGCGCTACCGGGGCTACCCCATCGAGGAACTGGCGGAGAAATCGTCCTTCCTCGAAGTGGCCTACCTGCTGATCTACGGTGAGCTGCCGACGGCGGACCAGTTGGGCACGTTCACCGACAACGTGCGCCACCACACGCTGCTGGACGAGAAGTTCCGCGCGTTCTTCTCCGCCTTCCCGCGCCGCGCGCACCCGATGGCCGTGCTGTCGTCCGCGGTCAGCGCTCTGTCGACGTTCTACCAGGACAGCCTCGACCCGTTCGACCCTGAGCAGGTCGACCGGTCGAGCATCCGGCTCATCGCGAAGCTCCCGACCATCGCGGCCTACGCCTACAAGACGTCCAACGGGCAGCCGCTGCTCTACCCCGACAACTCCCTCGGGTACGTGGAGAACTTCCTGCGCATGATGTTCGGCCTGCCCACGCAGCCGTACGAGATCGATCCGGAGATCGCGCGCGTGCTGGACATGCTGTTCGTCCTGCACGCCGACCACGAGCAGAACTGCTCCACGTCCACGGTGCGGCTGGTGGGCTCCAGCCAGGCGAACCTGTTCTCTTCTGTGTCGGCGGGCGTCGACGCTCTGTTCGGCCCGCTGCACGGTGGCGCCAACCAGGCCGTCCTGGAGATGCTGGAGCGCATCCACGAGAACGGCGACGACATCGACTCGTTCGTCGAGCGCGTCAAGAAGAAGGAGCCCGGCGTCAAGCTCATGGGCTTCGGGCACCGGGTCTACCGCAACTACGACCCGCGCGCGGCCGTCGTGAAGAAGGCGACGGGCAAGGTCCTGGACGCGCTCGGCAAGTCGGACCCGCTGCTGGACCTGGCCATGCGCCTCGAAGAGGTCGCCCTCAGCGACGACTACTTCATCGAGCGCAAGCTGTACCCCAACGTGGACTTCTACACCGGCGTCATCTACAAGGCCATGGGGTTCCCGACGAACGCCTTCACGGTCCTGTTCGCCCTGGGCCGGCTTCCCGGCTGGATCGCCCAGTGGCGCGAGATGATGAACGATCCGTCCACAAAGATCGGTCGTCCGCGCCAGGTTTACGTCGGACCGGGCGAGCGCCCCTTCGTGGAGCTTTCCGCCCGCTGACGGCGGTTTCCCGGGCGCGACCCCGGGACGGCGGACGTTCGTGCGCGGCGGGCGGGGAACTCACCCCGCCCGCCCATGATCATCTTTTGGGGCACCGCCGGGTTAGCCTGTGGGTGACGGCTCCCCCAGCGGAAGGCGCTCCCACACATGCCCTCCATCGCCGAGAGCGGCCTCGTCAGCCTGGACTTCTGGTCGAAACCGCAGGACGAACGCGATGAAGTGTTCGCCTCCCTGAGGGCTGCGGAAGGGCCGGCCTTCTGCCCTGTACCGGACGAACCGGGGTTCTACGCGATCACCCGCTACGAGGAGGTCGCCGAGGCCAGCCGGAACCCCCAGGTGTTCAGCTCGCAGCCCACCGCGGTCAGCCTGGTCGACCCGCCCCCGCAGGTCGCCCCCTACAGCGGCTCCATGATCAGCATCGACGATCCCCGGCACGCGCGGCTCCGCCGGATCGTCTCCCGCTCGTTCACCCCGCGCCTCGTCCAGCGGGTCACGGGGGACGTCGCCGTCCTGGCCCGCCACATCGTGGACGAGCTGGCCGAGCGCGGCCCGTGCGACTTCGTCGAGCACGTCGCCATGCCGATGCCCCTGCAGATCATCTGCTCGATGATGGGCATCCCCGAGTCCGCGTACGACGACGTCATCGACGCCACGAACGTCATCATCGCCATCGGCGACCCCGACTACGTCGGCCCTGACGGAGATGACAGGACGACGGTCCTCACCGAGAAGTTCTCTCTCCTGCACGCGCTCATGGCCGATCTCGGTCGGCTGCGCCGCGAGAACCCCGCAGACGACCTCGTCACCGCGCTGACGCACGCGAACGTCGACGGGGAGGCCCTCGACGACCTCGATCTGGGCCGTTTCTTCTCACTGCTGGTGGTGGCGGGGAACGAGACGACGCGCAACGCGCTGTCGCACGCCCTGTGCCTGCTCACCGACAACCCTGAGCAGCGAGACGTCCTGCTGGCGGACCTGGACGTCCGGCTTCCGGCCGCCGTCGAGGAGATCGTCCGCTACTCCACCCCGGTGACGTGGATGCGCCGCACGCTGACCCGCAACCACGAGCTGGGCGGCCACGTCTACCGCGCCGGCGACCGGGTGGTCCTCTACTACACCTCGGCGAACAGGGATGAGAACGTCTTCGACGACCCGCTCGCGTTCGACGTCATGCGCTCGCCCAACCCCCACTTCGGTTTCGGGGCCCCCGGACCGCACTTCTGCCTCGGCGCCCACCTGGCCCGCCGCGAGATCACGGTGCTGCTTCGCGAGCTGTACACGCGGCTGCCGACCTTGCACGCCACCGCGCCGCCCGTCCGCCAGCGGACGAGCTTCATCAACGGGATCAAGTCCCTGACCTGCGCGTTCTGACCTCCACCGGAAGGCTGCCGCCTGCCGCCGGCCCCGGCCCCGGCCGTTCCGCGACGCAGGCGGCGGTTATCCACAGGATCTCGTTCTCCTCGGCTCGCCTGGCGGCCTCCTCGATGCTGGACCTCGCACGCCGGTCCACCGGCCACGAGGAGGCTGCAATGCGCGTCACCATCACGGTCCCCGAAGAGACGACCGCCGATTTCGTCGTCGCGACCGACAGGAACCCCGGCGACCTGTCGGCGGCGATCCTGCGAAGGTTCTCCGGCTCCTTCGCGGCGGCGATGTCGGAACGGCTCGGTTCTCCCCGACTCGCACTCGCCTGCCACCCCGCCGTGAACTCACCGTGGGACCTCTCCGGCGTCACCGGGCCGGACGCCGACGACACCGAGAGGCTCCGCCAGGCGACGCAGCACATGGCGTCACCTCGGTCCTGCCCGCCGGTGATCTGCCGCTGGGGCCTCACCTCGCCCGCGCCGCGGCGAAGGCGATCGCCGAATCGGTCTGCGGCGTGCTCGTGGACCCCGTGTCGAGCCAGGTCCTGCCCGTCGTGCCCTTCGGAAGATTCGACGAGTTCGCCCTCGCCGACGACTGGCTCGGCGCCAGCCTGCCGCCCTACAGGAACTCCGGCCACTGCGCCGCCGACGAGGACGACATCGACGGCTGCGCCTGCGTCTACCTCACCACCCGGGGGCTGTGCCGGTTCGGCCTGCCCGAACTGCAGATCACCAACGTCGCCTGCCCGCACGACCTGGCCGCGCTCAACGTCCTGCGCACCGCCGCCCAACGGCTGCTGCCACTCGGCAGGCATCCGGGAGAGCATGCCCTGCCCGCGGAGTTGCTGCTGACGAGCGCCGACTTCTCCGCCTTCTGGGGCAACCGCGATCCCCTGTGGGACGACGGCCCCCTCGCCGTTTCCCTCTCCGAGGTGACGCCCCATCGCCTGGCCGTACGGCCGCCCGCGGACTTTCCGGGCACGCTGAACGAATGGCTGTGGGACGAACTCCCGCCCATCCTGCATGAACTGCTCAGCTGCGAACCGGACCACGCCATGGCGGGCCGTCCGAGTGGCTAACGTCATCGGGCATGGAGAACGAGCACGCACGGGGATCACTCGCGAGGGCGCTGGCGGATGTGGCCGCAGAACGTGAGGCCCAAGACCGTATGTGGGGCGTCCAGGAGTTCCCTGACGGCACCGGCACGGGTTTCACCGCGCGTGCGGAGGAGGCGAAACAGGAATGCGCCGCGGCATGGGCGCGTGGCGAGCTGACGTGGCGGCACATTCTCACCGAGGAGTTCTACGAGTCACTGGCCGAATCCGACCCGCGAAGCCTCCGTAACGAACTGGTCCAGACGGCGGCGGTCGCTCTCAAGTGGGTCCAGTCCCTGGACCGGCGGCACGGCGCGACCGTGCACCAGACCAGGGACGGACGCCGACCCGAGAAGCTCGTCCGCGATCGGATCCCCGAGATCATCCGAGATGAGGGCGGATCCCCGGAAACCCGGACCGCGACCCGGGAGGAACAGGCCGCCTTGCTGCGCAACAAGCTCTACGAGGAGGCCGGCGAGTACCTCGCGACCGACGATCCTGCGGAGCTCGCCGACCTCCTGGAGGTGCTACACGCCTTCGCCGCCCTCCACGGCCTCACACCCGAGCAGTTGGAAGAGCAACGCGCTGCCAAGGCGGCGGAACGAGGAGCCTTCTCCAAGCGCCTCGTCCTCCGCCTCCCCCACTGACACCTCCGAGCTACAGGACCGGTCAATGCACAGCCGACCGCGCTCAGACTCACCTCACGGCACCCTGCTACGCACGCCTCGACCAAGACCGCACGCACCCGCCCCCGGAGCGCAGCGGACGGCGAGGCACCCAGCCCCTGAAGACGCCCCAACTCCCTGCAAGCGTCACACCCCCCGGGACACACAGCCCGCAGAGCGCCACGCTTTGGGGTGTCCAGGCGTTGGGTCGGTGGGGGTCGGCTCTCAGGGCATCGCTGGGGACGGGTTGCGCGGGTCAGGCGTTGGGGGGCAGGTCGGTGCCGGCTCCGCGGCGGCGTACCGTCACCAGGTCGGCTCGGGCCGGCCGGGAGGCTTGCGGAGGGCGGGCGGCGCCGGTGAGTTCTCGTTCGGGTTCGTCATCGGACGTGGGGGGCTTCGATCGCCTTCGGTGTTCGGGCAGCGTGGTGGTGGCCGTGCCCTCGACCTCGAAGCCCGCGTCGGCGATCATGTCGAGGTCTGCTCTGCCCGCCTGCCCCTCGCTGGTCAGGTAGTCGCCCAGGAAGATCGAGTTGACCACGTGCAGCGCGAGGGGCTGGAGCGTCCGCAGATGGATCTCCCGCCCGCCGGCGAGACGCACCTCCACGTCCGGGCAGACGAAACGCACCATCGCCAGTATCCGCAGGCAGCGCTGCGGGGTGAGAGCCCACTTCCCGGCCATCGGCGTCCCCTCGAACGGGATCAGGAAGTTCACCGGGACCGAGTCCACGTCCAGATCACGCAGCGCGAACACCACGTCCACGAGGTCCGCGTCGCTCTCCCCCATACCGGCGATCAGCCCGGAGCAGGCCGACAGGCCCGCCGCCTTGGTCTGCCGCACGGTGTCGACCCGGTCGCCGAACTCGTGCGTGGTGCAGATGTCCGCATACGCGGCTTCGGCGGTGTTCAGGTTGTGGCTGTAGGCGTGGACGCCGGCCCCTTGCAGCCGCCCCGCCTGCGTGCCCGACAGCAGTCCGAGGCAGGCGCAGATCTCGACATCCTCGTCGCGTTCCTTGATCGCCGCGATGATGTCGGCGACCCGCTCCACGTCCCGGTCGGTCGGGCCGCGCCCGCTGGCCACCAGGCACACGCGTTTGGCGCCACCGGCCACGCCCGCTCCGGCCGCCGCGGCCGCCTCGCCGGGCTTCAGCCAGGTGTAGGTCAGGACCTCCGCCTTCGAACCCAGCCGCTGCGAGCAGTACGAGCAGTCCTCAGGACAGAGCCCCGACTTCAGGTTGACCAGATAGTTCAGCTTGACCCGGCGCCCGAACCAGTGCCGGCGTACCCTGCCGGCGGCGGCCACCACGTCCAGCAGCTCGTCATCAGAGGTTTCCAGCACCGCGAGCGCCTCGGCCCGGGACAGCGGCTCACGGCGCAACCCCTTGCCGACCAGAGTCTCCAGCAGATCCATGGCGCAGATCCTCGCCTCCTGCGCACGCCATGCCAAGGCCCGCACCGTACAAGAAGGCCGATCAAGATCTGTTGATCACAGCAGCGCGAGGCCACGCAGGCCACGCCTGGCGAAACGGCGTTGGTCGGCATAGTGGGCCGTTCGCGCCCGGCCCACCGACCGGGTCGGCGTCGCCACCGGACTGGTCGAAGTCGGAGTCCGGAATCTGTGTCGGCGCCGTGCCGACACCCCCACGCGCCTGGGACGTTGACACGTCCGATCAGGTGCGTACACCCAGACCCAGGATGACGAGCGCCCCGCGCGAGAGGGCGCGGGGCGTTCGGGACGGCCGAGTTGCGGGGAGGACGGCGTGTACTGGTCTGGGAAGGTCAGGGCCAGACCTGGTGGAGGGTCCACGGACCGGGCTTATGGGGAGCGATGACCTCGGCGATCGCGGGGCCGTCCGGTGTCGCCACCTGGAGGCGGTAGAACCTCGCCTGGCCCGGGGCCTGCCATTCTTCGAGGACTCGGCGCACGTGGTAGCGACCTCGGGGGCCGGTGATCTGGGAGGGGCGGCCCGTGGGCGTGGTCTCCGCCGAGACCGGTTCATCGATCAGCACGAGACGACAAGCTAGCCCGAACACACGTTCGAAGCGAGCGACACGCCGGGACGAGTCCTGGCGGTCAGACGTACCCGGCTCCTAGCTCAGGACTTCGTGCGAAAGGAATGTCCGCGGGGCTCGCTAGTCTCGCTGCCGCCGCACTACGGAGGACGATGAACATGGCGACCTACACACTCATCCCGGGCGCGGGCGGACAGGCCTGGTACTGGCATCGTCTGGTGCCGGAGCTGCGGGCGCGAGGGCACGAGGCCGTGGCCGTCGAGCTTCCAGCCGGTGATGACTCTGCAGGCTTGTCGGAATACGCCGACACGGTCGTCGAGGCGATCGGCGACCGGACGGACATCATCCTGGTGGCGCAGTCGATGGGCGGCCTCACGGCACCGCTCGTCTGCGAACGGCTGCCGGTCGACCTGCTGGTGCTGCTCAACGCCATGGCCCCGTCGCCGGGCGAGACGGGCGGTGATTGGTGGGGGAACACCGGCCAGGCGAAGGCGATGTCCGACCAGGCGGCCCGAGAGGGACGGGCGCCGTCCGCGGAGTTCGACGTCGAGGAGTGCTTCTTCCACGACGTGCCGGAGGATGTCAAGGCCGTCGCGCTGGCGCAGGAGCCCCCGCAGTCGTCCACCCCGTTCGCGGAGCCTTGGCCGCTCCACAAGTGGCCCAGCACTCCGACCGTGTTCCTGCAAGCGCGCGACGACCGCCTCTTTCCGCTGGAGTTCCAGCGGCGGGTGGTCGGCGAACGGCTGGGAATCACCGTGGACGAGATGCCCGGCGGACACCTGGTCGCGCTGAGCCGGCCTCGGGAACTCGCCGATCGCCTGGAGGCTTATCGCGCACGATGATGCGGATCGTCCGCCACTACCCGGGGACGCTTTCGAAGCTTGCCAGTGAGATGCTCCGGATGGCGGGCGCACCCGCGGAACGTGGCCCCCGGCATTGGCCGGACCGCCCGGGCCGGCAGTGGAACCGGGCGCCGCGAGGCTGACTAGGCGCGACGCGCGGTCGTCGGCTCCTCGGACGCTCCGAGGCGGTCGGTCAGGGCAGGTGGCAAGGGGTAGGGGCGTTCCTTGGGGAGCAGGGCTCTGGCCTGGGGCATCCGCCCGGCCTTGCGAAGCCCCTGGATCTTGCGGGCCAGCGGGGTGAGGTCCTCGATGCCGAGGACCCAGTCGTCGACGTAGCGGTCGACGATGTGGCGGCTGAGGCCTATCTGGATGCTGCGCGCTTCGAGTTTCCGGCCGTCGAGGGAGCGTTCGGGGTCCCATTGGACATGCACGACCGCCTCCGCGAACCGGCGGCGCCAGTCCTCGGAGCTCCGGAAGACGCGGCGGTCGGGATCGGTCGGGACGGCCAGCCCGAGCGCCTCCTCCCAGCCGGCCCGGCCGATCCGGACGGCGAGGATCGTCTCCTGACCGGGTTTGCGCGCCCAGTCGCTGCGGGCCATGAGCCACAGGAACGACGGTTTGATCCAGGTCATGCGGCTCCGCGAGAACGGCGGGACGAACGTGCCGTGCCTCGCGGCCGGGACGCCGATCTCGGGGGCGTACGCCTGGTAGACGGTGATCGAGTCGCGGTCGTAACAGGCACGGATCTCGCGTGTGCGCATGATCTGGCCAGCGTGTCGCGGGAGCCCTCCGCGGCTCAAGCGGTTTTCCGGCGGCGGTGGGCCTTCTGGCGGCAGGCGGCGCCGCAGTAGCGGGCGGGACGTCCCGTCGGCGCCGTGGTCAGCGGCTTCCCGCACACCTCGCACCTTCTTTCGTTACGCTCCCCGGACGATGTTTCGTCTCCTTTCGTTACGGGACGGAGGGCGTCGCACGCCAGTGCCGTCATGCGTCCGGGACCGCCCTCGGGGCGCTGCCGGCGTTCCATCAGCATGGCCCCGACGAGGAGGGTGCGAACGTCGTGCACGTTCACGTCCGCGCGGACCTCGCCGGCGGACTGCGCCCGCCGCAGCAGCTCGTCCAGAGCCGCGGTGAACTGCTCGTCCGTGCGACAGGCGTCGAGCGCTCGCAGGTCCGCGGCCAAGGCGTCGCACAGGGCGTGGTTGAACATCGCGCGCTCCACGACCCACATGAGGAAGCCGTAGAAGGCCTCCCCCGGCTCCTCCGCGTGGACGAGGGCCTGCGCCTCGTCCACGATCCGCTCGACGCGATCCGTGACGACCGCCTGGAACAGGGCTTCCTTGGTCGGGAAGTGGCGGTAGACCGTCCCGGCTCCGACACCCGCCCGGCGGGCGATGTCGTCGAGCGGGACGAGGCGGCCGTCCGCGGCGAACGCCTCGAACGCGGCCTCGAGGATGCGTTCACGGTTCCGGCGCGCGTCGGCGCGCTGGGGCCGTCCGCTCACCCGGCGCCTCCTTCATCGGTTGACAAGCGGGGCGGACGTTCCGGTAACGTCCCAAGCGGGTTGCTCGTTCCGATTATAGGAGGACCGATGACGGTGGTGGACGAGGCGCGGGCCGGGCTCGGCAGGATCGGCGTCGGGCTCGTGACGCCCATCGCGCCGGCCGACGCATGGCGGAGTGCGGCGCAGCGTGTGGAGCGGGCGGGCTACGGGGCGATCTGGGTGAACGAGGCCATCGGCGGCCGGGAGGTGTTCACGCAGCTGAGCGTGATGCTCGCCGCGACGGAGCGGATCGTTCTCGGCTCGGCGATCGCGAACCTGTGGGCGCGGCATCCCGCCACCATGCAGGGCGCCGCGTCGGTCCTGGCCGACGCCCACCCCGGACGGCTCGCGCTCGGCGTGGGCGTCAGCATGGGGGCGATCGTGGAGCAGAGCGGGCAGAAGTGGACCAGCCCGCTGACCCGGATGCGCGAGTACCTCGACGGCATGGACGCGGCCGTCGAGGCGGCACCGGTGCCCGAGAAGCCCTTCCCGCGGCTGCTGGCGGCCCTCGGCCCGAAGATGCAGGAACTGGCCCGGGATCGCGCGGACGGGGCACTCCCCGCCGCGATGCCCGTCGAGCACACCAGGCAGGCCCGAGAAAGGCTCGGCGACGACAAACTGCTCGTCGTCATGCAGACCGCCATCCTTGAGACGGATCCGGTGAAGGCGCGCGGACTCGCGAGGGGGACCCAGATGCTGGCGCTTCCGGGCTCGCCCTACGTCCGCTCGCTCAAGGCGCTCGGATACGGGGACGAAGCGGTCTCCGGCGGTGGCTCCGACGAGGTCATCGACGCCTGCTTCAACTGGGGCGACGAGGCCGCCGTCGCCGAACGGATCCAGGGACACCTCGACGCGGGAGCCGACCACGTCTGCGTGACGGTGTTCACCCCCGACCTGGCCTCGGCCGCCGACCAGTACGAACGCCTGGCCCCGGCCCTGCTCTGACCGCCACCCCGACCGTCGATTTGAGCCGCGCACCTGCGGGCCAGGTAAGTCTCAAGCCCCGCACCTTGGATTCCGACGTTTCGGTAACTCAGGCGGATTCCCGCCGTCCCCATCCCCGTCCGTCCGGGCCCGGGTCTGGTTCGGGCGGAGGTCATCGGGCGCGGACGAGCCCGGTCTCGTAGGCGGTGATGACCAGTTGGGCCCGGTCGCGGGCGTGGAGTTTGGCGAGCAGGTGGCCGATGTGGGTCTTCACGGTGGCGGGGCTCAGATGGAGGTGCTCGGCGAGTTCGGTGTTGGACAGGCCGCGGGCGATGAGGGTGAGGACTTCGCGCTCGCGGTCGGTGAGGGCGGCCAGTCCGGTCGGCGGGGGCTGCGCGGGGCCGGGGCGGCGGACGAACTCGGCGATCAGCCGCCGGGTCACCGACGGTGCGAGCAGGGACTCGCCGGACGCGACCACGCGGATCGCCGACAGCAGGTCGGCCGGCGGGGTGTCCTTCAGCAGGAAGCCGCTCGCTCCGGCCCGCAGCGCCGAGTAGACGTAGGTGTCCAGGTCGAAGGTCGTGAGGATCAGGACCCGGACGCCCGGGATGCCGGCGCAGATGCGCTGGGTGGCCTCGATGCCGTCCATCTCCGGCATGCGGACGTCCATGAGGACGACGTCCGGGCGCTCCCGCCCGGCCAGCTCGACGGCCTCGGCCCCCGTGCCGGCCTCGCCGACGGTGCGCAGGCCGGGCGCGGTGTCGATCAGGACGCGGAAGCTGCCGCGCAGCAGGGCCTGGTCGTCGGCGACGAGGACGCTCAGATCCAACGGGATTCCTAGGAGTCGTACGGGAAGGCGGCGGACACGGCGAAGCCGCCTTCGGGACGCGGGCCGGCGGAGAAGTCGCCGCCGTACATCATGACGCGTTCGCGCATGCCGATGAGACCGTGCCCGTCACCGCCCGGCAGGACGCGGACGCCGGGCCCGTCGTCGGTGACGTCGATGCGCATTCGCAGGCCGTCGGCTCTGACGCGGACGCGGCAGCGCGCGGGGGCCGCGTGCTTGACGACGTTGGTGACCGCCTCCTGGACGATGCGGTAGGCGGAGAGCGCGACGCCGTCGGGGAGCTCACCGGCGTCGACGTCCAGGGCGACGTGGACGCCGGCCATGGCGGCGCGTTCGGCGAGGCCGGTCAGGTCGGTGAGGCCCGGGGACGGGGTGAGGTCGGCGTCGGCGGCGCCGGTGCGCAGGACGCCGAGGAGGTGGCGCATCTCGGTGAGCGTGCCGCGGCTGGTGGTCTCGATGACCCGGAGGGCGTCGAGGGCCTCCTCGGGACGGGCCTCGGCGACGTGGACGGCGACGCCAGCCTTGACGGCGATGAGGCTCATGCTGTGCGCGACGACGTCGTGGAGCTCGCGGGCGATGCGGAGCCGCTCGTCGGAGACGGCCTGGTCGGCGAGACGGCGGGCGGCGTGGGCGGCGTGCGCACGGCGTTCGCGGACGACGCGGCCGAGCGTCCAGGACGCGCCGAGGACGGAGGCGCCGAGCAGCAGCCTTCCGAGGATCTCGGCCTGCGCTCCGACGGGGCCGGCGACGGCGCCGGCGAAGATGAAGACGGCGCTGACCACGCCGATCAGCAGCGTGGGGATCCAGCGGCGGCGGCGCCGGGTGAGCGCGACCTGGTAGAGGGCGAACCCCGCGGCGGCGTAGGTGTCCCAGGGCAGGCCGAGGAGCAGCGTGGCGGTCGAGGCGGACAGGACGGCGGCGAAGACCGGGACGGGCCACAGGCGCCGCACCGCGAGGGGCAGAGCCGCCGCGACGGCGAGCGGGAGGACGAGGATCGGCGAGGCGGCGGTGTCCGCCGGCAGCACCAGGAGCACGAGGGCGTAAAGGAGCGCGGCCCCGGCGTCGAGGCCGATGAGGCCGCGTCGGCCGAGCCTCGGGAGCGGAGAGCGCAGCTCGGATTCGTCCACGTCACGAACGGTAGCGGCAGAGCCGATGACCGCGCCTCGGGCCGGCGGCCGTCATACCGGGGGTGGAGGCGGCGGGACCGTCTCGGAGCACGGTCGCACGCATGGTTCCCGCCCACGTTCCGATGTGCGCGGGCCGGTCGTGCACGACGCTCGACCACATGATCGAGGTACGCGAGCTGACGAAGCGCTACGGCGGCACGACCGCGGTGGACCGCCTGTCCTTCACGGTGAGGCCGGGGACGGTGACAGGGTTCCTCGGCCCGAACGGGGCCGGCAAGTCGACGACGATGCGGATCGTGCTGGGCCTGGACCGTCCGGCGTCCGGGGAGGCGTTGGTCAACGGGGGACGGTACGCGGCGCTGAAGCGGCCGATGCGCGAGGTGGGAGCGCTGCTGGACGCGGGCGCGGTGCAGGGCGGGCGCCGGGCGTTCGACCATCTCGGCTGGCTGGCGCGCAGCAACGGGATCGGGACGCGGCGGGTGACGGAGGTCCTGGAGCAGGTGGGGCTCGCCGGGGTGGCGCGCAAGCGGGTCGCCGGCTTCTCGCTCGGGATGCGGCAGCGGCTCGGGATCGCCGCGGCGCTGCTGGGCGATCCGGGGGTGCTGATGTTCGACGAGCCGGTGAACGGCCTGGACCCCGACGGCGTCCGCTGGATACGGGAGCTGATGCGGGCGCTGGCCGCCGAGGGCCGGACGATCCTGATCTCCAGCCATCTGATGAGCGAGATGGAGCTGACGGCCGACCGGCTGGTCATCATCGGGCGCGGGCGGCTGATCGCGGACACGTCGGTGCGGGAACTGGCGGACCGGTTCCGCCGCGGGGTGCTGGTCCGCTCGCCCCGCCCGGCGGAGCTGACCGCCGTGCTCGCCGCGGCGGGCGGCCTGGTCGAGTCCGCGCCGGGCGGGGCTCTGACGGTCGCCGGGCTGGACGCGGCCGCCATCGGCGACACGGCCGCGGCGCACGGGATCCCGCTTCACGAGGTGACGCCGCACAGCGCCTCGCTGGAGGAGGCCTACATGGAACTGACCGCGGAGAGCACCGAGTTCGGGGCGGTGGCGCCGTGATCGAGGCGCTCGCCGCGGAGTGGTACAAGCTCCGGACCATCCGCTCGACGTTCGCCGTCCTCGGGACGGTCGCGGCGTTCATGCTGCTCTGCCTCGTGTGGTCCTGGTACGTGACCCGCTACTGGGACGGTCTGCCGGCCGCGAGGAGGGCGACGGCGAAGGCGGCCCCGGCGGAGCAGCCCCTGGCCGTGGCGCTGCCGGTGTGCGCGGTGGTGCTGGGGGCGCTGACGGTCACGTCGGAGTACGCGCACGGCATGGTCCGGACGACGCTGGCGGTGCTGCCGAACCGCCTGGCCCTGTACGCGGCCAAGGGCGGGGTGGCGGCGGCGACGATGCTCGCCGCGTCGCTGGCGGCGCTCGCGGCCGGGGTCGCCGCCGGGAACGCGATCGTGGGCGATCGTCCCGTGGCCACGTTCCGGGGCCCGGTGCCGGACGTCGCGGTCCATCTGCTGTGGCTGGGCATGACGACGGCCGCGGTCACGCTCATCGCCTTCGGGCTGGGCGCCGTCCTCCGCTCCACGGCCGCAACGATCACCGCGGGAATGGCCGTGCTGTTCGTGGCGCCCGGTCTCGCCCAGCTGCTGCCGTCGCCGTGGGACGAGAGGATCTGGTCGGCGCTGCCCGGCAGCCTGTCCAACCAGATCGCGGGCGCGCCGGGCTCGTCGAACGTCCACGGCGTGCTGGCGCCGTCCGCCGCGATCGCGCTGCTGGTGGCGTACGTGGTGGTCGCGCTCGGAGCCGGCGCCTTCTCGTTCACGCGGAGGGACGCGTGATCGTCGACGCGGTCGCCGCCGAGTGGCGCAAGCTGTGCTCGATCCGCTCGACCTCCTGGATACTGGCCGTGACGGCGGCCTTCACCGGGTTCACCGTCCTTCTCGCGATCCAGATGGCGCAGGTCTGGGACGGTCTCTCCGCTGATCGCCGTGAAGATTTCCTGCTGCGCCCGCTGCAGGAGCTCAGCACATGGGTGGCGTCGCTGTGCCTGGCGGTGCTCGGCGCGCTCTCCGTCACGTCGGAGTACCGCACGGGGATGATCCGCGCGACTCTCACCGTGCTCCCGAGGCGCAGCGCGCTGCTGCCCGCCAAGGCGGTGGTGGTCGGTGCCGTCGCCCTGCTCGCCGGGGAGGCCGCGACGGTCGGCTCGTTCCTCGGCACCCGGCTCGTCATCGGTGACCGCCCGTTCCCGGACCAGCACGCGTCCCTCGTCCACGACCTGCCCGGCTTCCTCGTCGAGGGGACGGCGGTGCCGTTGTTCGCGCTGCTCGGCCTGGCGCTCGGCGTGCTGCTGCGCTCCACGGCGGGGACGCTCGTGTCGGTGGTGTTCCTGTGGCACGTCCTGCCGCTGCTCGTCTTCCACCTGCCGCGGCCGTGGAACGAGCGCGCCGGCTCGGTCATGCCCGGTGGCCTGCCCGCCCAGATGGCGGGGCTCAGCGCGGACAACTCCATCTACGGCGATCTGCTGTCCCCCGGCGCGGCGACGGGCCTGCTGCTCGCGTACGCGCTCGTGCCGCTCGGTCTGGCCGCCCTCGTCCTCACCAGGCGCGACGCCTGAAGTCCCGGAAGCCATCGACGGCGGCGTCCCGTGCGGGGCGCCGCCGATCGTTCTGCCGGCTCGTCTCCGGGAGGCTCAGCCGGCCTGCAGGGAGCTCGCCCGGATCGCCAGGCGCTCGCGGAGCATGTCGACGGCCTCGTCGATGCGGGGCGCGGCGGCCTGCGCGCGCACGCGGCGGCCGTCGAGATCGACGACGGCCTGGGCCAGGGCGGGGCGCGGCAGCGACCGGTCGGCCACCACGCTCAGCGTAACCTGGACGGACGTGACGCCGCGTGCGCCGGCCAGCGCGTCGCGGACGGCCCGCTCGGCCGCCGCGCGCTCGTGCGCCGAGACGTCGCCCGAGGTCAGGAATCGGATCTCCGGTCGTTCACGGGTCGCGTTCATGTGCTCTCCCAGATGCGCGGGGTGTGCTCGCCTGTCGGAAACCGGCGACCGCGGCCGCCGCTCTGCACTGTGAACGCCGCGGGCCCCCGCGATCACGCCCGCGCGGGACGAGAGCTTCATCACTCGGCGGACCGAGGGCGCGGTACGTACCGTGGGGAATGTTCTCGCCAAATAAGTGGTCAGAGACATTCACGGAGACGGCGACCGACAGCGAAATGGCCTGTCAGGATTGGCCCGCCCGCATTGCGGGAGAGCGATCCGCAATTCGTGCGCCAACCGCGGCCCGGAGGCTGGGAAAATGACCACCGGGCCAACTCGGATGCAACGACACTGCAACGTTCCGCAGCCGCACCGCCACCGACAGCACTGGTCACGGGACTCTGCGACGGCTTCGCGCACGTCAACCGCCGTTCGGGCGCACCCGGACCGCAAGGCGGTATTCCAACTTCCCAAAATCGTCCGCGCATCCTCTAACATAGGGCGGTGCCGTTCCGCCCACGAGCAGACCCGTCGACTGGCTGGTGACCCCTTGTCCCAGGATTCAGCTGCCCCAACACCTCCGTCCGAAGGTGATCCGGCCGGACGGCTGATCGATTATCCGCGCCGCGGCGGGCCCACGGTCCTGCGCATTCTCCTCGGCGCGCAGTTGCGGCGGCTGCGCGAGTCGCGCGGCATCTCCACCGAGCAGGCGGGCTACGAGATCCGCGGCTCGCACTCCAAGATCAGCCGGATGGAGCTGGGCAGGGTCGGCTTCAAGGAGCGCGACGTCGCCGATCTGCTCACCCTGTACGGCGTCTCCGATCCCGCGGAGCGGGCCCCGCTGCTGGCGCTCGCCAAGGAGGCCAACACCCCCGGCTGGTGGCACCGGTACGGCGACATCCTCCCGAGCTGGTTCGAGGTGTACCTGGGGCTGGAGGAGGCCGCCTCCCTGCTGCGCACCTACGAACTGCAGTTCGTGCCCGGGCTTCTGCAGACCGAGGACTACGCGCGCGCCGTCGTCCGGCTCGGGTACTCCGACGCCAGTGACGAGGAGGTCGAGCGCCGCGTCCAGGTCCGCACCACCCGGCAGGAGCGGTTCACCTCCCCCGAGGCGCCGACCCTGTGGGCCGTGCTGGACGAGGCGGTCGTGCGCCGTCCGCTCGGCGGCCGCGAGGTGATGCGTGAACAGATCCGGCACCTGATCGAGGTGTCGGAACTGCCCAACGTCACGCTGCAGATCGTGCCGTTCGGCGCGGGAGGGCACGCCGCCGCGGGAGGCCCGTTCACCATCCTGCGCTTCGCCGAGCCCGGCCTGTCCGACGTCGTCTACCTGGAGCAGCTCACCAGCGCGCTCTACCTCGACAAGCCGACCGACGTCGACACCTACATGCGCGCGATGAACAACCTGTGCATCACCGCCGAGCGTCCCGACGAGACCTCGCGCTACCTCACCAGGGTCCTGGACGAGCTGTGACCCGTGCGCCTCAGGGCGCGCCGCCTTCCAGGACGCGCTGGTCCCGGCTGCGGCTCCCGCCGCGGAACTCCGCGATGACCTCGCCGCCGGGGACGCGGCGGACCGTGACGTCGTAGATGCCGCTCCGCCCGTACCGGGTGCGTTCGACCGCGGTCGCTTCCAGGACGTCACCGCCGCGCGCGCTCGCGACGAAGACCACGTCGGCCGACGCCGCGACCGTCACGGAGTCATAGGTGTTGCACGCGTAGGCGAAAGCCGAGTCGGCGAGCAGGAACAGGTAGCCGCCGTGAGCGATCCCGTGCCCGTTCACCATGGCGCCGGCCACCGTCATCCGCAGCCGCGCCCGCCCCGGTGCGATCTCGGTGATCT
This sequence comes from Actinomadura sp. NPDC023710, assembly GCF_040639875.1. Taxonomy (NCBI): domain Bacteria; kingdom Bacillati; phylum Actinomycetota; class Actinomycetes; order Streptosporangiales; family Thermomonosporaceae; genus Actinomadura; species Actinomadura sp. NPDC023710. The sequence goes on from NZ_JBFAGB010000035.1 coordinate 66,693, forward strand.
GCATGCCGAGGTCCTGCGCCACCCTGTCCTGCGCGTACATCGTCTCGGCGCACCGCCGCGCCACCTCCGCCGCATCATCCACCACGCCAGGGTAGTGATCCCGAGAAGGGCGGCTCCGACCCGCGGGTTGCAGAAGAGCGCCCTTATGGCGATGGCAAAGTGAGGGGAAACCATGCTGTACGGCAATGAACACGTCGAGCGGTACCAGGAGACCGACGGCGCGGAGGGACACGACTGGCAGGGCACCGTCACCCTCCTGCTCACCACCACCGGGCGGCGCAGCGGCAAGGAGCGCACGACGCCGCTCATCTACCAGCCGGAAGGCGACGCCTACCTCGTCGTGGCGTCCAAGGGCGGGGCGGACGCCCCGCCGCTCTGGTACCTCAACCTCCGGGACAACCCCGAGGTGAAGGTGCAGGTGAAGGGCGACAGGTTCACCGCTCGGGCCCGCACGGCGACGCCGGAGGAGAAGCCCGCCCTGTGGCGGAAGATGACCGCCACCTGGCCGGACTACGACGAGTACCAGAAGAAGACGGACCGCGACATCCCCGTCGTCGTCCTCGAACGCGCCTGAGGCGCCGGACCGCGCGGTTCACTTTCGCGCCACGGCCGGGACGTGTAGCGTCGGCGTAGAACATCCATTCGACCGCCGTCCGTCCGAAGCAGCCGAGGTGCCGAGGTGCCGACGTCCCAGAGTGCTGACGCCAGAGACAGGGCTGACACCGAACACCGGGCCGGCGCGGCGAATCGGGCCGACGGGAGCGGGCAGGCGAAGGCGGACGGCGGGCCCGGCGCCGAGGCTCTCCCGCCCCGGCTGCTGAAACGCTGGGAGATCGGCGCGCCGGAGGTGACGACCCCGCCGGCCACCGGGCAGGGCCACCGGAGCTGGCGCGTCGACACGGCCGGCGGCGCGTTCTTCCTCAGGGAGCACGCTGGCGCCGACCGACGCCGCGTGCTGTTCCAGCACGGCGTCACGGCCGCGCTCGACGCGGCCGGTCTTCCGGTGCTCGCGCCCGTGCCGGCCCGCGGCGGGCGCACGCTGGTCACCGCCGCCGGCCGCGGATACGCCCTGTACCCGTGGGTCGGCGGCCGCGGCCGCGGCGGCCTGGAGCTGACGTTCGCCCAGTGCGAGGCCCTCGGCGAGCTGCTCGGACGGCTGCACGCCGCGCTCGACGAGCTCACGCCGCCCGTCCAGCAGAGCATGCTCGTGCCGGCGCCGCGGGCCGCCGACGCGGCCGCGGCCGTCGAGGCGACGCTGCGCGACGTCCCGGACGGCGGGGGCGGCACCGACTTCGACGCGCTGACCGCGCGCCGCCTTCGCGAACGCCGCGATCTGCTCACCGAGTTCGCCGGGCACCAGCCGCCCGACGTCGAGGTGAGCACGGTCGGGCACCTGCACGGCTCCTTCCACGCCGAGCACCTGCGCTACGGCGGGTCGGGCAACGTCACCGCCGTGCTCGGCTGGGGCGGCCTCACCACGGGCCCGGTCGCCGGGGAGGTCGTGCGCTCGGCGGCACGGCTGTTCGCCTGCGAGGACGAGCGCGGCCTCGATCTCGACCGCGTCCAGGCGTTCGTGCGCGGGCACCGCTCCGCCTTCCCGCTGGACGCCGGGCAGATCCAGTCGGCCGTGCACCGCGAATGGTGGGAGCGGCTCTGCGACGTCGCGCCGCTGCGGCACCGCTACCTGGGCGGGGACGGCGCGGGCGAGCGGGGTCCCGCCACACTCGTGAGCTGGTGGTCGGCCCACCTCGACCGCACCCTCGACGCCTTCGCCGTGCCCTACACCGCCGTGTACGCCGACGCGCCCGGTGACAGCCCCGCCTACGGCTGACCGGCCCGGCCGGCCACCGCCCGATCGGACGGCGCGGCGAGGCATTCCCGCCTCCGGACGGGTAGGGGTTCCTGCGGATGCGCATCAGGCCGTGATGTGCGAATGTTGTCCCCGCACCATTCTGTATCAAGCAGTCCAAAAGGAGGGGCAGATGACTCAGGTCGCAGTGCTCGGCACCGGGATCATGGGCGCCGCGATGGCCCGCAACCTGCTGAGGAACGGCCACGGGGTCGCCGCCTGGAACCGCACGGCCGCCCGCGCGGAACCGCTCGCCGCCGACGGCGCCGCCGTCGCGGCCTCCCCCGCCGACGCCGTCCGGGACGCCGACGTGGTCATCACCATGCTGAACGACGGGGAGACGGCCCTGGCGGTGATGAACGACGCCGCGCCCGCGCTGCGCGCCGGGCAGGTCTGGGCGCAGATGGGCACGGTCGGCGTCGCGGACGTGCCCGCGCTGGCGCGGCTCGCCGCCGACCACGGGCTGACGTTCGTCGACTCCCCCGTCCAGGGCACCAGGCAGCCCGCCGAGCAGGGCAGGCTCGTCGTCCTCGCCGCCGGGCCGCAGGACGCGCGCAAGGCCCTGGGGCCGGTCTTCGACGCGGTCGGCGGCAAGACGGTGTGGCTGGACGAGGACGGCGCGAGCGGCGCGGGCACCCGGCTCAAGCTGGCCGCCGTGAGCTACGCCATCTCGCTGACCTCGGTCGTCGCCGAGTCGGTGGCGCTGACCAAGGGCTTCGGACTCGATCCGTCCCTGCTCGGCGAGGTCCTCACCGGCGGCCCGCTCGACAGCCCCTACCTGCAGACCAAGATGAAGGCGATGCTCGACGGCGACTTCGAGCCGAGCTTCGCCGTCCGCAACGCTGAGAAGAACACCCGGCTCATCCACGACTCCGCCGAGGCGGCAGGCGTCCGCGTCGACGTGAACGACGCGGCGGGCGAGCGTTTCCGGCGTGCCATCGAGCAGGGGCACGGCGACGAGGACATGGCCGCCACCTACCGCGCCAGCTTCGCGGACTGACCCGGGCCGGCACCGGGCGCGCCGGTGCGCGCGCCGGGCGGCGCCGGGGTCAGGATGGTGGCATGGACGTACTGAGCAGCCGCATCCTGCTTCGCTCCGGCGACCCGGCGCGCACCCGGCGCTTCTACCGTGACGTGCTGGGCCTCGCCGTGTACCGGGAGTTCGGCCCGGCCGACTCTCCCGGCGTGGTGTTCTTCCTCGGTCCGGGCTTCCTGGAGGTGTCGGGGCACGGCGACGGCGGGGCCGGGGCGTCGCCGATGCTCTGGCTCCAGGTCCGCGACGTCCGGGCCGAGCACGAACGGCTCGCGGCCGCCGGTGCCCGCGTCACGCGGGAGCCGCGGGAGGAACCGTGGGGACTGGTCGAGATGTGGATCGAGGACCCCGACGGCGTCAAGATCGTTATTGTGGAGGTGCCGGCGGGGCACCCTCTCCGCCGCGACCCGCGCTCCTGACCCGGCGGTGACGATGACCGGCGACTACTGGAACCACAACACGCACTACCACGGCGTCGTGCTGCGCAACGTGCCGCGCGGGTGCGGGGAGGCGCTGGACGTCGGCTGCGGGGACGGCCTGCTGGTGCGCCGCCTCGCGCCCCGCGCGACGCATGTCACCGGTCTCGACCGGTCGCCGGACATGGTCGCCGAGGCGGCGCGGTCGAGCAGGGGCGCCGGCAACGTCGACTTCGTCGAGGCGGGTCTCCTCGAATACGACCTGCCGGAGGACTTCTACGACTTCGTCTGCAGTGTCGCCGCGATCCACCACATGGACTTCGCCAAGGGCCTGTCGGCGATGCGCGGCGCCGTCCGGCCGGGCGGCAACCTCGTGGTCATCGGGCTGGCGAACAACAAGGGGCTCCGTGACCGGGCGTACGCGGCCACCGGCCTCCCCGCGCACTACGTCCACCGGCTCCGCAACCGGGGGCGCGCGGGCAACCCCGGCGCCCCGGTCATGGATCCCGACATGACGTGGGGCGAGGTCCGGGACGAGGCACTGCGGCTGCTGCCCGGCGCCGTGTTCCGCAGGCACCTGCTGTGGCGCTATTCCCTCGTGTGGCGCAAGCCGTGCTGAGCCCGCCCGGACACCACAAAACTGGAAAACACTGGAAGTGTCGGGAAGTACCTGTACTGTCTGCCGCATGTCCCGGTCCCCCGGCGTCCCGTCCCCCGACGAGCTGGAGACGCGCATCGCCGAGCTGCGCGCAGCCGTGCGCCGGGCCATGGCCGCCGGCGACCGGGCGCGGGCCCGTGAACTGCGCTCTGAGCTGCGCAGCACCGAGACCGCGTGGGACGACGCCGTCCTCGGCGACACCACCGGGTCCGGCGGCCGCCGCGACGAGGACGACGGCCCGCGCGGCCTGCTGCCCGTCCGGGAGCAGGTCCACCAGGCGCTCACCCTGCTCGGGGCGCCCGCCGCGCCGAAGCTGATCGGATCGGTGTACGCGGCGTTCTTCCCCGGCCGGATCCCGGGGAGCCGCCTGACGAGCCTGCGCCGCGACGAGGAGCGCTCCTTCCGCACCGCGCCGTACGCGCGCCCGTACTACCTGTGCGCCGCGCTGACCGCCGACCTGCTCGCGCCCGCGCGCGGGCTGCTCACCGTGAGCACGTGGCCGCTGGAGCAGCGCATCGTCGGGCCCCTCAGCCCGCGCACCGACTTCCTCACCTGCGCGCTGCGGCTGGCCGAGCACGCCGGGCGCGGGACGCCGTCGCCGGACGTGCAGCGGCTCCTGTGGCGTTTCGCGTCCAACATTCCCGGTGCGGTCACCGGTACGGTCGGTACAGTCGATCCGGCCGTGCTCGCCGAGGCCGCCCGGGCCGAACTGGACGTGCACCGCGACCCGGACCGGCGGCGGCGCGAGTCGGCCGCGGCACGCGCCCGGGAGCGGCTCGACGACGCCGAACGGCTGTTCGGCACCCGGCTGCGGGCCCTGCGGGATCCCGGCCGGCGCCCCGCCATCAACGGAGAGACGGACCGATGACCGACACCGCGCCGGACCTGGACCGGCTGCGCGGCGACGCGCCCCCGCGCAACCACGACGCCCGCACGATCGCCGCGCTCACGTCCAATCCGGGCTGCGCCCGCCGCGGGGTGATGGACGCGGCGGGAGTCGACAAGGACGCGGTGGCGCGCGCCCTGGGGTTCCCCGCGCCGTTCGGCCAGTCCCAGTTCGCGATCACGCGCGGGAACGCGTTCGAGGCGCAGGTGAAGGCGGACGGCTGCGCGGAGCTGCTGACACTGCTGCGCGAGCGGATCGGCCTCGCCGTTCCCGAGGTCGCCTACGACGACCTCGAGGTGGTCGCGGGCAACGAGGGCCGGGAGCTGCGGCACTCGCGCACGCGGCGGCTGGTCGCCCGCGCGCTGGAGACCGGCGAGGGGACGCTGTTCGACCATCCGCTGCTGCGGCTGGAGATCGGCGGGCGGCCCGCCTACCTGGAACCGGACGTGATCGCGTTCCAGCTCGAAGGCCGGATGCACGTCATCGAGATCAAGTCGTTCGCGGTCGTGGACGGGCAGGCCGAGCCGGAGCAGGTCGCGGCGGCGGCCCGCCAGTCGGCGGTGTACGTGCTGGCGCTGCGGCGGCTGGCGGCGGAGCTCGGGCACGACCCGGCGCGCGTGTCGCACGAGGTGTTCCTCGTCTGCCCGGAGAACTTCTCGAACCGTCCCACGGCGACGCCGCTGGACGTGCGGCCGCAGCTCGCCGTCCTGGAACGGCAGCTCACGCGCCTCACCCGCGTCGACGCCATCCTCGCCGAACTGCCGGACGACCTGTCGTTCGAGCCCGGGGAGGCGCTCGCGGAGTCCGTGCGGGCCGTCGAGGCGCGGTACGCGCCCGAGTGCATGGCGGGCTGCGAGATGGCGCTGTTCTGCCGGGACGAGGCGCGGGCGTGCGGCGCGACGGGCGCGCTCGGCCGGTCCGTCCGCGACGACCTCGGCGGCGTCGACACGATCGGCGCCGCGCTCGCGCTGGCGGACGGGTCGCTGCATCCCTCCGACGACCTGGCCGAGACGGCCGAGCAGCTGCGCGCCGCGGCCCGGCTGCGCGACGAGGCGCTGCACGGGGCCGCGTGATCCGCCCATGACTGCGCTGTCCTCGCTCGCGCGGTTGCAGGCGGTGTCCGCCGGGATCGCGCAGCCGCTCGCGACCGTGCGGCACTGCCATGTCTCCGGCGCCCCGCTCGTGCTCGTCCCGCTGAAGCTCGCCGGGGAGGCGGCGGCACCGCTGGCCGTGATGCTCGGCAGCGCGCCGGACGACGCGACGGTGCTCGTGGTCCCGCAGCCGCGCAACCGCGACCTGCGGTTCGCCTTCGCGGCGACCCTCGCCAAGCTCGTCCTGAACCACATCGAGACGAGCCGGGGCCCGGTGGAGGAACTGCCGCCCGGCAAGGACGGGGAGGAGCGGATCCGGTACGGGGACGCGCCGCAGCTGCTCGTGCCGAACCGGGGCGGCGTCGCGTTCCTGCGGATGGTGGGCCGGTCGACGCGGTTCCGCAGCACCGAGGGCCCGTACGCGGTGGACCCGGCGGTGCCGGTGCTCGGCCGATGGCTGACCTGGTTCGCCGACCGCCACGACCATCCGGGGTCGTCCCTGCTCGGGGCGGTGACGGAGCTGCTGCGGCTGCACTGGGCGACCGGGCAGAGCTCGCTGGAGGACGGCAACCTCGCCGCGCTGATCGGCTGGATCGAGCCGCCGGACGGCCTCGACGGCCCGGCCGCGGCGGCCCGCGCCGAGGACCCCGTCGTCTGCCCGCCCGCGGGCCCGACGACCGACCCGACCTTCGACAACGAGGTCCTCGCCCCCGCGATCGCCGCCTACGACCGGTCGGGCGGGGCCCCCGCCACCGAGGAGCGGCTGCGCGCCGCGGTCGCGAGCCAGCTGACCCCGACCTGGGAGCTGATGTGGCGGGCCGTCGGGCTGCTGCGCGCGCTGCCGGAGGCGGCGAGCGTCCCGCGCCGCTGGGAGCGCGACCGGGACGCCTTCACCTATTACCACCAGACGTTCGGCGAGGCGTATCCTCAGGCGCGCCGCGACCCGCCCGTCCGCGCGGCGCGGCGGCTGCACGACCTCGAACGCGCGCAGGACGCCTACGACGCGCAGCGAGCGTTCGACGACCCCCTGGTGATGGCCGAGCACCGGCTGGCCGGCCAGGCGTTCGGGGGGACGGTCACCGAGTGCGACCCCGCCCGGCTGGACGAGACGGGCAAGCGGCCGAAGCTGCGCCCGCTGCTGCGGGTCGGCACCCGGGACCCGGTGCGGCTGGACGCCGGCACGACCGTGTGCAGTGCCGCCAGACCGGCGCTCAAGGGGAGGATCGTGGAGTTGGACGACGGCGGCGTGCTGCTGGAGCTGACCGGCGGGATGGGCCGCAAGCTCACCCCCGAGGCGGGCTCCGTCCCCGAGGTCGGCGACCGGGTGTGCTTCACCTCGCTGACGGAGGGCTCGTTCGGCGCGGCGAGGTTCCCCGACCGGGAGGACACGCCGTGGACGCACGGCGGGCCGCCCGTCGAGTACGTGCCGACCGACGAGGACGCCGAAGAGGAATGGTCGTGACCGGATACGCGGGCCGTCACCTGGCGCCGGTGGCGGCGCGGGACCCGGAGCCGTCCCTCGATCCCGGCGTCGCCGCGGCGCGGGTCGTGGACGGCGTCCTGGCCGACCTCGGCGGCGGGCACCGCGGCGTGGTGGTCGACTCCCCGCCGGGCGCGGGCAAGTCGACGCTGGTGGTCCGCGCGGCCGCGCACCTGGCCGAGGCCGGCGAGCGGCTGATGATCGTGGCGCAGACCAACGAGCAGGTCGACGACCTCATCGACCGGATCGCCGCGAAGCACCCCGGCATCACGCTGGGACGGCTGTCGGCGTCGGGCTACCTGCCGTCCGAGCGGGTCATGGCGCACCCGTCGGTACGGGTGGCGCAGAAGGCCGACGACCTCGCCGAGCACACCGTCGTCATCGCGACGGGCGCGAAGTGGGCCACGCTCTCGGACGGGTCGTGGCCGTGGGCGATCGTGGACGAGGCGTACCAGATGCGCTCGGACCTGCTACTGCGCATCGCCGGGCGGTTCGAGCGGGCGCTGTTCGTCGGCGACCCCGGCCAGCTCGACCCGTTCTCCACCGTCGAGGTCGAACGCTGGGCGGGCCTGACCTGGGACCCGATGCGCAGCGCCGTGTCGGTCCTGCTGGCGCACAACCCGGAGCTTCCCGTCCACCGGCTGCCGGTGTCATGGCGGCTGCCCGCGTCGGCGGCGCCGGTGGTCTCGGAGGCGTTCTACCCGTTCACCGGATTCCGCGCCGGGACGGGGCCGGGCGACCGGAGGCTGGAGTTCGCCGCGCGCGGCATGGGCACCACCTACGACCACGCGCTCGAAGAGGCGGCGGCCACCGGCTGGGCCCTCTACGAGCTGCCCGCCCGGCACACGCTGCGCACCGACGCCGAAGCCGTCCGCGCGACGGCGGCGCTCGCCGTCCGGCTGCTGCAACGCGGCCCCGTCGCCCACTCCGAGCTGGGCTCTGCCCCGGTGGACGCCGCGCGCGTCGCGATCGGGGCGGCCCACCGCGACCAGGTCACCGCGATCCGCGCCGCGCTCGGGCCGCACGGCGAGGGCATCACCGTCGACACCGCCAACCGGCTCCAGGGCCGCGAGTACGACGTGACGGTCGTGCTGCACCCGCTGTCGGGGCGCCGCGACGCGACCGCGTTCCACCTGGAGTCGGGGCGGCTGTGCGTGCTGGCGTCGCGGCACCGCCACGCGTGCGTCGTGGTGGCGCGGGCGGGCATCCCCGAACTGCTGGACGCGCATCCGTCCGCCGAGCCGGTGCACCTCGGCGTGCCGGTCAAGTTCCCGGACGGGTGGGAGGCGAACCAGTCGGTCCTGGCCCACCTGGCCGAGCACCGCGTCGCCGGCGGCTAGCCCGGGAACCGCCGGCGCTCGGGAGGGTCCGGTCAGGCTGGTCCGGCGGTCGCGGCCCAGCGCCCGCGGTTCCGGCTGATGGTGATCGGATGGTCGAAGCACGCGCTGACCAGCTCGGTCGTGAGGACGTCGTCGGCCGGGCCGGAGGCGAGCACCCTGCCCTCGCGCAGCAGCAGCGCGTGGCTGGTGCTGACGGGCAGCTCCTCCAGATGGTGCGTGACGAGCACGGTGGTCAGGTCGGGCCGCCCGGCGCGCAGCTGGTCGAGGCCGGCGAGCAGCCGCTCACGGGCGGCGACGTCCAGCCCCGTGGCGGGCTCGTCGAGCAGCAGCAGCGGCGGGTCGGGCATCAGCGCCCGCGCGATCAGCGCGCGTCCCCGCTCCCCCTGCGACAGGTTCGGCCAGCGGGCGTCCGTGCGGGGCGTGAGGCCCATCAGCGCGATCAGCTCGTCCGCCCGGCGCAGGTCCTCCGCGGCCGGCGTCCAGCGGGGCACGAGCTCGATGGTGCCCGTCACGCCGGTCAGGACGATCTCGCGCACCGTCCGCGCCGACTCCAGGGGGTGGCGCGGGTCGACCTGCCCGATCAGCCTGCGCAGCTCCCGGACGTCCACGCGGCCGAGCCGGCGCCCGAGGATCTCCGCCGTGCCGCGCGTCGGGTGGGTGTAGGCGCCGAGGATGCCGAGCAGCGTGCTCTTGCCGGCCCCGTTCGGGCCGATCAGCGCCCAGTGCTCGCCGCGCAGCACCGTCAGCGTGACGCGGTCGAGCAGCGGCCGCCGCTCGCGCACCAGATCGATCTTGTCGGCGTTCAGCACGACATCGGGCACGGGACCTCCCGTTCGAGAGCACGGAATGAGGGCACGCGGAGGGATGTGCGGCGTGCGGACGCGGGAGACCGGGGTCGCCGGGGCGGATGCGTCGGTGAAGGGTCCTCAACGTACCCGAACGCCGCGGCCTGGTACGAGCGAGGCGTCCGGACGGATACTGTGAGAGCCGGTGCCTCAGCGATCGGGGAGGGACATGGAGGACCTCGGCTTCATGTGCGCCCGCTGCGGCGGCGAGGTGCACGACGTGACGCACAACCGCGAGGGCTCGCTCGACGGCGTCGGCTACCGCCACAACCGGCGGGTGGAGCCGTGGGACCACGAGCTCGAGCTCGCGGTCGGCGAGCCCGCCCCGCTCGACCAGGTGTGCGACTTCTGCGGCGTGGCCGCGCCGCGCTGGCTCTACTACCCCACGCTCGACCCCGACGACACCGACATGTTCGAGGTCGAGCTGGACACCACGCACCTGTCGGACGACGACACCGCCGTGGCCGTTCTCAACATGCTCTACCCCTGGTACGGGTGCGACACGTGCTCCGTCCTCGTCGCCGACCGCAACGTCGACCTTCTCATCGACCGGGCCCTCGACCGCACCCCCGTCCCCGCGGACGGTCCCGTCGACGAGGACACCGCCCGGGCCCGCCTGCGGGGCTCCCTCTCGGTCTTCTTCACCACCCGTCCGGGCAGGCCGCAGCCTTCCCGGGCGGTGTAGCGCGGGCGGCGCCCGGCTACCCCCGGGGGGTGGGTTGTCGGTGGGGCTCAATATGATCGGTCCCGTTTTGGTTTGACGGTTGTGAGCACGGGGGACAAGAAATGATCATCGAGAGGCGGTTCCACGGGCCGGACGGGTCCGGGAACGGCGGGTACGTGGCGGGGCGCCTGGCGGGGAGGGTGCCGATCGACACGGTGACGGTGACGCTGCGGCGGCCGCCGCCGCTGGACACCGAGCTCCGCGTCACGGTCGAGGACGAGCGCGGGCACAGCGCGCGGCTGTGGGACGGCGACCGGCTCGTCGCCGAGGCGCTCGCGGGAGCGATCGTGGTGCCGCCCATCGCGGCGGTGCCGTTCGAGGAGGCGTTGACGGCGGCGGAGAAGTACCGGACGGCGGAGAACCACCCGTTCCCGGGCTGCTTCGTGTGCGGGCCGGAGCGCGAACCCGGTGACGGGCTGCGGCTCGAACCGGGGCCCGTCTCCGAGGGCACCGTCGCGTCGCCGTGGATCCCCGAGCGGGTGCCCGAGCGGGAGCTGGTGTGGGCCGCGCTGGACTGCCCCGGCGGCTGGTCGTTCGACGTGGCGGGCCGCCCGGCGGTCCTCGGCACGATGACGGCGCAGGTCATGGACGTGCCGGAAGCCGGTGAGCGATGCGTCGTGATGGGTCTCGCGCGCAGCCGCGAGGGCCGCAAGATGCACGCGGCGACCGCCCTGTACGGGGCGGACGGGCGGCTGCTGGGCCGCGCCGAGCAGATCTGGATCGAGGTCGATCCCGAGACGTTCGGGCGCTGACCATCCGGCCGACGATCCGACGGTGCAGCCGCCCGGGTCCGCCCGTTTCGGCGAACTGTGTCGTCCGACACTGTCACTCGCGCCGGATCCGCTGTTCAATCTGAGCTTCCGCGGAAAACGGGAGGCGGATCGATGCGCGGAGACGGGTTGCTCATCGTGGGACTGGCGGCGCTGACCGTGTACATCGGGGCTTACTGGGAGCACGCCCGCCGCGCCGCGGTGGACATGGGGCGTGGCCGTCGGAGGGTTCTCACGCCGCGGCGGATCGCGGCGAGGAAGCGCGACCAGGTCCTGGTGTCCGCCTCGGTGGCGGCGCTGGCGCTGGCGCTGGTCCTCGTGGTCGGCCTCCGCTGAGCCCGGACGGCGCGGCCGCCCGGGCCCGGTCGGTCAGGGACCGGTGAACAGGGGGTCCTCCCAGTCAACTCCGTTGAGGGAGCGGCCCTGGTCCGGGGGGTTGCCGCCCGGGGCCGGATGGCCGCCGGTGGTCGAGGCCGGCGTCCCGTTCGGGGCGGGAGGCGGGTTCGGGACGGGGTTCGGGACGGGGGCCCCGAGGGGCACCGGCGCGCCGGGGCGGGCCGGGGTGCCGCCCGGGAAGGGGCCGCCGATCGGGGGCGGACCCGGCGGCATGCCGGGCGGGGGCCCCGGGTGGCCGCCGCCGGACATCCGCCCGCCGGGCGGGAAGTTCGACGAGAGCGTGTTGTGGGTGAGCTGGTCGATCTGGCGCCGGGCGCGGTCGGCCTCGGCGCGGGCGGCGTCGCGCTCCTCGGCGAGGGCGGTGAGCGCGGCCTGCTGCTCGGCGACCGACTGCGACAGCTGCCGCAGCTGCACCGCCTGGTCGTTGACCTTGGTGTTCAGCTCGTCCCGCTCGGCCGTCGCGGCCGTGGCCTGCGCCTGCGCGGCTTCGCGCTCCTTGGCGGCCTCGTCGGCGCGGGCGTTGGCGCGGACGAGCTCCGCCTCGGCCTCCGACTGCGCGCGCAGGGCGGTGGTGCGCTCGGCCTCGGCCTTGCTGGCGGCCTGCATGGCGCGCTGCCGCTGGGCCTCGGTGTCGCGCATGGCGTTGCGCAGGTCCTCGGCGCCCTGCTTGGCGACCGCGGCCTCCACGCGCTGCGCCTCGGCGGCGCCCTCCGCCTCGGCGAGCTTGGCGTGCAGGCCGACGAGCTCGGCCCGCGCGGCCTCCAGCGCGGCGAGCAGCTCGGTCTCCCGTGCCGCGACCCGGTCGCGCTCGCTCTCGGCCGCGAGCTTGGCCGTCATGGACTGCTGCGCGATCTGGTGGGCCTCCTCCCACGCCTGCTGCGCCGCGTCACGCTTGGCGGTGGCGAGCTTGGCCTCCTCGCGGGCGCGCCCGGCGTCTCCCTCGGCCGTCTCGGCGCGCTTGCGGGACGAGACGGCCTCGTGCCACGCCTCCTCGGCCTTGCGCTGGGAGGCGTCGCGCTCGCTCTGCGCGATGGCGAGCTCGCGGGCGGCCTCGGCGCGCACCTCGGCGACGCGGCGCTCCACGCCGGCGACGCTCAGCTCGGAGGTCAGCGACTCGGCGAGCGCGTCGGCGGCCCGCTCCATCCGCTCGACGAGCTCCCACGCCGACGCGACCTGCCCGGTGAGGCCCGGCGCGTCCCGGCCGCGGTCGCGGCGCTCGCGCGCCTCGCGGGCGCAGGCGCCCTCGTTGTCCTGGCAGTAGCGGACGGTGCGGGCGGCGCCGACCGGCTGCGGGACGGGCCTACCGCAGTTGGCGCACGGCCAGACCGTGACCGGGTCGCCCATGCGCGCGACCGCGGTCTCGGCGGGCGCCCCTGACACCGTGCCCTCGTACGCCGAGCCCTCGGAGACCGCGCCCTGGGGAGCCGCGGCCATCTCCTGGGGGCCGCTATTGTCGCGCTCATCGCTGTTAGGCATGGAATGAACCTTACGCACCCCTGCGCATCACTGCAGTGACTTGGGTGGTACATGTGGGGGCGCCCACTTCGTGGAGAAGTGAGCGGCGAAAGCGTCGGTGGCCTCGATGAGGCGGTCGCGCGTGCCGGGTTCGCCGCCGCCGTGCCCGGCGTCCTCGACGATGTGGAACCTCGCCTCCGGCCACGCGCGGTGCAGGTCCCACGCCTGCTCCAGCGGTGTCTTCATGTCGTAGCGCCCGTTCACGATCACGGCGGGGATGTGCCGGACGCGGTCCACGCCCGCGAGCAGGCCCCCGGCCGGGAGGAAGCCCCCGTTCGCGATGTAGTGGTGCATGATGCGGGCGAAGGCCACCGTCACCGCGTCGTCCAGCTCCGGCGGCGGGACGGGCAGGAGCGTGTTGGCCGCCAGCTCCCACGCGGCCCAGGCGCGGGCGGCGGGAACGTGGACGGCCGGGTCCGGGTGGCCGACGCGGCGTCCGTAGGCGGCCAGCAGGTCGTCCCGCTCGGCGGGCGGGATCGCGTCCCGGAACGCCTCCCACTCGGCCGGGAAGAGACGCGCCGCACCGGTCGCGGCCAGCCCCCACGCCTCGTCCCACGGGCGGACGAGCCAGATGCCGCGCAGCACCATCGCGCTGACCCGGCCGGGATGCGCCTGCGCGTACGCGAGCGCCAGGGTGCTCCCCCAGCTGCCCCCGAACACGAGCCAGCTCTCGATCGACAGGTGCTCGCGCAGGCGCTCGATGTCGGCCACCAGGTGCGGCGTGGTGTTGTGGTCGAGGGACACCGCCGGGTCGCCGGCGCAGGGCAGGCTCCGCCCGCAGTTGCGCTGGTCGAACAGCACGATGCGGTACCGGGACGGGTCGAAGAACCGCCGGTGGTCGGGCAGGACGCCGCCTCCGGGCCCGCCGTGCAGGAACACCGCGGGCAGTCCGTCCGGATTGCCGCAGGTCTCCCAGTGGACACGGTTGCCGTCGCCGACGTCCAGCAGCCCGGAGTCGTACGGCTCGATCGGTGGGTAGTACTCCCGCGAGGCCATGTCCCAGTATCACCCGAATATGATCACGCGTCGGCCCGCCGCCCCCGCGCCCGCGCCCGCGCCCGCATGACCCGCTACCCTCCCGGCATGACGCAGCCGACGTGCACGCAGTGCGAGGGCGACGACCTCGAATTGGGCTTCATCGAGGACGCGGGCGAGTCCTCCCGCGGTTACGCCCGCTGGATCCTCGGGCCGCTGGAGAAGGGCGTCTTCGGCGGGGCCAAGCGCATGGGCCGGCCCCGCTGGCAGATCGACGCGCTGCGGTGCCGCCGGTGCGGGCACCTGGAACTGTTCGCGCGCATCCCCGCCTAGAGCTGGGCCATCGCCTTGCGGATGCGCTTGTCGGAGACGGGGAAGCGGGTGCCGAGCTGCTGGGCGAAGAGGCTGACCCGCAACTCCTCCAGCATCCAGCGGATCTGCCGCGCCGGCTCCTCCTCGCGCCGGGCCGGATGGAGCCGGCGCAGGGTCTGGTCGTACTCCTGCGTCAGGACCTCGACCTGGTGCGCGAGCATGCGGTCGCGCCCCGGGTTCTCGGGGAGCTTGTCGAGCCTGACCTGCAGGGCGCGCAGGTAGCGCGGCAGATCCGGCAGCCGGGCCCAGCCGGTCGCGGTGACGAACCCCGGCCGGACGAGCGTGCCGAGGTGGCCGCGGACGTCGGTGAGCGCCGGGACCAGGGTCAGGCTCGCCGTGCCGCGCAGACGCCGGTCGATCTCGTGCGCCTCGGCGAGGATGCGCTCGACCAGGCCGACGATCTGGGCCGTAGCGTCGTGCAGGTCGGCGCGGACCCGGTCGTACAGGGCGCGGTAGCCGTCCTCGTCCCACGCGGGTCCGCCCGCCTCGGCGATGAGCCGGTCGGCGGCGGCGGTGACGCAGTCGTCGAACAGCGCCGCGACGGAGCCGTGCGGGTTGTGGCTGAGCGCCAGCTTGCCCTGGTTGGTCAGGCGGCCCTGGATGAGCTTCGCCGGCGACGGCGCGTTCAGCAGGATCAGCCGCCGCGTGCCGAGCCACATCGCGCGCCGCTGCTCGGCCTCCGTCTCGTACATGCGGACGGCGACGGTGTCGCCCTCGTCGGTGAGCGCGGGATAGGCCTTGACGTCGTAGCCGGCCTGGTTGCGCTCGTAGGTGCGGGGCAGCTCGCCGAGCGTCCACGCGGTGAGCCCGGACCGCTCGATCGTGGAAGCCGCCTTGGACAGCGTCCCGCGCACCTTCCCGGCTAGGCGGCGTTTCAGTTCGTCCAGGTCGGTGCCCTCGCCGAGGGACCGGCCTGCCGCGTCCACGACCCGGAAGGTGATGCGCAGGTGGGCGGGCAGCCGGGACGGGTCCCACGCCTCGCGTGCGACCGGCACGCTCGTCATCGCCGTCAGCTCGCGCTCCAGGGCGTCCAGCAGGGGCTCGGTGCGCGGTGCGACGCGGTCGAGGATCTTGCGCGCGTAGTCGGGCGCCGGGACGAAGTTGACGCGCAGCTGCTTCGGCAGCGACCGGATCAGCTCGGTGACCAGTTCGGTGCGCAGGCCCGGCACCTGCCAGTCGAAGCCGGCCGGCCGCACCTGGTTGAGGACCTGGACGGGGATGTGCAGGGTGACGCCGTCGGCGTCGGTGCCCGGCTCGAACTGGTAGGTGAGGCGCAGCCGCAGGGCGCCCTGCTGCCACACGTCCGGGTAGTCGGACTCGCTGACGCCGCCCGCGGACTCGTTGATGAGCATCGACTTCTCGAACCCGAGCAGGTCGGGGTCGGCGCGCCGGGCCTTCTTCCACCAGGCGTCGAAGTGCCGCCCGGACACGACGTCCTCGGGGATCCGCGCGTCGTAGAAGTCGAAGAGGGTCTCGTCGTCGACGAGGATGTCGCGGCGCCTGGCGCGGTGCTCCAGCTCCTCCACCTCGTCCAGCAGGGCGCGGTTGTCGTGGAAGAACCGGTGATGGGTCTCCCAGTCGCCCTCGACGAGCGCGTGCCGGATGAACAGCTCGCGTGACAGCGCCGGATCGATGGCGCCGTAGTTGACGCGGCGGTCGGCGACGATCGGGACCCCGTAGAGGGTGACCTTCTCGCGTGCCATGACGGCCGCCTGCTTCTTCGACCAGTGCGGCTCGCTGTAGTTGCGCTTCACCAGGTGCTGCGCGAGGGGCTCGACCCACTCGGGCTCGATCCGGGCGTTGATCCGCCCCCACAGCCGGGAGGTCTCGACCAGCTCGGCCGACATCACCCAGCGCGGCGGCTTCTTGAACAGCGACGACCCCGGGAACACCGCGAACTTCGCGCCCCGGGCGCCGAGGTACTCCTGCCCGCGCCGCTGCTTGTCCTTCTTGTCGACGTCCATCAGGCCGATGTGGGAGAGCAGGCCGGCGAGCAGCGAGGTGTGGATGCGGTCGGGCGGCGCGTCGGCGGTGTTGAGCGTGACGCCGAGCGACTTGGCGACCTGCTTGAGCTGGCCGTGCAGGTCCTGCCACTCGCGGATGCGCAGGTAGTGCAGGAACTCGTTCTTGCACATGCGGCGGAACGCGCTGCCCGACAGCTCCGCCTGCTGCTCGCGCAGGTGGTTCCACAGGTTCAGGTAGGCCAGGAAGTCGGAGCCGGGGTCGGCGAACCGGCGGTGCCTCTCGTCGGCGGCCTGCTGGTTGTCGGCGGGGCGCTCGCGCGGGTCCTGGATGGACAGCGCAGCCGCGATGATCAGGACCTCGCGGACGCAGCCGTTGCGGTCGGCCTCCAGGATCATGCGCCCGAGCCGGGGGTCGACGGGCAGCTGGGCGAGCCGGCGGCCGAGCTCGGTGAGGCGCTTGCGCGGGTCCTTCTCGGCCGGGTCCATCGCGCCGAGCTCGTGCAGCAGGTCCACGCCGGCCTTGACGTTGCGGCGGTCCGGCGGCTCAACGAACGGGAAGGCGGCGATGTCGCCGAGGCCGAGCGCGGTCATCTGCAGAATGACCGACGCGAGGTTGGTCCGCAGGATCTCCGGCTCGGTGAACTCCGGGCGGGACTCGAAGTCCTCCTCGGAGTACAGCCGGACGCACACGCCCTCGGAGACGCGGCCGCAGCGGCCCTTGCGCTGGTTCGCCGAGGCCTGCGACACCGGCTCGATCGGGAGCCGCTGGACCTTCAGCCGGTGGCTGTAGCGGGAGATGCGCGCGGTGCCGGGGTCGACGACGTACTTGATGCCGGGGACCGTCAGCGACGTCTCCGCGACGTTGGTGGCGAGCACGACCCGCCGCCCCCGGTGCGGCTGGAACACCCGGTGCTGCTCGGCCGACGACAGCCGCGCGTACAGCGGCACGACCTCGGTCGTCCCCCTCTGCCGGGTGAAGTGCTTGGTGAGCGCGTCGGCGGTGTCGCGGATCTCCCGCTCGCCGCTGAGGAACACCAGGACGTCGCCGGGCCCCTCGCGGCCGAGCTCGTCGACCGCGTCGACGATCGCCTGGACCTGGTCGCGGTCGGGGTCGGCCGACGGGTCGTCCGGGTCGGTGACGGGGCGGTACCTGACCTCGACCGGATAGGTGCGCCCGGACACCTCCACGATCGGCGCGTCCCCGAAGTGCGCGGAGAACCGCTCCGGGTCGATCGTGGCGGAGGTGATGATCACCTTGAGGTCGGGGCGCCTGGGCAGGATCTCCCTGATGTAGCCGAGGAGGAAGTCGATGTTCAGGCTGCGCTCGTGCGCCTCGTCGATGATGAGCGTGTCGTACTGGCGCAGCAGCCGGTCGGTCTGGATCTCGGCGAGCAGGATGCCGTCGGTCATCAGCTTCACGAGCGTGTCGTCGCTCGACCGGTCGGTGAAGCGCACCTTGTAGCCGACCGCGTCGCCGAGCTCGGTGCCGAGCTCCTCGGCGATGCGGTCGCCGACCGTCCGCGCGGCGAGCCGCCGCGGCTGGGTGTGGCCGATGGAGCCGAGCACGCCCCGGCCCAGTTCGAGACAGATCTTGGGGATCTGGGTGGTCTTGCCGGAGCCGGTCTCGCCCGCGACGATCACGACCTGGTGGTCGCGGATCGCGGCGAGGATGTCGTCCTTCTTCTTCGACACCGGCAGCTGCGCCGGATAGGTGATCGCGGGCACGGCGAGGCGCCGCCGCTCGACCCGCCGCTCGGCGGCCTCGACGTCGGCGGCGATCTCCTCGGCGACCCTGGCCCGGCGCGCGGCGTCCCGCGTCTTCTGGGCGCCGTCGATCCTGCGGCGCAGCCGGTGCTGGTCGCGCAGCATCAACTGCGGCAGGCGCGCGCGCAGGCCGGCGAGCGGCGATTCCACACTCGTCCCCATAACCATCGACAAGGATAGGGTTCCAGGCCCCCCGGGCCCCACTGACCCCACGACCTTCGCACCGTAGCCGGAACACGCCGCGTGGGGCGATCCATTATCCGGCCCTTACAACGCCGGGCCGGGAGAGCGCATTCCATCGTCCGCGGCCGCATTCCGTACCTGATCCTTCACCCAAAGCCACTGCACCGCCCCTTGTCCGTCATTCATGATTAGGAGACGTGGAGACCCCGATCGCCGCCGGGCGCTACCGGATCGACAGCCATCTCGGATCTGGCGGCTTCGCCTCGGTCTGGCGGGGGCACGATCCCGACCTCGACTCCCCCGTCGCCATCAAGATCCTGGCCGGGCACTGGACGCTGCGCACCGACGTGCGGGACCGGTTCGTCCAGGAGGCGCGGCTGCTGCGCCGCGCCGACTCGCACCGGCTGGTGCAGGTCTTCGACATCGGGGAGCTGCCGGACGGCCGGCCCTACTTCGTGATGACCTACGCCGACCGCGGCACGCTGGCCGAGCGGCTCGCCGGCGGGCCGCTCCCGCCGGGCGAGGCCCTGCGCACCGCGCAGGAGATCATCCGGGGTGTACAGGAGCTGCACGACCTCGGCATCGTGCACCGCGACCTGAAGCCGTCCAACGTGCTGCTGCGGTCTGCGCCCGGCGGCGGCGAGCGCATCATGATCGCCGATCTCGGCATCGCGCGCACCGGGGAGCACCTGTCGAGGCTGACGCTCCCCGCCGGCTCGCCCGGATACATGGCGCCCGAGCAGACGCTGGTGGACGGCGCGCCGGACCGCCGCGCGGACGTCTACGGGCTGGGCGCGCTGACCCACCACCTGCTGACCGGCGAACCGCCCGCCGTGCCGCCGCGCCCGCCCGGTCAGACCCGGGCCGCGATCTCGTCCGGGGTCAGCGCGGCCGTGATGCGCGCGCTCCATCCCGACCGGGACAAGCGCTGGGCGTCGGCGGCGGACTTCGGGGCGGCACTGGCACGAACCTCCGGGGAGACGCGCACCGGCGCTTTCGCCCCGAGGAGGCGTCCGCCGGGAAAGCGCTCGCGCGGCCGGCGGCGGGCGGTCGCGGGAGCCGGGGCGGCCGCCGCGGTGGCACTGGCCGCCGTCGCGTTCGTGGGGCTCCCCCACCGGGGCGACGGCGGCACGGCGCCGGAGGAGCGGAACCGGCAGTGGCTGCGGGCGGGATCGGACGTCCCCGCCCGCTACCGGGACCTGATCGTCCAGGCCGGGACGTGGTGCGAGCTGCGCGGGCTGAGCCCGACGCTGATCGCGGCGATGCTGAAGGCGGAGAGCGGCTTCGACCCGCACCTGTCCGACCCGGCGCACGACGAGTACGGCATCGCCCGGTGGACTCCGCACGTCCTGGCGTTCTGGCAGCCCGGCGGGCTCGACAACCCCGAGCCGAGGCCCGCCCAGATCACGCCGGAGCTGTCGATCCCCGCGATGGGGCGGTTCCTGTGCTACTGGGGGAAGGACCTGAAGGACCTTCCGGGCGACCCGGCGCTGAACCTCGCCGCCGCCTACCGCACCTCGGCCACGACGGTGGTGAAGACGGGCGGCGTCCCGGCCAGGACCCGGCCCTACGCGGAGCAGGTGAGCCGGTACATGGACGGCTACCGGCCCCAGTGAGGCGCGGGCGCCGGTCAGCCCGCTCCGTACACCGGTTCGGGGTCGGGGGTCTTCGCCAGGAGGTCCCTGACGACGTCGCCGACCTCGGCCGGGTCCCACCTCGCGCCCTTGTCGGCGGCGGGGCCGTGGCGGAAGGCGTCCATCACGCAGATCCTGCCTCCCTCGGCCTCGAAGACCCGCCCGGTGACGTCCCGCGACTGCGCGGAGCCGAGCCAGACGACGAGCGGCGAGACGTTCTCGGGCGCCATGGCGTCGAACTCGCCCTCGGCGGGCGCGGCCATCGTCTGCGCGAAGACCTCCTCGGTCATCCGGGTGCGGGCGGCGGGCGCGATCGCGTTGACCATCACGCCGTACCGGCCGAGCTCGGCGGACGCCACGAGCGTCAGCCCGACGATGCCCGCCTTCGCGGCGGAGTAGTTGCCCTGGCCGACGCTGCCGAGAAGCCCGGCGCCGGAGGAGGTGTTGACGACGCGCGCGTCCACGGCGCGGCCGGCCTTGCTCTCGGCCCGCCAGTGACGCCCGGCGTGCTTGAGCGGCAGGAAATGGCCCTTGAGGTGCACGCGCATGACGGCGTCCCACTCGTCCTCGCCGAGGTTGACCAGCATCCGGTCGCGCAGGAACCCGGCGTTGTTGACCAGGGTGTCCAGCCGCCCGAACGTGCCGGTCGCCGCGGCGACGAGCGCGGCGGCGCCCTCGTCGGTGGCGATGTCGTCGGTGCTGGCGACCGCCCGTCCGCCGAGCGCCTCGATCTCCCGCACGACGTCGTGGGCGGGGCCCTCGGAGGCGTCGCCGGTGCCGTCGCGCGCGACGCCGAGGTCGTTGACGACGACGAGGGCGCCCTGCCGGGCGAACTCCAGCGCGTGCGCGCGGCCGAGGCCGCGTCCGGCGCCGGTGACGGCGACCACCCGGTCCTTGCAGATCATCGCGTTTCCTCCTTGTTGGCGGTGGCGGCGTCCAGGAAGGCGGGGCGCTCTCCCCCGCCGTGCACCTGCATCGACGAGCCGGTCACGTAGGACGCCAGGTCGGACGCCAGGAACACGCAGGCGGCGCCGATGTCGTAGGGGTCGGCGAGTCGGCCGAGCGGGACGGTCCTCGCCACCGCCGCGACGCCGTCCTCGTCCCCGTAGTGCAGGTGCGCCAGCTCGGTCCGGACCATGCCGAGGATCAGCGTGTTGACCCGGATGTGCGGCGCCCACTCGACCGCCAGGGACTGGGTGAGGTTGTGCAGCCCCGCCTTGGCCGCGCCGTAGGCGGCGGTGCCCGGCGACGGGCGCACCCCGCTCACGCTGCCGATGTTGATGACCGAGCCGCCGCCCCGCCTCATGATCAGCGGCCGCAGCGCGCGGGCCATGATCAGCGGCGCGGTCAGGTTCAGCTCCATGATCTTGACGTGGGTGCGCAGGGCGCCGTCCGCCACCGGCAGGTACGGGGCGCCCCCCGCGTTGTTGACGAGCACGTCCGCGCGGTCGAGGTCGTCCGCGAAGGCCTGTACGGCGTCGGGGTCGCGCACGTCCAGCGAGACGAACCGCGCGGTCCGGCCGCCGGCCTCGGGCACCGAGTCCGGCTCGCGGCGGGCGACCGCGACCACGTCGGCGCCCGCCTCCAGGAAGGCGCGGCTGATCCCGGCGCCCACCCCGCGCACGCCCCCCGTCACCACGACGGTCCTGCCCTCCAGGTCGAGCGTCAGCGACATGCCGCCTCCGGCTCCGAGTGACCTGCCGCCTCCGGCTCCGATGACATTCCGCCTCCTCCGAACGGCTCTGCTACCGTCTGTTCTAACAAATGTTTGGTGGAAAGGTAGCGCATGGGAGTCTCCACCACGACCCTGGACGGGGTCGCCGAGATCGTCGTGGACGCGCCGCCGGTCAACGCCCTGACCGTCGCGGGCTGGTACGAGCTGGCCGACGCGGTGCTCGCGGCGGGCCGCGACCCCGGGGTCGGCGCCGTCGTGCTCCGCGCCGAGGGCCGGGGCTTCAACGCGGGCGTCGACATCAAGGAGATGCAGAGCACCGAGGGCCACGCCGCGCTGGTCGGCGCCAACCGCGGCTGCTTCGCGGCGTTCGCCGCCGTCTACGACTGCGAGGTCCCGGTCGTGGCCGCGGTGCACGGCTTCTGCCTCGGCGGCGGCGTCGGCCTCGCCGGCAACGCCGACATCGTGATCGCCTCGCGGGACGCCTACTTCGGGCTTCCCGAGGTGGACCGGGGCGCGCTCGGCGCCGCCACCCACCTGGCCCGGCTCGTCCCGCAGCACCTGATGCGGGCGATGGTCTACACGTGCCGCAACGTCACGGCCGAGGAGCTGCACCATCACGGCTCGGTACTGGAGGTCGTCCCGGCCGACGAGCTGCGTGCCAAGGCGATGGAGGTCGCCACCGGCATCGCCGCAAAGGACCGGTACGTGATCCGGCGCGCCAAGGAGTCCCTCAACGGCATCGACCCGGTCGACGTCAGGCGCAGCTACCGCTACGAGCAGGGGTTCACGTTCGAGCTGAACCTCGTCGGCGCGGGCGACGAGCACCGCGACGCGTTCGTCGCCAAGGGGGCCCGATGAGCTCCAAGGTGATGTCCGTCGAGGAGATCGCGGGGTCGCTGGAGAGCGGCATGACGATCGGGATCGGCGGCTGGGGCTCGCGGCGCAAGCCGATGGCGCTGGTGCGGGCGATCCTGCGCTCCCCCGTCACCGACCTCACCGTCGTCGCCTACGGGGGGCCGGACGTGGGGCTGCTGTGCGCGGCGGGCAAGGTCCGCCGGCTCGTCACCGCGTTCGTGACGATGGACTCGATCCCGCTGGAGCCGCACTTCCGGCGGGCGCGCCAGTCCGGGGCCATCGAGCTGACCGAGTACGACGAGGGCATGTTCATGTTCGGGCTGTACGCGGCGGCGCACCGGCTGCCGTTCCTGCCCACCCCGGTCGGCCTCGGCTCCGACGTGATGAAGGTCAACCCGGAGCTGCGGACGGTCCGGTCGCCCTACGAGGACGGGCGGGAGCTCGTCGCCGTCCCCGCGCTGCGCATGGACGCGGCGCTGGTGCACATGAACCGCGCCGACGCGCGCGGCAACGCCCAGTACCTCGGCCCCGACCCGTACATGGACGACCTGTTCGCCAAGGCGGCCGACCGGACGTACGTGTCGTGCGAGCGGCTCGTCGACACCGCCGACTTCGCCAAGGAGGGGCCGGTGCAGTCGCTGCTGATCAGCCGGTCGCAGGTGGCGGGCGTGGTGGAGACGCCGAACGGCGCGCACTTCACCGACTGCCTGCCCGACTTCGGGCGGGACGAGGCGTTCCAGAAGCTGTACGCGCAGGCGGCGGCCGATCCGGACACGTGGTCGGCCTTCAGCGAGCGGTTCCTGTCCGGCGACGAGGCCGCCTACCAGGACGCGGTCCGGGTCTGGCGGGAGGAGGCGCGATGAGCGAGGCGACCAGGGCCGAGGTGTGCGCGGCCGCGTGCGCGGACCTGTTCCGGGGAGACGGGGAGATCGTCGCGGCGGCGGTGGCCGGATTCGTCCCCATGCTGGGATCCAGGCTGGCGCGCGCGACGTTCGCGCCCGATCTGCTGACCACCGACGGCGGCCCGTCGCTGAGCGCCGAACCCGTCCCGCTCGGCGCGCAGGCCGGGACGGTCGAGGGCTGGCTGCCCTTCCGCGACCACCTGTGGCTCGTCCTGAACGGGCGGCGGCACGTGGTCATGGGGCCGAGCCAGATCGACGCGCACGGCAACACCAACATCTCGTGCATCGGCGACTGGAAGCAGCCCTCGCGGCAGCTCCTCGGGGTGCGCGGCGGGCCGGGCAACACGCTGCTGAACACGACGAGCTACTGGGTGCCGAAGCACTCGACGCGCGTGTTCACCGAGCAGGTCGACATGGTGAGCGGCGTCGGGTGGGACCGCGGCGCGCACGAGATCCGCGCCGTGGTGACCAACCTGGCCGTGCTCGACTTCGAGACGCCCGAAAGGCGGATGCGGCTGCGCTCGGTCCATCCCGGCGTGCGCGTCGAGGACGTGCTCGCGGCGACCGGCTTCGAGCTCGCCGTCCCGGGCGAGGTGCCCGAGACGCGCCTGCCGGACGCCGAGGAACTGCGGATCATGCGGGAGGTCCTCGACCCGAAGGGCCTGCGGGAGCGCGAGGTCCCCGCATGAGCGGGGCGGACACCGGGCAGGTGCTCGACACCCCGCTGACCCGCCTGACGGGGGTGCGGCACCCGATCGTGCAGACGGGCATGGGGTGGGTGGCCGGGCCGCGGCTCGTCACGGCCGTGGCGAACGCGGGCGGGCTCGGCGTGCTGGCGTCGGCGACGATGACGCTCGACCAGCTCGCGGACGCGATCCGCGAGGTCAAGGACCGCACGGACGCCCCGTTCGGCGTCAACCTGCGGGCCGACGCCGGGGACGCGGGCGACCGCATCGACCTGCTCATCAAGGAGGGCGTGAGGGTCGCCTCGTTCGCGCTCGCGCCCAAGCGGGAGCTGATCGCCAAGCTGAAGGACGCCGGGCTCGTGGTGATCCCCTCGGTCGGCGCCCGGCGGCATGCGGAGAAGGTCGCGGGCTGGGGCGCGGACGCCGTCCTGGTGCAGGGCGGCGAGGGCGGCGGGCACACCGGCCCCGTCGCCACCACGCTGCTGCTCCCCCAGGTCGTGGACGCCGTCGACATCCCGGTGATCGCGGCCGGCGGCTTCTTCGACGGGCGCGGCCTCGCCGCCGCGCTCGCCTACGGCGCGGCGGGCGTCGCGATGGGCACCCGGTTCCTGCTGACATCCGACAGCTCGGTGCCGGACGCGGTCAAGCAGGTCTACCTCAAGACCGGCGAGACCGTGGTCACGCGGCAGGTGGACGGCATGCCGCACCGCGTGCTGCGCAGCGGTCTGGTCGACGCGCTGGAGGACTCCGGCCGCGTCGGCGGGCTGGTCCGGGCGCTGCGCAACGGCGCCCGGTTCAAGAAGCTGTCCGGCATGTCGTGGCGCGAGATGATCGCCGACGGGAAGGCGATGAAGCACGGCAAGGACCTGTCGTGGTCGCAGGTCCTGATGGCCGCCAACACGCCCATGCTGCTGCGGGCCGCCATGGTGGACGGCCGGCCCGACCTCGGCGTGATGGCGTCCGGGCAGGTCGTCGGCGTGATCGACGACCTGCCGGACTGCGCCGGCCTGATCGGCGCGATCGTGCGGCAGGCGGCCGAGGCCATCGCCGCGCAGCAGTCGTACCTGGCGGGCCGGCAGGGCGCGGAACCCGTCTAGGACGCGCCTTCGCCCAGGCCGCGCAGCACGGCCGCCAGACCCCCGCGGAACTCCTCGTCGGGGCCGATCCGGCGGCCGTGGTGCGCGGTCCGCGCCAGATGGGGGAAGTCGTCGGCGGGCAGCCCGGCGATCACGGCGGTGCCCTCCCCCTCCAGCCCGCCCAGGTGCTCCAGCTGGATCGCGCCGACGATGTAGGCGATCAGCGCGCGGAGCGCGATCGCCGCGCGCGGGCCGGCGAAGCCCGCGTCGGCGAGGATGCCGGCGACCGCCTCGCCCCAGCAGAGCGATCCCGTCGAGTCGTGCCTGCGCGTGAGCGTCAGCGGCATGATCGCCGCGTGGGCGCCGAACGCGTCCCGCAGCCGCAGGGCCATGGTCTCGATCCGCCCCTCCCAGGGCCCGGGGGGCGGCGGCGCGGGATCGACCTCGGCGTACACCAGGTCGACGACCAGCCCTTCCAGTTCCTCGCGGTCGCGCACGTACCGGTAGAGCGCCATGGTGCTCATCCCGAGCTCCTTGGCGACGGCGCGCATGGACAGCCCGGCGAGGCCGTCCCGGTCGATGACGGCGAGAGCGGCTCGCGCGAGCCGCTCGGTGCTGAGCGAGCGTGGTCGAGGCATGGCGCTTGACAGCGTACGGCATACGCTTACGATCGTAGGCGTACGCCATACTTTTAAAGGAGTGCGCATGCACCTGGCACCCGGTTCCGATGTCCCCGCGCGGGAGCTGACCCCGGTGAGCGGCCCGCCGATCCCGATTCCCGATCCCGGCCGCCTCGTCCACCTGCAGTTCCGCCGGTTCGCCGGCTGCCCGATCTGCAACCTGCACCTGCGCTCGATCGTGGCGCGGCACGAGGAGATCGAGGCCGCCGGGATCGGCGAGGTCGTCGTCTTCCACTCCTCCGCGGAGGAACTGCGCGAGCACGTCGACGGCCTGCCCTTCCCCGTGGTCGGCGACCCGGCGAGGCGGCTGTACGCCGAGTTCGGCGTCGAGCCGGCACGGCGCGCCCTTCTCCACCCGCGCGTGTGGGGGACGGTCGTCCGGGCCGTCGCCCGCGGCACCTGGGACATCCTCCGGCGACGCGAGCGGGCTCCCCGGCTGTTCCCCGACGGCGGCCGCTTCGGTCTGTCCGCCGACTTCCTGATCGGACCCGACGGAAGGGTCGTCGCGGCCAAGTACGGCGAGCACGCCTACGACCAGTGGACGGTCGACGCGCTGCTGGCTCTGGCCTCTGGGGCCGGCGTCCGACCGGAAAGCGGCGAGATGACCGCCCCCCGGCCGGAGGAACGCCTCCGGAGGGTCAGCCCCTGACCGCCAGGACGAGCTTGCCGGTGGTGGCGCCCGACTCGATGCGCCGGTGCGCCTCGGCGGCCTGCGCCAGCGGCAGTTCCTCGACCTGGACCCGCAGGTCGCCGGAAGCGGCGGCGGCGACCGCGCGGCGCAGGGCACGTCCGGCCTCGGCCGGTGCGACGCCCGCGAAGGCCGCGAGGTTGAACCCGGACACCGTCTTGTTGGTGAACCACAGCTCGTTCGCCGGGACGCCCACATCGTCGGCGCCGGACGCGTTGCCCATCACGACCATCCGGCCCATCGGGGCGAGGGCGTCCAGGCTCGCGCGGCGAGCGGGACCGCCCACCATGTCCACGACGATGTCGAAGCCGCGCCCGCCGGTGAGGCCCGCGACCTCGCCCGGCAGCTCCTCGCGCAGGACGACGTCGTCGTAGCCGAACCCGCGCGCGGCCTCGATCTTGGCGGGGCCGCCGACCGTGCCGGCCACCCGGCCGGCGCCGAGCAGCCGGGCGGCCTGGCCGAGCTGGCTGCCGACGCCCCCGGCGGCCGCGTGCACCAGCACGGTCTCACCCGGCTCGATGCGCGCGACGCGGTCCAGGACGAGGAACGCGGTGGTCCCGTTGGACGGAACGGCCGCGGCGACGTCCAGGCCGAGGTCGAGGCCGTCCAGCGGCGCGACGAGGTCGGCGGAGGTGACCGCGACCTCGGCGTAGCCGCCGCTGTCGACGATCGTCAGCGCGGCGACGGGCTGGCCCCTGCGCAGCCCCTCCACGTCGGGCCCGACCGCACGGACGTGCCCGGACACCTCGATGCCGGGGACGAACGGCAGCGGCACGTCCACGACGCCCCGCCGGTACAGGACCTCGGCGAAGTTCGCGCCCGCGTACGCGACGTCGATGGACACCTGGCCGGGCCCCGGCTCGGGGACCTCGACCGCGGCCTGGCGCAGCACGTCCGCGCCGCCGAACCCGGGGATCGTGACGGCCCGCATCAGTACCGCCCCCCGACCGGCGCGGGCACGCCGTCCAGCTCGGCGAGGTCGGCCTCGGTGAGCTCCAGCGCGGCGGCGCCGGCATTGTCGCGCAGGTACTTCTGCTTCTTGGTGCCGGGGATCGGGATGACGTGCTCGCCCTGCGCCAGCGTCCAGGCGATGGCGACCTGCGCCGGCGTGGCGCCGTGCCGCGCGGCGACCGCCTTGACCACGTCGACGATCCGCAGGTTGGCCTTCAGCGCGTCCTCCTGGAAGCGCGGGTTGCCGCCGCGGAAGTCGGTGTCCTCGAAGTCGGCCGCGGTGACCGTCCCGGTGAGGAAGCCGCGGCCGAGCGGCGAGAACGGCACGAACGCCGCACCGTTGGCGGCGCACCAGCCGACCACGTCGCCCGGCCCTTCCGCCGTCCCGGTGGTGTCGCCCGGCATGGTGCCGGCCATCCCCCCGGGCGCGCCCATGGCGTCGCGGGTCCACAGCGACAGCTCCGACTGGACGGCCGCGACCGGGTGGATCGCGTGCGCCTCGGCGGCCTGCGCGACGCCGACCTCCGACAGTCCCAGCCTGCGGACCTTGCCCTCGGCGACCAGCTCGGCCATCGCGCCCCACGTGTCGGCGAGGGGCACCTGCGGGTCGACCCGGTGCAGGTAGTACAGGTCGATCGCCTCCGTGCCGAGACGGCGCAGGCTGTCCTCGGCGGACGCCTTGACGTGCTCCGGCCGCCCGTTCCGGACGATGTTCCTGGTGGCCATCGACTCCACGACCAGGCCCGTCTTCGTGGCGACGACCGCCTCGTCCCGGCGCCCCGCCAGCGCCCGCCCGACCAGGGCCTCGTTGTGGCCGTCGCCGTAGGGCTGCGCGGTGTCCAGGAACGTCACGCCGAGGTCGAGCGCCTCCCGGATCAGCGCCACCGAGGCGTCGTCGTCGCGCTCCGACTCGGTGTAGGCCCAGCTCATGCCCATGCACCCGAGCCCGACGGCGCCCACCGGCGTTCCGGCGAAGTCCCGCGTCCTGATGATGTCTCCTTCGTTCCTCATGAGGACGATCGTGGTGGACGGACGGGAGGGGAGACAGACTCCGTTCATCCTGGGTGTGGCACCACCACCCTCGGCGGAGGCCGGGTCAGCCGGCGGCGGCGAGGTCGCGCCGCGCCATCAGCCGTTCGAGGCGCTCCTGCGTGCCGGTGCCGGGGCGCGGGTTGTGCAGCACCAGGTGGTGGCCCGGACGGTCGGCGAGCGGCAGCAGCGTGCCCTCGAAGACCATCTCGCCCGCGTCCGGGTGCCTGATGCCCTTGACCGCCTGGGCGCCCGCGCTCACCTCGTGGCGGGGCCACAGCTCGGCGAACTCCGGGCTGACCGCCAGCAGGTCCTCGATGATCCGGTCGAACTCGGGGTCGTCGGGGTAGCGGGCGGCGTCCGCTCGGAACCGCGCCACGACGTCGGGCGCGGCGGCGGCCCAGTGGGTGTGCATCGACCGGTACCGGACGTTGGTGAAGTAGGTGACCAGGCAGTTGTGGTCGATGTCGCCGTACCCGAACACCTCGCGGGCCGCGTCGTTGATCGCGACGAAGTTCCAGTGCCGGTCGCGGACGTAGGCGGGGCGCGGCGACCAGGCGTCCAGCACCCGCTGCAGCTCCGGTGTGATCGGCACGGCGGGGCCCGCCTCCGCCTGCGGCGGGTTCAGCCCGGCGAGCAGGTACAGGTGCTCGCGCTCGGGGCGGTCCAGCCGCAGGGCGCGGGCGATCGCGTCGAGGACGTCCCCGGACACCTTGATGTCGCGGCCCTGCTCCAGCCACGTGTACCAGGACACGCCGACCCCCGCGAGGACGGCGACCTCCTCACGGCGCAGGCCCGGCGTCCGGCGCCGTCCCGCGTCGGGCATGCCGACGTCGGCGGGGGCGAGGCGGGCGCGGCGGGTGCGCAGGAAGTCGCGCAACTCCTCCCTGCGGCGACCGGGGGCTGAGGCGGGAGTCTGGCTGGCCATGCCGCCACGATATCCGGCGGCCCCGGGGCGGTGCGGTCGCAGGTCGCGACGGTGCGGCGGTCAGGCGACCGCACCGGCGGAGCGCAGGGCCGCGATGGCGGCGTCGTCGCGGCCCAGCTCGCGCAGCACGGCGTCGGTGTGCTCACCGAGCGCCGGGACCGGGTCCATGCGCGGCTCGGCGCCGGCGAAGGTGATCGGCGGGAGCAGGGCCCGGATGCCGCCGACCGGCGAGCCCACCTCCCGCCACCGGTCCCGTTCGGCGAGCTGTGGATGGGCGACGAGGCCGTGCCCGTCGTTCAGGGACGCGCTCGGCACGCCCGCCTTGTCGAGCCGCCGCAGCAGCTCCTCCCGTCCCATGCGGGACGTGACACCGGCGACGAGCGCGTCCACCTTCTCCCGGTTGCGGACTCGCGCCTGATTCGTCGCGTACTCGGGGTCGATCACGAGGTCGGGCCGCTCCAGCACGCCGGCGGCCAGGGCCGCCCAGCCGCGGTCGTTCTGGACGCCGATCACCACGTCGATGCCGTCGGACGTCGGGTAGGCGTCGTAGGGCGCGATCACGGGGTGGCTCAGCCGCGTGCGCGGCGGCGGGGAGCCGGTGTAGAGCGTCGTGTACATCGCCTGGCCCATCCACTCGGCGACCGCGTCGAACATCGTGATCTCGATCGACGCGCCCTCACCGGTGGCGCCGCGCCGCACGAGCGCGGCGAGCGTCCCGGAGAAGGCGTACATGCCGGCCGCGATGTCGGCCAGCGGCGAGCCCGCCTTCACGGGCGTCTCGGGCGTGCCGGTGACCGAGATCAGCCCCGCCTCGGCCTGGACGAGCATGTCGTAGGCGCGCTTGTCGCGGTACGGTCCGCGCGTCCCGTAGCCGGACATCTCGACCACGATCAGCCGGGGGTCGCGGGCGCGCAGCTCGCCGGCGCCGAACCCGAGCCGGGCGGCCGCGCCGGGCGCCAGGTTCTGCAGGAACACGTCGGCGCGGGCGACGAGGTCGGCGAGGATCGCGCGGCCCTCGTCCCGCTTGAGGTCGAGCGCGACCGACTCCTTCGACCGGTTGAGCCACGCGAAGTGCGTGCCGAGCCCGCCGCGCACGCCCGTGTCGTACGCGCGGGCGAAGTCGCCGCCGTCCACGCGCTCCACCTTGATGACGCGGGCGCCCTGGTCGGCGAGCCGCGTGGCGAACGGCGCCGCGACCGCCTGCTCCAGCGCGACGACGGTGATCCCCTCCAGCGGCAGCCGGGCGCCCGCGGCGGTCACCGCTCCTCCAGCAGCCTGCGGCCGATGATCATCTTCTGGATGTCGGCGGTGCCCTCGCCGATCAGGAGCATCGGGGCCTCCCGGTACAGGCGCTCGATCTCGTACTCCCTGGAGTAGGCGTAGCCGCCGTGGATGCGGAACGCGTCCTCCACGACCTCCTTGCAGTACTCGCTGGCCAGGTACTTGGCCATCCCGGCCTCCAGGTCGTTGCGCTCGCCGGAGTCCTTGCGGCGCGCCGCCATCACCATCATCTGGTGCGCGGCCTCGACCTTGGTCGCCATCTCGGCCAGGCGGAACAGGACGGCCTGGTGCTCGGCGATCGGCCTGCCGAACGTCTCGCGCTGCCGCGCGTAGGCCAGGGCGAGCTCGTAGGCCCGGCGGGCCACGCCGCAGCCGCGCGCCGCCACGTTGACGCGGCCGACCTCGACGCCGTCCATCATCTGGTAGAAGCCGCGTCCGGGCGTCCCGCCCAGGACCTGCGCGGACGGGATCCGGTAGGAGTCGAACACCAGCTCGGTGGTGTCGACGCCCTTGTACCCCATTTTGTCGATCTTGCCGGGGACGGTGAGGCCGGGGGCGACCTCGCCGAAGCCCGGCTCCTTGTCGACCAGGAACGTCGTCATGCCGCGATGGCCCGCGGCGGGGTCGGTCTTGACCAGCGTCGCCACCAGGTTGGCCGTGCCGCCGTTGGTCAGCCACATCTTCTGACCGTCGATCACGTAGTCGTCCCCGTCCGGGACGGCGCGGGTCCTGATGGCCGAGACGTCCGACCCGCAGCCCGGCTCCGACATCGAGAACGCGCCGCGGATCTCGCCGGTGGCCATCCTCGGCAGGTAGTGCGCCCGCTGCCCGGCGGTGCCGTGCTGGGCGATCATCCAGGCGACGATGAAGTGGGTGTTGACGATGCCCGACACGCTCATCCAGCCGCGCGACAGCTCCTCCACCACCAGCGCGTAGGTCAGCAGCGAAGCGCCGAGCCCGCCGTGCTCCTCGCCGATCGTCAGGCCGAAGAGCCCGAGCTCCTTCATCCCGTCCACGATCGCCTGCGGGTAGGCGTCGGCGTGCTCCAGCTCGGTCGCGACCGGGAGGATCTCCTGGTCGACGAACGCCCGCACGGTCGCGATGATCTCCCGCTGCTCGTCCGTCAGCCCGTGGGTCTGCTGCAGCCTGCTCACGTCCCGGTCCTCCCTAGCGGCCCTCGAAGCGCGGCGGGCGGCGCTCGGCGAACGCGGCCCGTCCCTCGGCGAAGTCGGCGCTGCCGAACAAAGAGGTCTGCTCGTCCCGCTCGGCTTCCAGCAGGCGGTCCAGACTTTGATCGGTCCGGGCGAGGAGGCGCTTGGCGGCGGCGACCGACAGCGGGGCGAGCGCGGCCGCCTCGGAGGCGCGCTCCAGGGCCGCGTCCAGGGCCGTGCCCGACGGGGCGAGGGAGTCCGCCAGCCCGATCTCGTAGGCGCGGGGTGCGGGCACGGTCTGGCCGAACACCAGCATCTGCTTGGCACGGCCCATGCCGACGCGCTGCGGGAGCGTCCAGAGCAGCCCGCCGTCGGCGACGAGGCCGACCTTGCCGAACGCGGCGACGAACCGGGCGTCCTCGGCGGCGACGACGTGATCGCACACGGCGGCGAGGGAGACGCCGAGCCCGGCGGCGGCGCCCTCGACCGCCGCGATGAACGGCGTCCCGCAGGTCGCGATGAGCCGGACGGTCTCGTGCACGGGATCGAGCCGCGCCCGGACGGCGTCCGGTCCGGCGCCCTCCATCGAGCGGACGTCGCCGCCCGCCGAGAACGTCCCCGCGGCCCCGGTCAGCACGACGGCCCGGACGCCCAGGTCGTCCGCGGCGCGCCGCACCTCGTCCGCGAGCCGCTCGCGCATCGGGATGTCGATCGCGTTGCGGGCCTCGGGCCGGTTCAGCGTCAGCACCCGCGTCGCACCGTGGTCGGCTGCGGTGACCACGGAGCCGTGTGCCGGTTCGGGGTACCGGTCGTCCATCAGCCCTCCTGAAAATTTTTTATACGATATGTGAGCCCCTGAAGCCGGGGGAAGGGGGCCTGGGACGTCAGCCGGGTTGCTCGTTCCAGAAGCCCTGCGCCTCCAGGTGCACCACGAGCAGCGTCCCCGCGTGCCGGATGTGGGCGCGCATCGCCTGCCGCGCCGCGTCGCCGTCCCCGGCCCGCAGCGCGGCGAGCACGAGATGGTGGTCGTCGACCGACGCCTGCGTCCAGCCGTCGATGCTGGAGTAGAAGCGGCTCGGGGCGTACCGCACCACGAGCTGCAGCAGCCAGGACGTCTTGGGCGAGCCCGCGCACAGGTTGATGATCCGGTGGAACCGGTGGTTGGCGCGCTCGATGGCCGCGGAGTCGCGGGCCTTGGACGCCTCCTCCAGAAGCGCCTGCGTCCGGTCGAGCGACTCCAGTTCCGCCTCGGTGATCCTCCCGGCGGCGCGGGCGGCCAGCTCGCCGGCGAAGTACGCCTGCGCCTCGAACAGGTCCTGGACGTCCTGCCGGGTGAGCGGCGCCGGCATGAACCCGCGCCGCGGCTCCAGCGTGACGAAGCCCTCGCCGCGCAGCGACAGCAGGGCCTCCCGGACGGGGGTGACGCTGACC
Organism: Actinomadura sp. NPDC023710; assembly: GCF_040639875.1. Classification (NCBI taxonomy): domain Bacteria; kingdom Bacillati; phylum Actinomycetota; class Actinomycetes; order Streptosporangiales; family Thermomonosporaceae; genus Actinomadura; species Actinomadura sp. NPDC023710. Next base: position 99,921 of record NZ_JBFAGB010000035.1, read on the forward strand.
CCGAGATCCTCGGCGATGCGCTCCAGGCGGAGGAACTCTCCGTGCCTGACCTGGCCCGACATGATGAGGTCGCGGACGTAGGCGGCCACCTCGTCGCTCAGCTGGCGGCGCCGGCCGAGGGCCCGGTCACCGGAAAGTGCCACTCTCATCGTCTCCCGTGCGCCTGGTGGTGGGGTCACATTATGGACGGGCGACCACCCTCCCTCCCGTCGACGGCAGGTATCTTCCTATCAAATATATGAAACACGAAGCGGGAGGAGAGGCGGAGCCGTGTTCACGCTCAGCGACGAGGAACGCGCCATCGTCGAGGTCGTCGCGGACTTCGTCGACAAGGAGGTCCGCCCGGTCGCCCGGGACCTGGAGCACGCGGACACCTATCCCGCCCAGCTCATCGACCGCATGAAGGGGCTCGGCGTCTTCGGGCTCGCCGTGCCCGAGCCCTACGGCGACGTCGGAGTCTCCAAGACCTGCTACGCGCTCGTCACCGAGGAGCTGGCGCGCGGCTGGATGACGCTCGCGGGCGCGTTCGGCGGGCACACGGTCGTCTCCCACCTGCTCGCGGTGTACGGCACCGAGGAGCAGAAGGCCCGGTACCTGCCCCGGATGGCGACCGGCGAGCTGCGCGCCACGATGGCGCTCACCGAACCGTCCGGCGGCTCGGACCTGCAGGCCATGGGCACGACCGCGCGCAGGGACGGCGACCGGTACCGCGTCGACGGCGCCAAGATGTGGATCACCAACGCGCGCACGTCCGGTCTCATCGCGCTGATGTGCAAGACCGACCCGGCCGCGTCCCCCCGGCACAGGGGGATCAGCATCCTGCTGGTGGAGAAGGGCCCCGGGCTGACCGTCTCCCGCGACCTGCCGAAGCTCGGCTACAAGGGCGTGGAGAGCTGCGAGCTGTCCTTCGACGGCTACGAGGCGCCGCTCGACGCCGTGCTCGGCGGCGAGGAGGGGCGCGGCTTCGCCCAGATGATGCGCGGCCTCGAAGTCGGCCGCATCCAGGTCGCGGCGCGCGCTCTCGGCGTCGGGCGCGCCGCACTGGAGGACTCCCTTCGCTACGCCCAGCAGCGCGAGGCCTTCGGCAGGCCGATCTGGCAGCACCAGTCCATCGGCAACTACCTCGCCGACATGGCCACCCAATTGCGGGCGGCCCGGCTGCTCACCCTCGACGCCGCCGAGCGCCTGGACGCGGGCGAGCGCTGCGACATGGAGGCCGGGATGGCCAAGCTGTACGCGTCGGAAGCGGCGATGGAGATCGCCCTCAACGCGGTCCGCATCCACGGCGCGGCCGGCTACTCCACCGAGTTCGACGTCGAGCGCTACTTCCGGGACGCCCCGCTCATGATCGTCGGCGAGGGGACCAACGAGATCCAGCGCAACGTGATCGTCCGGCAGCTCGTCGAGCGGCACCGAGTCCGGGGAGCAGACCGGGCCTAGGGCGCCGCGGCCGGGTCCTCCCCCGCGCGGATCCAGTCGAACGTGCGCTCCACGGCGCGCTTCCAGTTGTCGTACTCGGCGGCCCTCTGCGCGGGTTCCATCGCCGGAACCCAGCGGGCGGCGCGGTGCCAGTTGCGGCGCAGCCCCTCCAGCCCCGCCCAGTAGCCGACCGCGAGGCCGGCGGCATAGGCGGCGCCGAGCGACACCGTCTCCACGACCATCGGGCGCGCCACCGGCACGTTCAGAACGTCGGCGACCATCTGCATGACCAGGTTGTCCGACGTCATGCCGCCGTCGGCCTTGAGCTCCTTCAGCGAGAGGCCGGAGTCGGCGTTCATCGCGTCCACGACCTCGCGGGTCTGCCAGCCCGTCGCCTCCAGCACGGCCCGCGCCAGGTGCCCCTTGGTGATGTAGGAGGTCAGGCCGACGATGATGCCCCGGGCCTCGCTGCGCCAGTGCGGGGCGAACAGCCCGGAGAACGCCGGGACGATGTAGCAGCCGCCGTTGTCGTCGACGGTCCGGGCCAGGGTCTCGATCTCCGGCGCCGTGGTGATCAGCCCGAGGCCGTCCCGGAACCACTGGACCAGCGCCCCGGTGATCGCGATCGAGCCCTCCAGCGCGTACACGGCGGGCTCGTCACCGATCTTGTAGCCGACGGTGGTGAGCAGCCCGTTGTCCGACTTGACCGGCGTCGTGCCGGTGTTCATCAACAGGAACGCGCCCGTCCCGTAGGTGCACTTGGTCTCGCCCGGGGAGAAGCACGTCTGCCCGAACAGCGCGGCCTGCTGGTCACCGAGGGCGGCGCCGATGCGCACGCCGGGGAACACGCGGCGGGCCGTCCCGTAGGTCTCGGTGGACGACCGGATCTCCGGCAGCATCGCCTTCGGCACCCCGAAGAAGTCGAGCAGTCCGTCGTCCCAGCTGAGCGTGTGCAGGTCCATCAGCAGCGTGCGGCTGGCGTTGGTCACGTCGGTGACGTGGACGCCGCCGTCGACGCCGCCGCTGAGGTTCCAGATCAGCCAGCTCTCCATCGTGCCGAACAGGACCTCGCCGCGCTCGGCGCGTTCCCGCAGGCCGGGCGTGTGGTCCAGCATCCAGCGGACGCGCGGGGCCGAGAAGTAGGTGGCCAGCGGCAGCCCGCTGCGCTCGGTGACCATCGCGGCGCCGGGGGCGCGGGACAGCTCGTCCACGAGCGGGCCGGTCCGCATGTCCTGCCAGACGATGGCGCGGCCGATCGGGACGCCGGTCAGCCGGTCCCACAGGACGGTCGTCTCCCGCTGGTTCGCGATCCCGACCGCCGCGACCTGGCCGGGCGTCGCGCCCGCCTGGGCGAGCGCCTCCGGGGCGATGCGCTCCAGGTTGCGCCAGATCTCCATCGGGTCGTGCTCGACCCAGCCGGGCCTCGGGAAGTGCTGCCGGTGCTCGCGCTGCGCCACCGAGACCAGGCGGCCGCCGTGGTCGAACAGGATGCACCGGGTGGACGTGGTGCCCTGGTCGATCGACATGACGTACCGTTCGGTCACGGTCTGCCTCCTCCCCCCGGACGGGCCTCCCCGCGCCGGCGCGGCTGCGTCAGGACGGGTGACGGGGCGTCACCAGCGCGAGCCGCCGAGGTCACGGGAGACGGCGCGAGCGGCGTCGCGCACGTAGGCGACGAGCCTCGGGTCGGGGACGCGGCGGGAGTCGCAGATCCGTTCGACCGCGCCGGAGATGCCGATGGCCCCGACGACGAGTCCCCCGTGCCCGCGGATCGGGGCGGCGATTCCTGCCTCGCCGATGGACAGCTCCTCGGTCTCGGCGGCCCAGCCGTTCTCCCGGACGCGGGTGGCGGCCCGTGCGAGTTCCTTGGGGTCGGTGATGGTGCGCCGGCAGTAGGACTCCAGGACCGTGTCGCGGATGGACGCCGCCGCGTTGGCGTCGTGCGCGAGCAGCGCCTTGCCGAGCGCGGTGGCGTGCAGCGGCAGCAGCGAGCCGACGTCCATGGCCTGGAGCGTGTCGTCCGGGCGGAACACGTGGTGGACGACCAGGACCTTCCCGTCCAGCAGCGTCCCGATCCGGACGGCCTCGCCGCTGCGCGAGGCGAGCGCGTCGGCCCAGTTGATGGCGCGGGACCGCAGCTCGTTGACGTCCAGGTAGCTGGTGCCGAGGTGCAGCAGCGCGGCGCCGAGCTGGTACTTGCCCGTGCCGCCGTCCTGTTCGACGAAGCCGACGCGCTCCAGGGTGCGCAGGATGCCGTGCGCGGTGCCCCGGGCGAGGCCCAGCGAACTGGCGATCTCGCCGACCCCGAGCCGGCCCGAGCTCGCCGCCAGCAGGCGCAGGATCGCGGCCGCCCGCTCGATCGACTGCACAGGTCCGGGCATGGCCTCGATGGTAGTTCTACCGGCGATGTGCCGACAATGTCGGCAGCCGCCGCGATCATCGTCCGATGCGCCCTGAACTGCCCGGATTCTGTGATCTGGTGCACAGGGTGGAGAGTAACCGCCGCCGGGCTACGACGAAAGTGTTCGACATTGTCGGCAGCCTCCCGTTGTCAGGCGTTCTGTCCCGGCTTACGGTCCAGCCAGCCTCACGGGGCTCGCGTCCACCCCACCTGCCGAGGAGTACCCATGGCGGAACGCACCCGAATCCCCCCGCTGGCCGGTGAGCTCGCCGCCGAGTTCGCCGGCACCCTGATCCTCATCCTGTTCGGCGTCGGCGTCGTCGCGCAGGTCGCCGGGGCCGAGATCGGCGACCACGACAGCATCGCCTGGGCCTGGGGCCTCGGCGTCACGCTCGGCGTGTACGTCGCGGCCCGGATCAGCGGCGCCCACCTCAACCCCGCCGTCACCATCGCGCTCGCCGCGTTCAGGGAGTTCGCCTGGCGCAAGACGGCGCCCTACATCGCCGCGCAGACCGCGGGGGCGTTCGTCGCGGCCCTGATCGTCCGCTGGAACTACAGCGAGGTGCTGGCCAAGATCGACCCCGGCCACACCATCAAGACCCAGGGCGTGTTCTCCACCCTGCCGGGCAACGGCACGCTCCCGGTCGGCACCTGGGGCGCGTTCCGCGACCAGGTGATCGGCACCGCCATCCTGCTCTTCGTGATCAAGGCGCTCACCGACGTGCGCAACTCCCCGCCGCTCGCCAACCTCGCCCCGCTCATGATCGGCCTGCTGGTCGTCGGGATCGGCATGGCGTGGGGCACCGACGCCGGCTACGCGATCAACCCGGCCCGCGACTTCGGGCCCCGGCTCGCCTCGTTCCTCACCGGCTACGGCAGCGCGTGGCGGGACCAGAACGGCGATCTCTACTTCTGGGTGCCGATCATCGGCCCGCTGATCGGCGGAGTGCTCGGCGTCGGGCTCTACAAGGCGCTGATCGGCCGGTTCCTGCCGGCGGAGGAGAACCCGCAGGAGCCCACGACGCCCGAGCCCCAGTACGAGACGGCGTGAAGCGTCCCGTCCCGCCCGCCACGACTCCAGGAGAAGGCACGCATGGCTGACTTCGTCGGGGCCCTCGACCAGGGCACGACCAGCACCCGATTCATGATCTTCGACCACGGCGGCAACGAGATCACCCGCCACCAGCTCGAACACGAGCAGATCCTGCCTCAGGCCGGCTGGGTCGAGCACAACCCGACCGAGATCTGGGAGCGCACCCGCTCGGTCATCCAGTCCGCGCTGAACAAGGCGAACCTGTCCCACGGCGACCTGGCCGCGCTCGGGATCACCAACCAGCGCGAGACGACCGTGGTGTGGAACCGGCGCACCGGGCGCCCCTACTACAACGCGATCGTCTGGCAGGACACCCGCACCGACCGCATCGCCGCGGCCCTGGAGCGGGACGGCAAGGGCGACCTCATCCGGCGCAAGGCCGGCCTCCCTCCGGCCACGTACTTCTCCGGCGGGAAGATCCAGTGGATCCTGGAGAACGTCGACGGCGTCCGCGAGGCGGCCGAGAACGGCGACGCGGTCTTCGGCACGACCGACTCGTGGGTGCTGTGGAACCTCACCGGCGGGATCGACGGCGGCGTGCACGTCACCGACCCGACCAACGCCAGCCGCACCATGCTGATGGACCTGGAGACCCTCGCCTGGGACGACGAACTCCTCGCGCTGTTCGGGATCCCGCGCTCCATGCTGCCGGAGATCAAGCCGTCCTCGGCGCCCGACGCCTACGGGACGACCCGCGCGAACGGCCCGCTCGGCGGCGAGGTCCTGCTGACCGCCGCGCTCGGCGACCAGCAGGCGGCGACGGTCGGGCAGGTGTGCTTCTCTCCCGGCGAGGCCAAGAACACCTACGGCACCGGCAACTTCCTGCTGCTCAA
>NZ_JBFAGB010000036.1:0-104162 GCF_040639875.1 Actinomadura sp. NPDC023710
GCCCATCTCGGCGGCGTCGCGGCCGCGATCCGCGGCCGTTACCGGGAGGCCGCGGAACGGTTCGGGCACGCCGCGCGCCTCGGGCCGGTCCGGAACGCGTCGACGGGCGCGGGGTCAGACGCGCCAGGACTGGACGAGCGCGTCCAGCGTCACCTGGTCGTAGACGATGCCCTGGGCGCTCAGCTCCTGGGCGACCAGCTCGCCGTCGCCGTGGTGCTTGGCCAGCAGCCGGTACACCGCGTACGGGAACCAGTGGTTGTCGCTGATCCGCTGGATCTCGGCCTCGTCGCAGCGGTAGCCCTCGGCCCTGACCTCGGCGAGCGTCGCGGCGACGTCGCCGTGGCGGCGTTCGAGGATGTCGATGACGAGGGACCGCAGGTTCTCCGGCGGGGGCCCGGCGGGCGCGGCCTCCTCGGAGGCGGCGCGGTAGGAGCTGCGCCCGTTGAGGCTGCCGCGCGACGCGGCGCTGACCACGGCCAGCTCCGGCTCAGGCTCGGGGGCCGGCGCGGGCGCGGGCTCGGGGGCCTCGGTCGCGGCGGGGGCCGCGGCCGGAGCGGAGGCGGCCGGCGCGGCCGGGGCGGCCTCGCGCGCGGGCGCACCCTTGGCCTCCGCCCTGCCCGGGGTCCCGGACTCGATCGCCTTGCCGGAGTACCCGGGCACCTGGATCTGCGGGAACGGGCCGGTGTTGCGCAGCGGCATCAGCGTGATCTGGTTCAGCGTGACCGGCCCGGCGATCGCGCGCGTCTGCGGCTCGGGCTGCTTGGCCTCCTCCTCCTCGGTCTTCTGCGACACGTACCGGTGCAGCGTCCGCAGCAGGACGAACAGGCCGAGCATCGACACGATCGGCGGGACCGCGGCGGTCGCCTGGAAGGAGAAGGTCTTGTGGCCGACGTGGCCGACGTTGAAGATGAGGCTGGCCGTCCAGCCCGCGAGGGCGATGGTCAGCGGCAGGCAGAAGTCGAGCCAGCTCATCAGGGCCCGGCGCTTGATGACGAAGGCGTCGATGGCCAGCAGGAACAACCCGAGTTCACCGACGATGATGAACAGGTCGACCAGCAGGGGGAACGACTCGGCCTTCCAGCCCCGCAGGCCGTGTTCCAGGGCCCAGTGGTAGAGACCGGCATAGGACTGGGCGAAGCCACCGGCGGTGGCGGTCAGGACCGCGGCCGCCATGAAGGCGATGGCCCCCCACCGTGTGATGACCTGTGCCCGGTTGGCAGCGCTCATGCGGCGTGTGCTCCCAGATTTCTCACAACTAAAAGTGATCGGTGGGAGACTATCCATTCCTTTGCCGTTTCGTGGGCGATTCGCATCACGTCTCGGTCCCGTTCCCCGCGAAACGGCGGGGCGCGCCGGGGGAACCTCGCAAAAAACCGCAGGCGGGAGCCACCGCAGCGTCATAGCGGGAGCCCCCCGCCAAGGCGCGCCGGCGCCTTGGCGGGGGGCCGGGATTCCGCGGGAGCGGTGACGGAATCCGGCCGCGGAACCCCGGTCAGGGCACCTGCAGGACGAAGTCGAACTTCGCGGTGCGTCCGCTGGGACCGGTCTGGACCTTCATGAGCAGCGCGGGGTCGTAGAGCATGTCGGAGCTGTTCCGGGGCTCGTTCGGGAAGTACAGCTGCGTCGTCAGGATCTGCCGGTAGGGGGCCTGGGCCTTGACGTGGATGTGCCGGGTGCGGCCGGGGTAGAGGCCGGGCACGATCGTCGTCAGGGTGAATCGTCCCGACGCGTCCGTGTATTGATGTCCACGTAGCGTATAGCCGTAATTGTCGTAATTGCCGTAATAGTCCGCCTGCCAGAAGTCGAGCAGGGCGTGGGCCACCGGCCTGCACGACGTCGAGTAGACGATTCCGGACACGGTGAGGGGCGTCCCCGGCATGCCGGGCGTCACGATCGACGCGCGCTCGGGGGAGCCGGGCTTGAAGTAGGGGCCCTCCATCTGCGAGTGCGTCGGGGAGTCGTCCCCGTCGTCGCACTTGGGCGTGGGGGTGAGCGGCTGCTGCTCCGTGCGGGCCTGCGCGGGCGCGGCCACCGCGGACACGGCGGTGGGCAGCGCGAGCGCGCCGATGCCCGCCGCGCCCGCGGCGACGATGAAGTTCTTGCGGCTGAGGCCGTTCTCCTGGCCGTCGCCGGCACCGGGGTGGCCGGTGCCGGTTTCCTGCTCGTCCGCTGGCATGGGGTTCCTCTCGGGGGTCGTCCGGGATCTTCCGGTTGGCGGGGCTCCCTGGGAGTCGAGTCCGCGACATGTATAAGCCTCCGGGGAGGGGGCGGTCTTGCCGCTGCGTGCCGTGACTTTGGCGGCGAGTGCCAAAGCCCGCCCGAAGCGTCGTGCTGACTCGCTCATTGACCTTCCTGACGCGCCGTAGAAGCCTTGCGGGTGGCGTCCGAGACCCGCCCGCCGACCGGAGGAGCGTCATGCCCACGCTCGTTGACACCTCGGACCACCCTGCCCGCGACCAGGCGGACTTCTGGCGCCACCTGATCAGCTCGGCCTTCGGGCCGTTCCACGTGCAGCCGCGCCTGCCCGGCGGGTTCGCCGCCCGGCTGAGCGGCCGGGCGCTGGGTCCGGTGGAGACCGGCGAGGTGTACGCGCCCGCGCACGCGGTGCGGCGCAGCGCCCGGCAGATCGCCCGCGACACCCGCGAGTGCTACAAGCTCGGCCTGGTGCTGCGGGGCTCGTGCGTGCTGCGGCAGAACGGCCGCCGGGCCGTGGTCGGGGCGGGGGACGTGGTGTTCTACGACCTCACCCGTCCGGTCGAGATCTCCTTCGACGCCCACCACATCTTCACCGTCGTGATCCCGCACAGCGCCGTCCCGCTCCCGCAGGAGCGCCTCGCCGCGTTCGGCGGCACCCTGCTCGGCGGGCGGGCCCGGACCGGGCGGCTCGTCTCGTCCTTCCTCGGCGCCCTGGCCGAGAGCGGCGCCGAGGACGCCGGCGGGGGCGACGCCGCGAACGGCGCCGGGCCCGCCGCGGGGGACGGGGCCGCGGCCGACGACCTGGTCGGCACGGCCGACGGGATCTACGCCCGCCACCTCGGCGGCGCGCTGGTCGAGCTGGTCACCGGCGCGGCCGGCGAGTGGCTGGGCGCGCCCTCGTGCCCGTCGCCGGAGGGAGCGGAGATGCTGCGGGCGATCGAGGAGTGGATCGAGGCGCGCCTGCACGACCCGTCGCTGAGCCCCGCCGCGATCGCGGCCGCGCACCACATCTCCGTCCGCCAGCTCTACCGGGTGTTCGCGCCGACCGGGACGACCGTCGCCCGGTACGTCCGGACCCGCCGCCTGGAGCACTGCCGCCGCGAACTCGGCGACCCGTTCCTCGGCACGCAGCGGATCGGCGCGATCGCCAACCGCTGGGGCCTGCCGGACGCCGCGGCCTTCAGCCGCGCGTTCCGCGCCGCCTACGGGCAGACGCCCAGCGCCTACCGCGCCCGCACCACCGGCATCCGGCGTGACGCCTAGCGCCGACGAATCCCGGCCGGGTGCGAATCGATTCCCGTATCAAGGGAACGCGAAGAGGAGGACCAGCAACGCGATGGAGGACGCGAGGGGGGCGCCGCCATGCCACGCCGGGAAAGCCGCGCCGTGGTGAACTGGAGACGATGCCTACCGGCGTCGAATAGTCAGGCAGTCTGAGGAGCCGCGCCATGTCCTTGACCATGCAGCCGGGCCCGCTCGCCGGTTCGCCCGGCGACGAGGTCAACTTCACGATCGATGGGCCGGCGCACCGGTTGTTCATGCACGACTTCCCGCGCCGGGTACGTGCCCGGTTCGCGGGGGAGACGGTGCTGGACACCGAGCGCGGGAAGTTCTTGCACGAGACCGGGCTGCTGCCCGTGCTGTACGTCCCCGAGGAGGACGTGCGCTCCGACCTGCTGGAGGAGACCGCCCACACCACGCACTGCCCGTTCAAGGGCGACGCCGTGTACTGGACGGTACGCGTGGGCGACCGGGCGGCCGAGAACGCGGTCTGGGGATATCCGGATCCGAAGCCGGAGTCGGCGTGGCTGCGCGGGCACATGGCCTTCTACTGGGGCCGGATGGACGCCTGGTTCGACGAGGACGAGGAGGTCCACGGCCATCTGCGCGACCCGTTCCACCGCGTCGACGCCCGCGCCACGTCCCGGCGTGTGCGGGTGCTGCTCGACGGCGAGGTCGTCGCCGAGACCGGGCGGCCGAAGCTGCTGTCGGAGACCGGGCTGCGCAACCGGTACTACATCCCGGCCGAGGACGTCCGCCGCGACCTGCTGACCCGCAGCGAGAAGCGGACCTTCTGCCCGTACAAGGGCGAGGCGACGTACTGGTCGCTGGCCGGCGCCGAGGACGCCGCCTGGTCGTACGAGGAGCCCCTGGAGGACGCGGCGAAGATCGGCGGATACCTGTCCTTCGACCACGAGGCCCTGACGATCGAGCCCCTGCCGCCAGGGCCGGCCTGACGCCCAGGGCCGGCGGCGCGTGGACGCCGGAGCGTAATGCACTCGCGGAGCGGCGGTCTCCTGCCGCATGATTTCGGCATGGTCGATACCTCCCTTTATGCGGCGTTCGTTGTCGCCGCCCTCGCGCTCTGCGTCACGCCCGGCCCCGACATGATGTTCATCGTCGCGATGGGCGGGCGCGGCGGCCCGGGCACGGGCCTCATGGCCGCGGCGGGGGTCGCCACCGGCGCACTGACCCACGCGGTCGCCGCGACACTGGGCCTCTCCGCCCTGTTCACCGCGCTGCCGGCGCTGTACCACGTGCTGCGCTGGGCCGGTGCCGCCTACCTGCTCTACCTCGCGATCAAGTCGTTCCGGGACCGCGGCGAATCCGGCGAGGAGGACGCGGCCCCCGTCGGCCCGGGGCGGCTCCGCGCGTTCTGGCAGGGCGTCGTCACGAACCTGCTGAACCCCAAGGTGATCCTCTTCAACATCGCCTTCCTGCCGCAGTTCGTGAACCCCTCCATGGGGCATCCGATGGTGCAGCTGCTCGTCCTCGGGGTCACCCTCGTCCTGATCGGCCTTGCCGTGGACGGCTGCGTCGGCCTGCTCTCCGGCCGCCTCGCGAACCTGCTGCGGCGCAGCCGCCGCGTCGCCCGCGCCCTGAACATCTTCAGCGGGACCGTCTTCACGGGGCTCGCCGTGCGCCTTATCGCCGTCCCCAAGTGAGGGCCTGCGGGTTTACAGTTCAGGTAACCCTGAGCAAAGGAGGCGGCTGTTGGTACCGTACGCGGCGTCCTCTCCGCCTTCCGCGTTCTGGTCGGCGCTCGAACCCGAGCAGCGCACCGCTCTGCGCAACGCCGCGCGTCCTCGCACGTTCCCGGTCAAGGCGCCGCTCGTGTACCAGGGCGACGAGTCCGACCATGTGATCATCATCGAGCGGGGCTGGGCGAAGGTGACCTCCGCGACCGAGGACGGCCACGACGTGGTGCTGGCCGTGCGCGGCCCCGGCGACCTGCTCGCCGAGAGCGCGGTGCTCGGCGGGCGGCCGCGCGCCGCGACCGTCACCGCGCTGGCCCCGATCCGCGCCCTGGTCGTCCCCGCGGCACGCTTCACCGGGTTCCTGGACGCGCACCCGGACGTGTGGATGCTCGTCACCGGCACCTTCGTCCAGCGCATGGACGACTCCGACCGGCGGCTGACCGCCCACATCACGAGCCGGGGCCCGGAGCGCCTGGCGTCCCTGCTCGCCGACCTGGCGGAGCGCTCGGCCCACCACGCCCCGCCCGCCGAGGACGGGTCGATCGAGATCGGGCCGCCGCTGTCGCAGGAGGAGCTCGGCAGCTGGATGGACGCCTCCCGGGAGACCGTCGCCCGCGCGCTCAGCGGGCTGCGCCGCGAGGGCCTGATCCGCACCGGCTGGCGCAGGATCACCGTGGTGGACCTGGCCCGCCTCCGCGCGTTCGCCAAGGAACAGGACTGACGGCCCGCCCGTCCTCCCGCCCTAGGATCTCGGGCATGAGCGGTGACGGCTACCACCATGGCAACCTGAGGCGCGCCGTACTCGACGCCGCCATCGAGGCGATCGCCGAGGCGGGCCCGGCGACGTGGAGCCTGCGCGAGCTGGCGCGCCGCGCCGGGGTGTCGCACGCCGCGCCCGCCCACCACTTCGGCGACAAGGCCGGCGTGCTGACGGCCGTCGCCGCCGAGGGGTACACGCTGTTCGCCGACGCCCTGGAGGCCGCCGGGAGCGACCTGCACGGCGTCGGGCTCGCCTACGTGCGGTTCGCCGTCGAGCACCGGGTCCACTTCGAGGTCATGTTCGCGCCCGCGCTCTACCGCCCGGACGACCCGGAGGTGGCCGCCGCCCGAGACCGCGCCGGCCGGGCCCTCGCCGAGGGCGTCCGCGGCGCCGCGCCCGGCCGTGCCGCGGGGGACCGGACGGCCGGGATCGCCGCCTGGTCGATCGTGCACGGCTTCGCCCACCTGTGGCTGAGCGGCGCCCTGCGGGACCTCGGCGACGACCCCGTGAAGGCCGCCGACCCGGTCATCCGCCTCCTGTTCGAGCGGCCCGGGTCAGCGTGACGCGGCCTTCTCCTCGATCGCCGGCCGCTCGCCGTCGGATTCGACCGGGCGGCGTTCGGGGACGGCGGCCAGATCGGCCCGGAAGCGGCGGTTGAGGGCGGCGCGCATGCGTCCCATGGCGGTGCGGCCGCGGGGGCTGTCGATGCCGTCGACGGGCGGCGGGACGTCCAGGTCGGCGGCGGGGGCCGGGCGCGGATCGGTGATCGCGGCGATCGCCTCGTCCGGGAGCGGGCGCTCGACCTCGCTGAACCTCCCGTCCGGCGACTGGCGGATGACGCCGGTCTCCAGGCCGTGCTGGGCCAGGCCGAGGTCGCGGTGTTGCAGGCCGACGCAGATCCGGTAGGTGACGACGTAGGCCAGCACCGGTCCGAGGATGATGAGGAAACGGAAGAACCACGTCGTCCAGAACAGCGAGACGTCGAACTTGTGGGAGAGGACGTCGTTGCCGCCCGCGAGCCACAGCGCCCCGTAGAAGACCACGCCGCCGACGCCGATGCCGGTGCGCGCCGGGACGTCGCGGGGCCGGTCCAGCAGGTGGTGGATCTGCGAGTCGCCGGTCACCCAGCGTTCCAGGAACGGGTAGACGGCCAGGCCGGTGAAGAGCAGCCCGGGCACCACGAGGGCCGGGACGACCACGCTCATCGCGACGGTGTGGCCCCAGGCGCTGATCTCCCAGGACGGCATGATCCGCAGCGCGCCCTCCAGCCAGCCCATGTACCAGTCGGGCTGCGACCCGGCGCTGATCGCCCCGGGGTCGTAGGGCCCGAACAGCCAGATCGGGTTGATCTGGAAGAACGCGGCCAGCAGCGTCGTCACGCCCAGCACCCACAGGAAGAACGCCGTCGTCTTGGCGATGAAGACCGGGAAGAACGGGTAGCCGCGGACGGTCGTGTTCGAGCTGCCCTTGCCCGGGAACTGCGTGTGCGTCTGCCGCCAGGTCAGCACCACGGCGTGCAGCGGGATCAGCGCCGCCAGGATGCCGGGGATCAGCAGCACGTGGATGACGTACAGGCGCGGGATGATGTCGGTGCCCGGGTACTCGCCGCCGAACAGGAACATCACCGCGTACGAGCCGACCAGCGGGATCGACGCGAGCACGCCTTCCAGGATGCGCAGGCCCGTGCCGGAGAGCAGGTCGTCCGGCAGCGAGTAGCCGAACAGGCCGTTCAGCATCACGAGCATGAACATGGCGATGCCGATCAGCCAGTTCAGCTCGCGGGGCTTGCGGAACGCTCCGGTGAAGAAGTTGCGCAGCATGTGCACGAGGATCGAGCCCATGAAGATGAGCGTCGACCAGTGGTGGATCTGCCGGACGAGCAGGCCGCCCCGCACGTCGAAGCTGATCTTGAGTGAGGAGGCGTACGCCTCGCTCATCTCCACGCCCTTCAGCTTCGTGTACGAGCCGTTGTAGACGACCTCGTGCATGCTCGGCTTGAAGAACAGCGTCAGGTACACCCCGGTCAGCAGAATGATCACGAAGGAGTACATGGCGATCTCGCCGAGCAGGAAGGTCCACTGGTCCGGGAAGGCCTTGCGCAGCGCCTTGCGCGCGAATCCGGTGGTGCCGAACCGCTCGTCCAGCGCCCGAACCGTGACGTCCACTCCCTTGGGCGGCCTCCGTGTGCCGGCCCGCGCCCCGCCGGGCGCCGTCGTTCCCGCCATCGTCCGCATCCCTCCGTCGCGCTCTGGGCAGTCGCGCTTCTGGGAAAAAGACCGACCTCGGCCGGAAAATGTGACATTCCTGGATGTGGACCGCGTCACACGGCGGGGCGTTGACGCGCCGTCTCGGGCGGGCGGGGGTCAGGGCGCCGGGACGGCGAGCCTGCCGCGGCGCAGGTAGCGCGGACGCCAGCGCGCCCGGTAGCAGAGCCGGATCGGCGGCGGGAGCAGCCCCAGCACGGCGCGGCGGGTGCCGTCCGGGGCGCCGTCGAGCAGCCAGGGCAGGAACACCCCGAGTCCGCGAAGCCCCAGCCCGCGGCGGAACTCCACGTCGAAGGTGCCCCACTCGAACGGGGTGAGGGCCTCCTGGATCAGGGGCAGGGCGTTGGACTCCTTGAAGTCCAGCAGCGCGTCCACCGAGGCCCGCAGGTCGCGCGCGTACCCGGCGAACGCGGCGCGGTCGCGGTGCTCCAGCGCCGCGTCCACGCCGTCGATCAGCGGGACGGCCTTCAACGCCAGCGCCGCCATGGCGTCGAGGACCACGCCGATCCGACCGGGCCCGTCGGCGTCCTTGGCGTACATGACCGTCCAGAGGGCGTTCTTCTCGGCGCGGTCCTGGAGGCTCCAGTGGGAGGTGAACAGGGACCAGGTGCTCGCGGCCGGGGCCCAGCCGAGACCGGAGCCGGGCCGGGCGGCGGTCCGCGCCGCCGCCGTCTCCAACCGGGCCGCGTCGCGGCGGAAGGCGTCGTAGGCGGCGTACAGCATCGTCAGGTCGAACTTCCTCGCCACGCTGTCCATGCCGCCTCCCACGCTCTCCGCGCTCGCGCCGTTCACAGAGATAGAGGGGCGGTACGCGCCCGGATGTGACGCGATACGGAGCCTGACTTTGTGTGATCTGCCCCACGGGCGACGGGATATGCGGGGGAGAGGGCGGTGCGGCCTGCCGGACGGCGGGCGCCGTCGCCGTCCGGCCGGGCCGCCCGTCAGGTCACCGGGTTGTCGACCAGGTAGACCTTCGGGGACGGCGCGTCGCACGTCGCGGGGGCGGCGCCGGGTGCGCCGTCGAAGGACAGTTCGGCGGCGGCCGAGCCGAGCCCGACCGAGACGCTCTCGGCGCCGGAGGAGGGGGTGAACGGGCCGGCGGTCAGCGTGCCGGTGCCGGGCAGCGGCACCGTGATCTGCCCGTCGCGCACGAGCGGCGTCCTCGGGATGGCGATGCCGCCTGCGGGGATCACGTTCTGCCGGGCCGGCGTGCCGCCCTCCACCTCCAGGTTCAGGGCGGTGACCGTGCCGGACACCGAGCCGTAGCCCTTGTCGACCAGCCGGTTCACCGTACCGGCAGGGATCACCAGCGCGCCGCTCGCCTCGGTGAAGGAGAACGAGCCGCCCCGCCTGGCCACGAGCGGGATGCGGGCGCCGACCGCGATGCCGACGTCGAGCGGCTCGCCGCCGAGGGTGCACCTGTACGGGGCGTTGATGATGCCCACCAGCTCGTTCGACTTCGGCTCGGGGAAGTTCAGCGGGGCACCGGAGATCTTGGCGGGCGGCCGCCCCGGCGCACCGCCGACGCCGATCGTCAGCAGCGCGTTGCCGGCCGACGGCTTGCAGTCGGCCGTGATCGGCAGGCTGAACCCGGCCTGCGACTTCAGGTCCACCTCGGCGAACGCGTGGTCGAAGGCCAGCGTGACCTTGCCGCCGTCGGGCGCCTTGTACGGGCCGACGTCGAACGTCCCCGACAGGGGCAGGCCGACCTTGAGGGGCTTGCCGGCCTCGACCGGGATGTCCTTGATCTCGAACGGCTCGTCCTCGGCGATGTTGATGGCCGAGGGCGTGGAGTCGCTCGCGCCGATGGTGAGGTCGGTGACCCGGGCGTCGGCCCTGGTGATCCCCAGGATCGGGGCCAGTGCGGTCAGCCACTCGGGGAAGGTGATGCTCCCCGAGCCCTGGGTCAGCCAGAACTCCTGGCCGGGCCCGAGCTGGACGGGCGCCACGCCCTGCACGTCCACGTCCGTCGGCAGGTAGAACACCGGCAGCCCGGCGAGCGCGATCGTGCAGCCGATGGGCAGCTTGAACCGCCCGGTGTCGACGCCGATCCCGGGCACGTCCTGCGGGGGGAGCGCGTGCGCGGCGGGCGCCTGGACGAGGGCGAGGGCGAGGGCGGCGGCGCCCGCGAGGGCGGCGAGGCCGCGGCGCGGCCGCCCGCCGGAGCCCGGCGCGGCGGAATGTCGGAATCTCATGGGGGCATCCCTTCAGAAGTACGTTCCTGTGCTGATGGGTGCCGACATGGTGAACCCGGCCGTCCGGGACGCGATACGGAGGGCGTTGAGGAAAGCCGCGCCGTGATTGGCAGCCGCGCATACAAAGGGCTGACCACCCCGAGGGAGTGTTGACCACCCGCCCGTTCCGGTACGTTGCTGGACGTTTCCAGCGCACGAGGAAGGGGCCGGGCATGGCTGTCGACGCGGCGGGGGCGGACATCGCCTCCCTGGTTCTGCGGGTGTCCGTGGGCGGCACGCTGATCGCGCATGGCTGGAACCACGCGTTCGGCGGCGGGAGGATCGAGGGCACGGCGGGCTGGTTCGCGTCGATGGGGTTGCGGCCGGGGCGGCTGCACGCGTTGATGGCGACCGTCACCGAGCTGGGTGCGGGCGTCCTGCTGCTGCTCGGGCTGCTGACGCCGCCGGCGGCCGCGGGAGCGGTGGGCACGATGGCGGTGGCGTTCGTCATCGCCCATCTCCGCAACGGCTTCTTCATCTTCCGCCCCGGGCAGGGCTACGAGTACGTCGTCATGATCATCATGGTGGCGTGCGCCCTCGGTGCGCTCGGCGGCGGCGCGGTCTCCCTGGACCGCGCCCTCGGAATCGAGGACGACCTGTCGGGCTGGACGGGCCTGGCCGTCACCACCCTGGCCGGGGGACTCGGCGCCGCCCTGCTGCTGGCCGCCTTCTGGCGTCCCGGCAAGCGCCCCGCCGAGACGCCGGAGGGCTGACCGCGGTGCCCGCCCGGCCGGACCACGCCCGGGTCGGATAACGTCACGAGCGTGCGACCCTCGATCTCCGAAGAGCCCGAAGCGCGGTCGGAATCCCTTCATTCCGTCCTGGACCTGCTGGACCTGGAAGAGCTCGACCGGGACCTCTACCGGGGCGCCCTCGTCTTCGACGACCCGTACCCGCTGTACGGCGGGCAGGTCGCGGCGCAGGCGCTGCGCGCGGCGGGCGGCACCGTCCCGGAGGGGCGGCTGCCGCACTCGCTGCACGGCTACTTCCTGCGCGGCGGCGACGCGGCCCGGCCGACGATCTTCCGGGTGGACCGGGACCGCGACGGCCGCTCGTTCTCGGCGCGCCGCGTGGTGGCGCTGCAGGGCGGCGAGGTCATCTTCAACATGTCGGTGTCGTTCCAGCGGCCCGCCGACGACGAGGACCGGCAGGTGCACCCGGCGCCGCGGGTCCCGGGGCCGGAGAACCTCCCGGCCTCCCCGGTCCCGCGGCTGTTCTCCATGGAGAGCCGCGTGCCGCCGCAGCCCTACGAGGCGGCCGACTTCCCGACGCGGCTGTGGTCGCGCTGCACCGTGCCGCTGCCGGACGACGACCTGCTGCACGCGTGCGTGCTGACGTACCTGTCCGACATCTCCAGCGGGCTGATCGCGCTGCACGACGGCGCCGCGCGGTCGGGGTCCAGCCTCGACCACGCCGTCTGGTTCCACCGGCCGGTCCGGATGGACGACTGGGTGCTGATGGACCTCGTCCCGCAGACGGTCGCCGCCGGGCGCGGCTGGTACACCGGAACGATCCACACCCGGGACGGCGTGCTCGTCGCCAGTCTCACGCAGGAGACCCTCTTCCGCACGCCGCGCTCCTGACACGTGCCGGGGCCGGCCTCCGCCCGCGCGGAGGCCGGCCGCGCGGCGGCTATCGCCAGGTGTCGTCGGCGGTGCGGCTCGACGTGCCGGTCGTGTAGGTGCGGTTGGCCCCGCCCTCCCACGTCACGGCCCCCGCGTCGGTCTTCTTGACGTACTTGTATTCGATCTTGGTGTTGGCGGGCAGCGTGACCGTCCCGTTCCAGACCGGGTAGCCGGACGGGGACAGCCTGACCGCTTTGGCCGTGTCCCACGAGCCGAGCGCCGGGGTGTCGCCGACGAGGTAGACGCTCGTTCCCCAGGTCGTGGAGGCGGTGACGTTGAAGGTGTCGGAGACCGTTCCGGGGTCGGAGGTGGGCGGCTGGGTCTGCCCGGACCGGGCGTCCACGTGGATCGCGACGGCGCCGCCCGCGGGGATCGTCACGGTCGCCGTCCCGCCCGACACGGTGACGGCGGTGCCCTGGCAGCCGCTCCCACCGAGGCCGCCGGTGATGACGTCGCAGTAGACGCCGTCCGCGAGCCCGGTCCTGTAGGACGCGGTGGACGGGCCGGCGGAGTCGTTGAAGCCGATCCAGCCCTTCGAGCCGCGGCTGAACCCGATGACGTTCCCCGCGGTGGCCGTGAAGTTGCCGACCGCCGTGGCGGACGCTGTCGCGTTGTGCCAGCCGACCATGCCCTTCATCCCGGTCGAGCGGGTGAGGCACTGCCAGCCGTTCGAGCAGTTCGCGCCGGTGACGAACCCGCGGGAGTCGGCGGGCGGCGACTGCCCGGCCGACGACCAGGTGAACCCGTCGTACACCGATGGCCTGCCGTAGGGGTAGGCCAGCAGGAAGTAGGTCGCGAGGGGGTAGTCGGAGCCGTTCTTGTAGTTGAGCGTGGACCCGTCCCGCTCGGTGTCGTGGTTGGTGATCATCGTGTGGGTCCGGGAGCCGTCCGCGTCCAGCGACCAGGACGGGATGCCCGACAGGTTCGACAGCGTCCCGTTCTGGAACTGCGTCTTCAAGCCCTGGGCGTAGGAGAAGCCGAGCACGTCGCCGTTCGCGGTGAAGGCCGACGGCCTCAGGTCGGCCGCGGTCGACCCTGGGACGATCTCCTGTGCGATGTAGGGCGCCCTGCCCTCGGCCGTGGTGGTGTGCAGGGCGCTCTTGACGGCGGCGAAGTCGCCCTGGGCGATGTGCTTGGCGGCGTCGACCCGGAACCCGTCCACGCCGAGGCCGATCAGGTCGTTGAGATATCCGGCGATCTTGTCGCGCACGTAGCCGGACTGGGTCTTCAGGTCCGACAGCGAGACCAGTTCGCAGTTCTGCACCTCTGAGGTGTTGTTCCAGTCGTCGATGCCCGCGTCGTCGTCGTTGCAGTACCCGTCGTTGGCGTGGTGGAAGTCGCCGTACCCGTAAGGGACGGCCGGGTAGGCGAACCCGCCGGGATCGAAGGTCGACCCGCCGTAGGCGGTGTTCACCGTGTTGTTGTGGCCCGCCATGTGGTTCACGACCGCGTCCACGTAGACGCGGACGCCCGCGTCGTGGCAGGCGGTGACCATGGAGGAGAACTGGGCGCGGGTCCCGAGCCTGCTGGTCAGGCCGTAGGAGACGGGCTGGTACACCTCCCACCACGGGTGGGGGCCGTCGTTGGTCGAGGCCAGGCTGACCGACTCGGCCGGCGGCGCTACCTGCACGGCCCCGTACCCGGCGGGCCCGAGGTGCTCGGTGCACGCGGCCGCGACGGACGGCCAGTTCCATTCCCAGAGGTTGGCGGTGACGTCACTGTCGTTGAGGGAGGCGGCGGCACTGGCGGGACGGTCGGGGAGCAGGGCGGCGACGGGCGCCGTCCCGGCGAGGACGAGGAGGCCGGCGGCGAGCAGCGACCGGCGGCGGGGGGCTCTTGCGCGTGGGGCGTCGTTGGCAGACATTCGGCGAACTCCTGTCACAGGGCGCCTGGCGGGCGCCTGAAGGGGTGGGGGACGGCCGTCCGCGAGCAACGCGAGAATGCTCTCTTCTTGCAATCAGGTCAAGAGCTTGCGCAAGGTTTCAATGAACTTGCAGAAAGACGGCAGTCTCAGGAGGCGGATGCCGCGTCGCGTCCGGCGAGGCGTTCCCGCTGGGGAACGACGGTGTACTTGGGGTCCTCGGCCGACTGCACGCCCGCGTGGAAGACGCCGAAACGCGTGCAGGCCGAACTCGCCAGGAGGGCCGCCCCGCTCAATGCCGCCGCGGTCCGGCTGCGCCCGCCGAGCAGGACGCAGCCCGCGGTGCCCGCGGCGGAGAGGATCTCGCCCGCGCGCATGTAGGCCCCGCCCCTGCCGCGCTTGTACGGTTCGGCGGCCGGCCCTGCCCGGCGCTCCAGCACCTTCGCCGCGGCCAGTTCCAGGCCGGCGCCGAGCACGGCGGCGGTGCGCATCGGGGCGTTCTCCCGGACGGGCGCGGCGACCAGCGCCATGCCCGCCGCCGCGGCGGCGGCCGAGCCGACGAAGACGAACGGCAGCTCGCGGTGCGCCTCGTGCCAGGCGGGGACGGCGGTGTCGGCAGCGAGCACGGCGGTGTAGGCGGCGACGGCAGGGCCGAGCACGGCGGCTCCGGCGGTGGCGGCGCGTCCGAGGCGCGGGAACAGCCCGGTCACCTCCAGCGCGGCGGCGGCGCCCGCGGAGGGGCCGTATGCGGCCAGCAGCCAGGAGCCGACGCTCATCGGCGACGTCGGCTTCATGACGCGCAGCATGTTGTAGAACCGCTCCGGGCGCCCGAGGTCGTGGACGAGCGCGGCCGTGGACCCGCAGATGGCGGCCAGCGAGGAGATCTTCAGCGCCCGCGCGGCCGCCGGCCGCCCGGTGAGCTGGGCGCCGGCGGCGAGCACCGACCCCGCGCCGGCCAGCCCGCCGAGGAAGAAGTACCCCGCGACGTCGAAGGACTTCCACACCGGCGGTTTCAGGATGGGCCTGCCGTAGTAGGAGGTGAACTCGGCCTCCGGCACCATGGCCTTCTCGCCGCGCCCGCCCCGGCGCCCTCCGCGCCGTCCCCGGCCGCGCCGTCCCCGGCCGCGCAGCCCCTTGCCGATCTGGGCCTCCCGGCCGGGCCGTTCGCCGCGCACGCCCTCCTTGCCGACCTCCGACGAGCTCATCGCGCGCCCCCCTTGCGGCCGTGCGCGGCGAAGACGGCGGCGAGCCCGCCGAGCAGCGTGGCGGCGGCGACTCCGGCGTGCCGCCACATGGACGGCAGGTCGCGCGTGGTGACGACCGGGTCCGGTGGCAGCCCGTACACCTCCGGCTCGTCCAGCAGGAGGAAGAAGGCGCCGTCGCCGCCGACGCCGTCGTCCGGGTCGTGCCCGTAGAGGCGCGCGTCCTCGACGCCCAGGTCGTGGAGCTGGTCCACGCGCAGCGCGGCCCGCTCGCGGAGCTCGTCCAGCGGGCCGAACTGGATCGAGTCGGTCGGGCACGCCTTCGCGCACGCGGGTTCCTGCCCCACGCCGATCCGGTCGTAGCACAGGGTGCACTTCCAGACCCGCCCGTCGCCCTTGCGCTGGTCGATGACCCCGTACGGGCAGGCGGGCACGCAGTAGCCGCAACCGTTGCAGATGTCCTGCTGGACGACCACCGTGCCGAACTCGGTGCGGAACAGCGAGCCGGTGGGGCACACGTCGAGGCACGCGGCGTGCGTGCAGTGCTTGCACACGTCGGAGGCCATCAGCCAGCGCATGCCGCCCGCGCCCGGCGGCGCGCCGTGGTCGACGCCGGTCTCGTTCTGGCCGATCGGCTTGCTCTGCTCGATGAACGCGACGTGCCGCCAGGTGTCGGCGCCGAGGCCCTGGGTGTTGTCGTAGGACATGCCGGTGAACTCAAGGCCGTCCTCGGGGACGGCGTTCCATTCCTTGCACGCCACCTCGCACGCCTTGCAGCCGATGCACACCGACGTGTCGGTGAAGAACCCCATGCGGGGCGGGTGGTCGGCGTAGCCGGAGTCGGCGGCGACGTCGGGATCGGCTCCGGCGAGCAGGTTCCGCCCTATCAGGCTGCCCATTTCCACGACTCCCATCGACGACACCGGCCCCTACCCGACTTCCCGGGGACGCGTCGCCTACACCCCGTCCCGCCGGGTCCCGGGGGCGGCGGGAGCCGTCAGGCGCTCATCGCCTTCCACTGGCGGTCGGCGACGGGGCGCCAGGTGTCGTGCCGCTCGTGGAAGAGCGCGACCGCCTGCGCGCCGCTCCAGTCGTCGGGCAGGAGCGCCGCCGGCAGGCCGGGGTCGAGGAACGGGAACCGGCGCCATTCCTGGACGAGCCTGGTGTGCGCGGCGAACGTCCCCGGGTCGTCGGCGGGACGCAGCGCGCCGACGGCGTCGAGGAAGTCCTCGTAGGCGAGCCCGATCTCGTCCAGGTCCCACGCCTGGCGCGCCACGCGCCGCGCCTCGGCCAGGTCGCCGAGCCGCCCGGTGAACAGCGTGGAGCCGTCCGCGACGCCGATCCCGGCGAGGACCTCCCGGACCTCGGGCTCGCGCTCGGGGTGCGGGCTGACCCACACGCCGGGGGAGAGGTTGCCGAGGCCGCTCCAGGCGAGCCGGGTCCGCAGCAGGTGGCGCAGGCGGCGGCTGGTCTCCGGAACGGTGGCGAGGACGAGCAGCCAGCGCCCGTCCCACGCGCCGACCGGGCGGCCGAAGCCGTAGATCCGCTCGGTGCCGTCGGTGAGGAGCCGCTCCCCGGACGGGGTGAGCCGCCAGGCGGTGCGGCGGCCGTGCCGCTCACCGGCGAGCCAGCCCTCGCCGGCGCTGCGGGCGAGCGCCTGCCGGACGGCCTTCTCCTCGACGCCGAGCTGCCCGAGCGCGCGCAGGAACGTCGCCGTCCACACCGGCTCGCCGCCGGGCAGGACGAACTCGCCCAGCACGGTGAGCAGGAGCGACCGCGCGCTCGCCGCGCCGAGTTCGCGCCGGCGCCGGAATCTCGGTTCCGGATGCGCCGCGTCCTCGCCGGTTCGGGCCATGTGCTCCTCCTCCGGGCACTGATGGGCGCGCCCGTCCAGCCGCGGGGTGGCAGGGACGCCGTCCAGTATCGCGCGGGTCCGGCCCGGGTTCCGCGCGGGTACCGCCCAGACTCTCATCGTTCCACAAGTCTATTGACTAGCGTTTCGTCTATGTAGAGCATTGGGGGCACGGTTCCCGGCGAGGGGAGACCTCGATGACCGCTGAAACGGCGACCGCACCGGTCCCGCCCGACACCTTCAACGCTTCCGACTACCTGCTCCGGACGGCGTCCGGGCCCGACGGCGGCCGGGCGGCGCTGACCGGTCCGGGCGGTGATCTGAGCTACGCCGAGCTCGCCGAACTGGCCGGGAACATCGCCTCCGGCCTCGAACGCTGGGGGCTGCGCGCCGAGGAGCGGGTGGTGCTGTTCATGGCCGACGGCCCGCTCATGGCCGCCGCGATCCTGGGCGCGATGCGGCTCGGCGCCGTTCCGGTCCCGGTGTCGACGATGCTGACGGGCCCCGAACTCGGCGGCCTGCTGGCCGACGCGCGCGCCAGGGTGCTGCTGGTGAGCGACCGGTTCGCGGTCGCCGCAGAGGCGGCCCTCACCTACGCTCCGGGCGTCCGGCGCGTGGCGGTCGAGGGGGACGCGGCGCTCCGGGCCCCGGCGGGGGTGCGGGTGGACCCGTTCGAGGACCTGGTCCGCGAGGGGCGCGCCCACGGCGGCGCGCCGGCGGAACCGTACGCGACCTCGGACGACTCCAGCGCCCTCTGGCTCTACACGTCCGGGACGACGGGCCGGCCGAAGGGCGCCGTGCACCGGCACGCCAACATCCGGCACGTCGTGGAGACCTACGGCCGGCAGGTCCTCGGCATCCGGCCGGACGACCGCTGCTACTCGGTCGCCAAGCTGTTCTTCGCCTACGGGATCGGCAACTCGCTGTTCTTCCCCCTCGCCGCCGGCGCGACCGCCGTCCTGGACCCGGACCGCCCGACCCCGGCCTCGGTGGCCGGGCGGCTGGCCGAGTACCGGCCGACCCTGTTCTTCGCCGTCCCGACCTTCTACGCCGCGATCCTCAACGCCGAGGTCCCGGTGGAGGCGTTCGCGTCCGTCCGGCTGGCGGTGTCGGCGGGGGAGCCGCTGCCCGCCGAGCTGTGCCGCCGCTTCACCGAACGGTACGGCGTGGAGATCATCGACGGGATCGGCTCCACGGAGTGCCTGCACATCTTCCTGTCGAACCGGCCCGGCCGGGTCCGCCCGGGGACGACGGGCACCGCCGTCCCCGGCTACGAGCTGCGGGTCGTCGACGCCGCCGGGGCCGACGTCGGGCCGGGGGCGCCGGGCTCACTGCTGGTGAAGGGCGAGTCGATCGCGACGGGCTACTGGTGCCGCACCGAGACGACCCGGAAGGTCTTCCAGGGGGAGTGGCTGCGCACGGGCGACACCTACGTGGTGGACGAGGACGGCTACTACACCTGCCTGGGCCGGACGGGAGACATGCTCAAGGCCGGCGGCATCTGGGTGTCGCCGGCCGAGGTGGAGGGACGGCTGCTGGAACACCCCGCGGTGGCGATGGCCGCCGTCGTCGGGCTGCCGGACGCCGACGGCCTGGACAAGCCGGTCGCCTGCGTCGTGCTCAAGGAGGGCGCGACCGCCGAGCCGGCCGAGCTGATCGGGTTCTGCCGGGCGGGTCTCGCGTCGTTCAAGCGCCCCCGCGAGGTGCTGGTCGTGGACAGGCTGCCCACGACGCCGACCGGCAAGCTGCGCCGCTTCGCCGTCCGCGAGCTCGCCTCGGCCCTGCTCGCCGCGCCCTGACCCGGTCCCGGGGCCGCTCCCGCCCCCGGCGGCCGGGCGACTTGAAGTGCTACAAAGTCTTGACGTAAAGAGTGAAATCTGTAGAACATGATGGAGACGGCACCGGCGGAAGGACAGCCCATGACCAGCCCGCACGTGGAGTTCCGGGTGGACCCATCCGGCTACCGGCACTGGCGCCTGGACGTCGACGGCCAGGTCGCCACCCTCACGATGGCCGTGGACGAGCAGGGCGGGCTTGTCCCCGGGTACGAGCTGAAGCTCAACTCCTACGACCTCGGCGTCGACATCGAGCTGTACGACGCCGTCCAGCGGCTCCGCTTCGAGCACCCCGCGGTGCGCGCGGTGGTCGTCACCAGCGGCAAGGAGAAGATCTTCTGCGCGGGCGCCAACATCCGGATGCTGGCCGCGTCCCCGCACGCCTGGAAGGTCAACTTCTGCAAGTTCACCAACGAGACCCGCAACGGCATCGAGGACGCGACGGCGAACTCCGGCCAGACCTACCTGGCGGCGCTCAACGGCACCGCGTCCGGCGGCGGATACGAGCTGGCCCTCGCCTGCGAGCACATCATGCTCGTCGACGACCGCTCGTCGGCGGTGTCGCTGCCGGAGCTGCCGCTGCTCGGCGTCCTGCCGGGGACCGGCGGCCTGACCCGCGTGTCGGACAAGCGGCGCGTCCGCCGCGACCGCGCCGACTACTTCTCCACCAAGGCCGAGGGGCTCGGCGGCGGGAAGGCCGTCGCCTGGGGGCTGGTGGACGAGGCCGTCCCGCGCACCGCCTGGGACGAGACGGTCGCCGAACGCGCGCGGGAGCTGGCGGCCCGCTCGTCCCGTCCGCGCGACGCCGAGGGGATCGCGCTGACGCCGCTCGGCAAGGAGCGCACGGACGCCTCGATCGCCTACCGGCACGTCTCGGCGGAGCTGGACCGCGCCGCGGGCGCCGTCGAGATCACGATCGCGGGTCCGGACGCGCCCCCCGGCGGATTCCGCGGCGCGGACTTCTGGACGCTCGCCATGACCCGCGAGCTGGACGACCTCATCCTCGACCTGCGGACCAACGAGCCGGAGCTCGGCACGTGGGTGTTCCGCACGCGGGGGGCGGCCGAGCACGTCCTCGCCCATGACCGGCTGCTGCTCGACCACGCCGGCGACTGGCTCGCCGACGAGATCGTGCTCTACCTCAAGCGGACCCTGAAGCGGCTGGACGTCACCAGCCGCAGCCTCATCGCCCTGATCGAGCCCGGAAGCTGCTTCGCCGGCTCCCTCCTGGAGGTCGCGCTCGCCGCCGACCGCTCCTACCAGCTCGACGGCGTCTTCGAGGACGTCGACCCGGACGCCGACCCCGCCGCGGTCACCGTGGACGCGATGAACCTCGGCCCGCTCCCGATGGGCAACGGCCTCACCCGCCTGGCGACCCGGTTCCTCGGCGACGGCGCCGCGCTGGCCGCCGCCGGCGACGCCGCGGGCAAGCCGCTGGAGGCCGCCGACGCCGAGCGCCTCGGCCTGGTCACCTTCGCGCCCGACGACATCGACTGGGACGAGGAGATCCGCATCGCCGTCGAGGAGCGGGCCGGCTTCAGCCCCGACGCGCTGACCGGCCTGGAGGCCAACTACCGCTTCCCCGGCCCCGAGACCCTGGAGACCAAGATCTTCGGACGGCTGTCCGCCTGGCAGAACTGGATCTTCACGCGCCCGAACGCGTCCGGTCCGGACGGCGCCCTGCGCCGCTACGGCACCGGGCGGCGCGCCGACTTCGACCGAAAGCGAGTCTGAGCGATGGCGATCACCGCCGACTACACCGAGAAGATCCCCAACAACGTCGACCTGCACGAGGACCGGCGCCTCCAGCGCGCCCTGGAGTCGTGGCAGCCGAACTTCCTGTCCTGGTGGGAGTCGATGGGCCCGTCGCTGCCGACGCGGGAGGTGTACCTGCGCACGGCCGTCGACGTCGGCCGCGAGGGCTGGGCGCACTTCGGGCACGTCGCCATGAGGGACTACCGGTGGGGCATCTTCCTGGCCGAGCGCGACGGCGACCGCCGCATCGGCTTCGGCGCCCACAAGGGCGAGCCCGCCTGGCAGAAGGTCCCCGGCGAGTACCGCGCCGACCTCCAGCGCCTCATCGTCATCCAGGGCGACACCGAACCCGCGTCCGTGGAGCAGCAGCGCAACCTCGGAGCCACCGCGCCCAGCCTCTACGACCTGCGCAACCTGTTCCAGGTGAACGTCGAGGAGGGCCGCCACCTGTGGGCGATGGTCTACCTCCTGCACGCCCACTTCGGGCGCGAGGGGCGCGAGGAGGCCGAGGAGCTGCTGCGGCGCAACTCCGGAAGCGAGGAGTCGCCGCGCATCCTCGGCGCCTTCAACGAGGAGACCCCCGACTGGCTCTCGTTCTTCATGTTCACCTACTTCACCGACCGGGACGGCAAGTACCAGCTCGGCACGCTGAAGGAGTCCGGCTTCGACCCCCTGTCGCGCACCTGCGAGTTCATGCTCAAGGAGGAGGCCCACCACATGATGGTCGGCACCACGGGCATCGACCGGGTCGTCGAGCGGACCGTCCAGCTGATGAAGGAGCACGACACCGACGACGTCGCCCCGCACGGCGGGATCTCCCTGGACGTCGTCCAGAAGTACCTGAACTTCCACTACTCGGTGTCGCTCGACCTGTTCGGCTCCGAGACGTCCAGCAACGTCGCCAACTACTACACGGCCGGGCTCAAGGGCCGCTGGATGGAGGAACGCCGCCGGGACGACCACCGCCTCACCGACGACGCCGTCATGGTGGACGCCCTCGTCGACGGAGGCATCGGGCAGACCGAGGTCGCCGCGCTCGTCGGCCTCAACACCGACCTGCGCCGCGCCTACATCGCCGACTGCCAGAGCGGCGTCAACCGCTGGAACCGCATCCTGTCCGAGGCGGGCCTCCCGCAGCGCCTCCGCCTGCCCAGCATCGCCTTCAACCGCAAGGTCGGCGCATTCGCCGGCATCGAGGCCGCGCCGGACGGCGAGATGCTCGACGCCGCCGAGTGGGAGCGGCGCATGGGCGCCTGGCTTCCGACGGAGGTCGACAAGACGCACGTCCGGTCGCTGATGCGGCCCGTCCACGAAACCGGCAGGATCGCCGCCTGGATCGCGCCGCCCCGCAACGGCATCAACGGTCAGCCCTTCGACTACGAGTACGTCCGCCTCTAGCCGGCGGCCGGGAAGAGCCGCAGCCAGGCGTCGCCGGGGTCCGGCTCGCGCACCTCGACCGGCTCGAACTCCGGTCCGGCCCCGGCGATCCCGCGGTGCACGGCCGCGGAGACGATCAGGCCGATGACGGCCGCGACGGCCGAGAGCCGCCGCCGCAGGACGTCCGACTCCAGCAGCCTGGCGGCGCGGGCGAGCGCCGCTCCGGTGACCCCCTCCGGCCCTGCGTGCACCGGTCCCGTGTCGACCGCGACCCGCACCTGGAAGCGCCGTCCCCCGGCCGCGCCCCCGTTGTACCGGTCGATGCGCTCGGCGAGCGCCCGCACCAGCGGATCCGCCGGGGCGCTCACCGGAACCCCCGGCGGGACGACGAGCAGCATGCCGTCCCCGCGGTCCTCCCGGTGGCAGGCCGCCCAGGCCACTCCGGCGGCGGCGAACGACTCCTCCAGGGACTGGAACAGCACCCCCCGGATCACCGCTCGGTCCGCCTCGGTCCGGTCCGGGGAGCCGAACCCCACCACATCGGCGAACACGACCGTGCAGTCCTGCCCCGTGAGGAACAGGGACCCGGACACCGCCTCCGGGCGAGGCTCGCCGCCCGCCGTGAGCCGCTCCAGCCGGACCGGGTCGAGGACGTCGATCGTGCCGTCCCCGGCATGGACGAGTCCCGCGCCGTCCCACTCGTTGAGCACGCTGGCCACCGCCGCGGGCGACGACGACGTCCAGCCCGCCAGCTCGGTGCCCGTCAGCGGGAGCGCCCCGCCGCGCGCCCGCGCCAGCGTGGTGAACAGCGCGGCCAGCTGGCGCTCGGTGTCGGCGAGTTCGGTGCCCGAGGTGCGGGCCGCCGCCTCGACGGTGCGGTCGTGGGCCTGCTTCTCCAGCACCGACTGCACACCGGCGTGGCGTTCCACGACCCCCCGGAAGTCCGCCGCGCCGACGACGAGCGCCTCCACGGTGTCGAGCGCGATGACCGTGGCCGACCAGGCATCGCCCTCGAACAGCGCCCGCTCGCCGATGAGGTCGCCGGGACCGCGGACCGCCACGATCCGCTCCTCGCCCGCCCGGTCGACGCGGACCTTCGTCCACCCCGAGCGGAGGACGACGACGTAGTCGGCCGGATATCCCTGGCGCAGGATCGGCGCGCCCGGCCCGAAGGTGCGCGGACGCGCCACGCCGCGGACGGCGTCGCGCTCCTCCGAGCCCAGCGCGTGCCAGAAGCTGTCGCGGAGGTTCTCGGCACGGTCGGCGGACCGCGCGCGGGCCCCCTGCGCCAGGGCCGACGCGGCCCTGGCACGTGCGAACCCGGCCAGTGGCGCCACGAACAGGGCCAGGACGGCGAACGTGAACGCGGCGAGCAGCGCCGCCGCGAGCGTCCCGGTCTCAGCGGCGGCCCACGCCGTGCACACCGCCCCGAGGACGCCGAACGTCACGACCCCCCGCGCGAGCGCCCGCACCGGATCCGCCGCGGGCGCGGGCCCCGCCCCGTCCGCGGCGAAGGCGGGCGATACGTCGGAGAACGCCTCCAGCAGCCGCCGGGCCCGGCCCGCTCCGCCCGGCGGTACCGCGCTCGGCCCTCCGGTGGCCGGTGCGTCCGAGAACGCCTCCAGAAGCCCGCGCCAGCCGCGATCAGGATTCGGCATCCCATCCCCCATTCATCCGGCCTGGCCGGGCCCGTCGTCCTCACCGTCGCCGCCCGGGCCCGGCGGCAGGGCCCAGAGCGCGTACCGGCCGAGCTTCGCCATGACGGCCGGGGCGCTCGCCCCGCACGCGAACGCCAGCCACGGCGTGTTGATCAAGTCGCTCGCCGCGGCCGCCGCCGTCACCATCGCGGCGAGCATGCAGTGCAGAGCGCAGGCGAACAGGTAGTACCGGCCGCCCGGCCCCTTGGGGTAGCGCCAGGGCGGCCCCTTCACGCGCCGGTTCGCCTCCAGGAACGCCAGCGTGCGGTTGGCCGCGGCCCCCATGAGCCCCCACACGACGAACTGCCACATGACCCGACGGTAGGTTCCGGGCCGAGGGCAGACCGTGACACGCTGCACAAACCGCGCACAAACCCATCGCCCGGTCTCGCGACGGGGTTTCGATACTCTGCGCCGCATGGGTCCTGAGGAAGCCGGCGCGAAGGTCAAGCTCGCCACCACCCGGTACGAAGACCTCGCGGAGCAGCTCGAAGCCGCGAAGGAACACCTGTTCGACGCCTACGCGGACGCGGCCCGCAAGGGCCTCGGCCCCGAGGAACTGGCGGACGGCTCCCCGTTCACCGCCGACTACATCGCCCGCAGGCTGCGGGAGCGCGGCGTCGGGCCCGGCTAGCGGACCTGCGGCGATGGCATCCGCCGGCGACCTGCGCCTGGCCGGGTTCCCCCGGCCGGGACGGCGCGGCTGTGCGCCGACCCGGAGAGGGCGCCCGGATGGCGCTGCGGATCGCCGGCGGGTTCGAGCAGGGGGCGGGGCTCAGGCCGCGGCCCCCACCATGCCGTGCGGGTCGAGGATGTACTTGCGCGCTGCGCCCCGGTCGAACTCGGCGTAGCCCTGCGGTGCCTGCTCTAGCGGGATGACCGACGCGTTGACGTTCCGGGCGATCTGAACCCGGTCGTACAGGATCGCCATCATCAACTGCCGGTTGTACGTCATCACCGGGCACTGGCCCGTGACGAAGTACTGCGACTTGGCCCAGCCGAGGCCGATCCGCAGTCCGAGTTGGCCCTCCTTCGCGTTCTCGTCCGACGCGCCCGGGTCACCGGTGACGTACAGGCCGGGGATGCCGAGCCCGGCGGCGGGGCGGGCGACGTCCATGAGCGTGTTGAGGACGGTCGCGGGCTGCTCCGTCCCCGCACCCTCGTGCCCCTGGCCGCGCGCCTCGAACCCGACGCAGTCGACGGCCGCGTCCACCTCGGGAACGCCCAGGATCTGCTCGATCTGCGCGCCCACGTCGGCGTGCTCCGACAGGTCGATCGTCTCGCAGCCGAAGCCCCGGGCCTGCTCCAGCCGCCGCTCGTTCATGTCGCCGACGATCACAACGGCGGCGCCGAGCAGGAGGCAGGCGGTCGCGCACGCGAGGCCGACCGGTCCCGCGCCCGCCACGTACACGGTCGAACCGGTCGTGACGCCGGCGGTGTGGGCGCCGTGGTACCCGGTGGGGAAGATGTCCGACAGCATCGCCAGGTCGGGCAGCTTCTCCATCACCGTGTCGCGATCGGCCGGGAACTTGAGCAGGTTGAAGTCGGCGTACGGGACGACCGCGTAGTCGGCCTGGCCGCCGTGCCAGCCGCCCATGTCGACGTACCCGTAGGCGGCGCCCGGTCGTTCCCGGTTGACGTTCTCGCACACGCCGGTGTGGCGTTCCTTGCAGTTGCGGCAGCGGCCGCACGCGATGTTGAACGGGACGCTGACGAGGTCGCCCTCCTTGATGAACTCGACGTCCCTGCCGGTCTCGATCACCTCGCCGGTGATCTCGTGCCCGAGCGTGAGCCCGGCTGGCGCGGTCGTCCGGCCGCGCACCATGTGCTGGTCGGAACCGCAGATATTGGTGGCCAGTACCTTCAGGATGACGCCGTGCTGCAGCTTGCGCCCGCCCTGTTCGGCCAGTTCGAGCTTGGGGAAGTCCAGGTCTTCGACCGTGACCTCGCCCGGCCCCTGGTACACGACGCCTCGGTTGGTGTCCGCCACGTCCTCTCCCTCCCTTGCAGAGAGTCGGCTCGCAGGCGCCCGGAACGTCGGCCCGTGCTCGCTGCCCCGTTCTCGGACGTCACCGAGATCCATGATGGGTGTGTCCTATATATGCCCAGTTCATGGCCGTTAGACCGATTTTCGGCCGCCGCAATCGCTCAAGTTGCGCGCGGTCGCGCCGGAAGCCCGCAGGTCAACGCGTCGGCTGGCGGGCGAGGTGGCGGGAGATGACCAGGCGCTGGATCTGGTTGGTGCCCTCGAAGATCTGCATGACCTTGGCCTCGCGCATGAAGCGCTCGACCGGGAAGTCGCGGGTGTAGCCGGCGCCGCCCAGGACCTGGACGGCGTCGGTGGTGACCTTCATGGCGTTGTCGGTGGCGACCAGCTTGGCGACCGACGCCTCACGGCCGTAGGGGCGGCCCGCGTCCTTGAGCCGGGCGGCGGACAGGTAGGTGGCGCGCGCGGACTCGACGGCGGCGGCCATGTCGGCCAGGACGAAGGCGAGCCCCTGGTGATCGATGATCGCCTTGCCGAAGGCCTCGCGCTCCATGGCGTAGGCGACGGCGGTGTCGAGCGCGCCCTGGGCCAGGCCGGTGGCGACGGCGGCGATGCCGAGGCGACCGGCGTCGAGGCCGGCGAGGGCGATGGCCAGCCCCTGGCCCTCCTGCCCGATCAGGTGGTCCGCGGGGACGCGCGCGTCCACCAGGCGGACGGTCGCGGTGGTGGAGCCCATCAGGCCCATCTTGTCCTCGGGCTCGTCGAACTCCAGTCCGGGGGTGTCGGCGGGGACGTGGAAGCAGGAGATGCCGCGCGACTTCTCCTGCGATGTGCGGGCCATGACGGTGTAGAAGTCGGCCTCGCCGCCGTGGGTCGTCCACGCCTTGGCGCCGTTGAGGACGTAGGAGTCGCCGTCGCGGACGGCCCTGGCGCGCATCGCGGCCGGGTCGGAGCCCGCGTGCGCCTCCGACAGGCAGTAGGCGCCGAGGCGCTCGCCGGAGAGCATGCCGGTCAGCCACCGCGTGCGCTGCTCGTCGGTGCCGAAGGCGAAGAGTGGGAAGCAGGACAGGGCGTGGACGCTGACACCGACGCCGACGCTCGCCCAGGCCGCCCCGATCTCCTCGAGGACCTGCAGGTAGATCTCGTAGGGCTGGTCGCCGCCGCCGAACTCCTCCGGGTACGGCAGCGTCAGCAGGCCCGCCCGGCCCAGCGTCGTGAACACCGCGCGGGGGAACGTCCCGGTGCGCTCGGCGTCCGCGACGTGCGGCGCGAGCTCCTTGGCCGCGATCTCGCGGGTGAGCGCGATCAGGTCCTCGGACTCGGAGGTCGGCAGGTGCCGGGTGGCGGGCATGGGCGGACTCCTTTCGGCACCGCCAACCGTACCAAAAGCAGTACCGGCGAACCCGATTTGGTACTGTCGCCGTCATGACCTCGGTGGACGAGCGGGCGACCCGGGCGTCGCGGCGGCGCGAGACGCTGATCGACCGGCTCATGGACCTCTTCCTGGAGCGCGGGTTCGCCGAGCTGGGCGTCGCGGACCTGGCCGCGCTGCTGCGCTGCTCCAAGAGCACGCTCTACTCGGTCGCGGCGAGCCGGGAGCAGATCATCACGGCCGTCGTGCGGGCCTTCTTCCGCCGCGCCACCGACCGCGTGGAGGCCGCGCTCGACGACAGCGCCGACCCGCGTGAGCGGGTCGGCGCCTACCTGCGGGCGATCTCGGGCGAGCTGGCCCCCGCGTCCGCCGCGTTCTTCGCCGACCTGGACGCGTTCGCCCCCGCGCGGGAGATCTACAAGAGCAACACCCGGTACGCGGTGCGGCGCGTGCAGGGCCTCGTGCGAGAGGCGGCGCCCGGCGGCGACGCCGCGTTCGTCGGCGCCGTCGCCGGCCAGGTGATGGAGTCCATCCACCGCGGCGAGATCAAGGCGCAGACCGGCCTGGACGACTCGGCCGCCTACGCCGCGCTCGCGTCCCTCATCGTGGCCCGGATGGCGGCCGGCTAGCCGCGGTCCGCCTGCAGGGCGTGCTCGACGAGCGCCACCAGCACGCCCCGCGCCACCTCCCGGCTCCGCACGTCGCACATCATGACCGGGATCTCCGGGTCGACGTCGAGGGCGTCGCGGATCTCCTCCACGGTGTAGCGGCGGGCGCCCTCGAACCGGTTCGCCGCGATGACGAACGGGAGCCCCCGCTGCTCGAAGAAGTCGATGGCCGCGAAGCTCGTCCTGAGCCGGCGGGTGTCGACCAGCACGATGGCGCCCACCGCGCCGTAGGCGATCTGGTCCCACATGAACCAGAACCGCTCCTGGCCGGGCGTGCCGAACAGGTACAGCCGGACGCCGCCGGAGAACGTCAGCCGGCCGAAGTCCATCGCCACGGTCGTGGTGGTCTTGCCCTCCACGCCGCCGAGGTCGTCGACACCGACGGACGCGTCGGTGAGCATCTCCTCGGTGCGCAGCGGGCGCACCTCGCTCACCGCGCTCACCAGCGTCGTCTTGCCGACGCCGAAGCCGCCGGCCACCAGGACCTTCAGGGTGTGGAGCGGGACGTCGTCGTCGCGCCCGTGCGCGGTGGCGGTCGGGTCAAAGGCGGCGGAGTTCATCGAGCACTCTCATGAGGATGCGGGGGTCGGGGCGTTCGGTCTGCGCGGCCTGGGGCATCTCCTCGATCAGGCCGTACTGGTGCAGGTCCTCCAGCAGGATCTGCACGACCCGCAGCGGCAGGTCGGTCTCCGAGGCGAGATCGGCGGGCGTGGAGGGCCGCCCGCACAGCTCCAGCAGCCGCCGCTGCTCGCGCGACAGCCAGATCCGGTCGGCCGGGGTCCGGCCGGTCGCGACGAGGACGGTCACCAGGTCGAGGACGAGCCCGCGGGGGCGGGTGCGCCCGCGGGTGACCGCGTAGGGGCGGACGACCGGGCCGGCGTCCGGCCCGACCCAACGCTCTCTCGGGCTCTCCACTGCCGGCTCTAGCCTGACGCGCCCGAGCGCACCGGCGGATCCTGCGACTCGGCACCGCGCGGCTGGGCCGCCAGCGTGCGCCGCACCCGCTTGATCAGCATGGTCGTCTCGTAGGCGACCAGCCCCGCGTTGCCGCCGGCGTCGCTCAGCACGGCGAGGCAGCTCCCGTTGCCCGCGGGCATGACGAAGAACAGCATGCCGTCCAGCTCGACGACGGTCTGCCGCACCTGCTTGGCCTGGAAGTGCTCGCGGGCCCCGTTGGCCAGGCTGTGGAAACCCGACGACAGCGCCGCGAGGAACTCGGCGTCCTTGCGGGTGACGTCCCCTGAGGCGCCCATGACCAGGCCGTCCCTGGACAGCAGGACGGCCTGGCGGACCTCCCCGACCCGCTGCACCAAGTCGTCGAGCAGCCAGTCGAGCTCGCCGGAAGCGTTGCCCTGCCGCATCATGACTCCCCCCATTCATCACGTGGATCCGACTCGCCCGGTTCGTCGTCGACCCTGCCGCGCAGCCATCCCGACTGCAGCGACGCCATCAGGTCGCGGCTGAGCTCCGGGCTCGGTTCTTCGAAATCGTCCTCGCCCGCCGCCGCGGCGGGCTGGGCGTGCCGCGGCGCGGACCGTCCGCGCAGCTGCGGGGCCAGGGAACGCTGCCGCACCCGGCGCGGGAGCCGTCCCGTGACCTCGCTGTCCTCCACCCCGCCCGGCGGCGGCTCGGCGCCGTTCGGCCGGGCCCGTCCCGCGAACGGCTCGGGCGGATCCGGCGGCGGGGCGAGGGGCGGGTCGGAGGGCGGCGCCGGCGGCGGCACCGCCGGCCCGGCGGGCAGGCCGGCGAACTCGTCGGACGGCTGCGCCTGGACGATCCTGCCGGGCAGTGCCGGACGCGCCGGGCGGCCGAGCCGTGCCGGGCCCCCGCCCCCGAGGACCGCCGACCCGACCGGCTGCGGCGCCCCGGCCCCGCGGCCGCGCGCCGTGTGCCAGTCGTCGTCGAGGACGACCAGCGCGTGCGGCACGAGGACGATCGCGGTCGTGCCCCCGTACGGGGACGGCTGGAGCGACACCTGGATGCCGTGCCGGGCGGCGAGGCGCGCGACGACGAACAGGCCGAGCCGCTCGGTGTCGACGAGGTCGAACTCGACGGCGCTGCCGAGCCGCCGGTTCAGCTCCGCCAGCTCGTCGGGCTCCAGGCCGACGCCCCGGTCGACGACCTCGACGGCCAGCCCGTTGGCGACGGTCTCGACCTTGACGGTGACCTCCGTGGCCGGCGGGGAGAACGACGCCGCGTTCTCGATCAGCTCCGCCAGCAGGTGGATGACGTCGGCGACGACGTCGCCGGTGACCGCGGCCGAGGACGCGCCGGTCACCTCCACCCGCGTGTAGTCCTCCACCTCGGCGATCGCGGCGCGCACCACGTCCTCGGCGGCGACCGGGTGGTCCCAGGCGCGGACGGTCGGCGACCCGGACAGGATGACCAGGCCCTCGGCGTGCCGCCGCATGCGGGTGGTCAGGTGGTCGAGGCGGAACAGGTCGTCCAGCTCCTCGGGGCTGGACGCGCGCCGCTCCATCTGGTCCAGCAGCCGCAACTGCCGGTGCAGCAGCGACTGGCTGCGCCACGACAGGTTGATGAAGACCCGGTTGATGCTGGCGCGCAGCTCGGCCTCGCCGACCGCGGTGCCGACGGCCGTGCGCTGCACGGCGTCGAACGCGTCGGCCACCAGGGCGATCTCCCTCGTCCGCCCCGGCTCCGGGCGCGGGGCCTCGGCGTCGACGTCGACCTTCTCGCCGCGCCGCAGCCGGGCCACGACCGCGGGCAGCCGCTCGTGCGCGAGCCGCTGCGCGGACGCCTGCAGGTCCCGCAGCTCCCGCGCGAGCCGCCGGGCGAACAGCACCGACAGCGTGACCGATGCGGCCACGATCAGCAGGCCCACGACGCAGGCCAGGTAGAAGCGCAGCATGATGCGGTGTCCGGCGGGCTCGACCAGGTCGTCGTTCAGGGCGTCGCCGA
The DNA here is from genome assembly GCF_040639875.1 of Actinomadura sp. NPDC023710. Classification (NCBI taxonomy): domain Bacteria; kingdom Bacillati; phylum Actinomycetota; class Actinomycetes; order Streptosporangiales; family Thermomonosporaceae; genus Actinomadura; species Actinomadura sp. NPDC023710. The sequence goes on from NZ_JBFAGB010000036.1 coordinate 30,583, forward strand.
GGCGGGAGGAGGAGGTGAACCACTTCGGGGCCAGCTCCTGCGTGCCCGCCCGCCACTGCTGGACGCCGGGAGTGAGGCCCTGCCGGCGGATCTGGCTCTCGATCAAGGTGAAGCTTCCGTAGGCGGGCGATGTGGCGAGATCCTCGACGATCCGGGACAGCTCGCCGGTCACCTCGGTGCGGGCGAGCGAGAAGAACTGCTCGCGGTTGCCGGCCCAGCCCGCGAAGGCCATGCGCTCGGCCGCGCTCAGCCGGCGCGCGCCGGCCGCGGACATCAGCGCGTCCTCGCGCAGCATGAAGTCGCTCGCCCATGAGAAGTGGGTGATGCCGGCGCTCTGCCGGTACACCGCGGTGTCGTTGACGCTGATGAACGTCGTCAGCAGCCGGAACGTCGAGTCGGAGAAGCCGCTGTAGGCGTCGATGGCCTGCACCGTGCTGGCCGCGCCCTGGTCGATCTGGGTCCGCAGCGGTTCGAGCTGGTCGAGGCTGTCGTCCAGCGCCTCCATTCGCTGCCAGAGTTCCGGGCCCATCGCGTTCCTGAGGCGGGGCTTGAAGGCCGCCGAGCGGAAGTTCGCCACGGCGGCGTCGGTCTTGGCCGCGAGGTCCGCGTAGGCCCGCCTGCCGGCGTCGGTCCGCGCCGTCAGGACGGCCACGGCGGTGGCGCGCTCGCGCTGGAGCGCCCCGATGACGGTCCCGGCCGGCAGCCCGACGTCCTTGTACATCCGCGTGAACTCCGACCGCTGCAGCGCGGCGGACAGCGTCGTCCCCGCCGAGAACACCCACAGCGCGACGAGAGCGGCGAGCGGAATGGCGAGGAGCATCGCGATCCGCCGCCCGACCGGCCGCGTGCGCGGCCGTTCATGGGAGCCATGAACCTGTTCGGGCTTGGTCACCGGCCCACACTCCTGATCGTCTTCGTCCCCGGTCGTCCCCGACCGACCTGGCGGGACCGGAGCATACTTAGTTCGATTTGCCGGAGACCAGAGGTCTTACCTGCGGCGACTTGTGATCTCTCGCGTGCACCGCGTGAACGATCGCTTCCCGGGCGTGTGCGCGGCGGTTTGCGGGCACTGAGCCGCCGCGGCCGCTCCCGCCGCGCACCGCCCGCCCTTTCCCGAGTGTCGTCGCAGGTCAGTGCGTCGACCGCAATTGAATGATCTTGTAATTGATTGGTCTTCCGGTTCTTGCCGAGCACATCGCATGGAGGCCATGAAGGGCTGCGGGGGGAATCGGCGGAGACATGTCAACCGTGTTAACACGGTGAAAAACTAGGCCAATATTGGCCGTTTTGATGCGGAGTCGTGTCTTGTTGCAGAAAATGACACATGTCAAGCTTCGGTTTACTTTGTCCCCCCCACCAACGGAGACCGAGCATGCGCAGAGCCGCGCTAGCCGTCCTCGCCGGGCTGTCGCTCGCCGCCACCACCGTGGCCGCGGCGCCCGCCCAAGCCGCCGGCCCGGCCCAGTCCAAGCTGGCCAAGCTCGTCAAGCTGAGCGACGTGCGGCACCACCAGCTGAACCTGCAGAAGATCTCGGACGCCAACGGCGGCAACCGGGCCGCGGGACTGCCCGGTAACAAGATCACCATCAAGTACATCGCGGACCAGCTCAAACGGGCCGGATACACGCCGACGATCCAGAACTTCGAGTTCGACTTCTGGCAGGAGCTGTCGGAGCCGGTCCTCGCCGAGACCGCGCCCGATCCGAAGACGTTCGCGCCGCACGGCGACTTCGAGACGCTGCAGTACTCCGGGTCGGGAGACGTCACCGCCCCAGCGACCCCCGTCGACCCGGGGGCCACCGGATCCGGCAGCGGGTGCGAGGCCGGCGACTTCGCCGGGTTCCCGAAGGGCCACATCGCGCTGATCCAGCGCGGCGGCTGCTTCTTCTCCGTCAAGACCGACAACGCCATCGCCGCCGGCGCGGCCGCCGTCGTCATCTACCAGCTGCCCACCGAGCCGGGTCCGGTCGGGGGAACGCTGTCCACGCCGTACGAGATCCCCGTGGTCGGCCCGACGAACGCGGTCGGCAAGGCCCTCGTCCAGCAGGCGCAGAACGGCGGCGTCACGCTGCGGGTCAGGACCGACACGCAGAACGACAAGCGCCAGGCCGCCAACGTCATCGCCGACACCAGGCGCGGCAGGGCCGACAACGTCGTGGTGGTCGGCGCGCACAATGACAGCGTCGCCGCCGGGCCCGGGATCAACGACGACGGCTCGGGCACCGCGGCGCTGCTGGAGATGGCCGCGCAGATCAACAAGCTCGGCTCCAAGGTGCGCAACAAGGTGCGGTTCGCCTTCTGGGGCGCGGAGGAAGAAGGACTGCTCGGCTCGCAGTACTACGTCGACACCCTTCCGCAGGCCGAGCGCGACAAGGTCGCGCTCATGCTCGACTTCGACATGCTCGCCTCGCCCAACTACGTGAACTTCGTCTACGACGGCGACAACAGCGCGGGCGAGAACAACGTCGAGGCCCCGGCCGGATCCGGCGCGATCGAGAAGGCGTTCGTCGACCACTTCGGCCGGCGCAAGCTGCCCACCGACCCGACTCCGTTCAACGGGCGCTCGGACTACAACGCCTTCATCACCGTGGGCATCCCCGCCGGCGGCCTGTTCACCGGCGCCGAAGGGATCAAGACCCCCGAGCAGGCGAAGCTGTACGGCGGCACCGCGGGCCTCGCCTACGACCCGTGCTACCACCAGGCCTGCGACCGCTACGACAACGTGAACCTGAAGGGCTTCGACCAGATGATCGACGGCACCGCCGCGGTCACCGAGCTGTTCGCGCACAGCACCCTGACGGTCAACGGGAACGAGCTCGCCCGCAGGCGGGCGCAGCCCGGGAAGCGCGCCACGCCGGACGTGATCGGCAACTACGCGACCCGGTAGGACCCGTCGCACCGAGGGACGCGCCCGGACCCGGGCGCGTCCCTCGCCATGTCCGCCCCCGCGGGGGCGGTGCGCCGGGTCAGAGCGGCGGCCCGGTCACAGCAGCACCTCGGCGATCGACCGAAGGGCGGGACGAGGATCGCCGCCGGGCTCGGTCAGCACCTGGACGGCGACGTTGTCGGCGCCGGCCTCCAGGTGGGCGGCCAGCCGCGCCGCGACCGCCGCCGCGTCGCCGTGGGCGACCAACGCGTCCACGAGCGCGTCGCTGCCGCCGTCGGCGAAGTCCTCGGCGGTGAACCCCAGCCGCTCGAAACTGGCGACGTAGTTGCGCAGGACGAGATAGCGGCCCAGGGCCTCCCTGGCGATGGCGCGGGCGCGCACCGGGTCGGGTTCGAGCACGACCTTCTGCTCCGGCGCCAGCAGCGGGCCCGCCCCGAGGATCTCTCGCGCCGACCTGGTGTGCTCGGGCGTGGTCAGGTACGGGTGGGCGCCCGCTGCCCGCTCGGCCGCCAGCCGCAGCACCTTCGGCCCCAGCGCGGCGAGGACCCGCCCCTCGGCCGGGACGCCCTCCGCGTCCAGCCGGTCGAGGTAATCCACGATCGTCTCGTACGGGCTGCGGTACGCCTGGTTCTGCTCCCGGTGGCCGATGCCGGCGCCGAGCAGGAACCGGCCGCCGTGCGCGTCGTTCAGCCGGCGGTAGCCCGCGGCGGCCTCCTCGGCCGGGGTGCTCCACATGTTCACGATGCCGGTGGCGACCACGATGCGGTCGGTCGCGGCGAGGAGCCCCCCGGCGATGTCCGGATCGGCCGGCGAGGCGCCGATCCAGATCGCGCCGTAGCCGAGGTCCTCGACGTCCCTGGCCAGGTCCGGGCTCAGCTGCGGCCACGGGCGCCAGATGCCGAGCCGTCCTAGTTCGATCTTGGTCATGCCGCCCCCAACACCCTCGCCGCCGGTTTCATGCCCGGTACCCCGGGTGCCAGGATGTGACACATGACCGACCGGCCCCGCCTGCTGCTCCTGGACGGCCACTCGCTGGCCTACCGGGCGTTCTACGCGCTGCCGGTCGAGAACTTCACCACCACCTCCGGGCAGCCGACCAACGTGGTGTACGGGTTCGCGAACATGCTCGCCAACGTGCTGCGGGACGAGCGCCCCTCGCACGCGGCCGTCGCGTTCGACGTCTCCCGGCAGACCTTCCGCACCGAGGAGTTCCCCGAGTACAAGGCCACCCGGGCGCGGTCGCCGAGCGAGTTCGGCAGCCAGCTGCCGATCCTGGACCGGCTGCTCGCCGCGATGAGCGTGCCGGTGCTGCGGGCGCCCGGCTACGAGGCCGACGACGTCATCGCGACGCTGGCGACGGCGGCGGAGGCGGACGGCATGGACGTGCTGATCGTCACCGGCGACCGGGACGTGCTGCAGCTCGTCAGCGACCACGTCACCGTCCTGTACTTCTACCGGACGGCGTCGGAGATGATCCGGTACACGCCCGGCGCGGTGCGGGAGCGGTACGGGCTCACCCCGGCGCAGTACCCCGACTTCGCGGCGCTGCGCGGCGACCCGTCCGACAATCTGCCGAGCATCCCCGGCATCGGGGAGAAGACGGCCGCCAAGTGGGTCCGCGACTACGGGTCGCTGAAGGTCCTGCTGGAGAGCGCGGGCGAGGTGAAGGGCAAGGCGGGGGAGAAGCTGCGCGCCGCCGCCGACACGGTCGCGCTGAACCGGCGGCTGACCGAGCTCGTGCGCGACCTGGACCTCCCGGTGGCGCCCGCCGACCTGCGGCGGCGCCCGTACGACCTGACCGCCTTCACCTCCCTGCTGGACGAGCTGGAGTTCCGCAACGCCAGCCTCCGGCAGCGCCTGTTCGCGGCCGACCCGGGGGGTGGACGTCCCCCGGAGGACGCCGAACCGGAGCCCGTCCAGGGGCGGGAGCTGGGGCCGGACGAGCTGGCCGGCTGGCTGGGGTCGCACGCGACGGGTCTGACCGGGCTGGCCGCCGACTCCACGTGGGCGCGCGGCGCGGGCGACATCGAGCGGATCGCGCTGGCCACCGGCGACGGGGAAGCCGCGTCGTTCGAGCCGTCCGGCCTCACCGCGAAGGACGAGCGGGCCTTCGCCGCCTGGCTGGCCGACCCCGGCCGGCCCAAGGCGCTGCACGACGTGAAGGCGCTGCTGCGCTTGTTCGGCGAGCGCGGCTGGCACCTCGACGGAATCGCCACCGACACCGCGATGGCCGCGTACCTGCTCCTGCCGGGCCTGGCCGCCTACGGGATCGCCGACCTCGCGGGCCGCCATCTCGGGCGCCGCCCGTCCGCCGAGGGCGCGGCCGGGCTGATGCTGAGCGCCCGCGCCGTCCTCGACCTCGCCGGCGTGTTCGCCGCCGACCTGGCGTCCACGGGCATGGACGAGGTCCTGCGCGACGTCGAGCTGCCGCTGTCGCGCCTGCTCGCCCGCGCCGAGCGCGCCGGCGTGCACGTCGAGGCGGGTCTCCTGCACGAGCTGGAACGGTACTTCTCCGCCGGGATGGAGCGCGCCGCCGACGAGGCCGCCGAGATCGCCGGGCGCCGCTTCAACCCCGGCTCGACCAAGCAGCTCCAGGAGGTGCTGTTCGGCGAGCTCGACCTGCCGAGGACCAAGAAGATCAAGTCGGGGTACTCCACCGACCTGGACGCACTGACCTGGCTCGCCACCCGGACCGACAACGGCCTGCCGCAGATCCTGCTGCGCCACCGCGACCAGGCGCGGCTGCGCTCCACGGTCGCCGGGCTCATCCGGGAGATCGGCGCGGACGGCCGCATCCACACCAGCTTCCAGCAGACCGTCGCCGCGACCGGCCGGCTCAGCTCCGCCGACCCGAACCTGCAGGTCATCCCCATCCGGACGGAAGAGGGGCGGCGCATCCGCCGCGCGTTCACGCCCGGCGAGGGCCACGCCTCGCTGATGACGGCCGACTACGGCCAGCTCGAACTGCGCGTCATGGCGCACCTGTCGCAGGACCCCACGCTGCTGGCGGCGTTCGCGTCCGGGGAGGACCTGCACACCACGATGGCCGCGCAGGTCTTCGGCGCCCGCCCGCACGCCGTCACGCCGGACATGCGCCGCAAGATCAAGGCGATGTCGTACGGGCTGGCCTACGGGCTGTCGGCGTTCGGCCTGGCCAGGCAGCTCGGCATCCCCGTGGCCGAGGCGCGCCCGCTGATGGACGCCTACTTCGAGCGGCTCGGCGGCGTCCGCGACTACCTCGACCACGTCGTCGCCGAGGCCCGCGCCACCGGCTACACCCGCACGGTCCTCGGCCGCCGCCGCTACCTGCCCCATCTGAACAGCGACAACCGGCAGCGCCGCGAGACGGCCGAGCGGATGGCGCTCAACGCCCCCGTCCAGGGCTCCGCCGCGGACATCGTCAAGATCGCGATGCTGCGGGTGGACGAGGCGCTCACCGCCGCCGGGCTGGCCAGCCGCCTGCTGCTCCAGGTGCACGACGAGATCGTCCTGGAGGTCGCGCCCGGCGAGGCGGACGCGGTGCGGGAGATCGTCCGCACCGGGATGACGACGGCCTACCCGCTCGCGGTCGGCCTGGAGGTCGCCATCGGCGCCGGCCCCGACTGGAACGCCGCCGCCCACTGAAGTGGCGGGAGGCGACTGGTGGGTAGTGCTCCCCTGGGGAGGGATTCATGGAGATCGACATGATCGTCGAGATCCCCCGGGGATCGCGCAACAAGTACGAGATGGACCACCGGCTCGGCCGCATCCGGCTCGACCGGATGCTGTTCACCTCGACGCAGTATCCGCTGGACTACGGCTACATCCCGGGCACGTGCGCGGAGGACGGGGATCCGCTGGACGCGATGGTGCTGCTGGAGGAGCCCACCTTCCCCGGGTGCGTGATCAAGGTGCGCAGCATCGGGGTGTTCTGGATGCTCGACGGGGGCGTCCCCGACGGCAAGATCCTCACAGTGCCGGCCGGGGACGTCCGCTACGCCGGGATGCGCGACCTGCGGGACGTCCACGAGCACGTCCTCGACGAGATCGCGCACTTCTTCGACATCTACAAGAACCTGGAGCCCGGCAAGGGCACCGATGTGCGCGGCTGGCAGGACAGGCGGGTCGCCGACCAGACGATCGAGCGGGCCGCCGCGGAGCGCGCACGGGAGGTGGCCGGGAACGCCCCGACGTGATCAGGTGGACGCGTGAGGGACAGCGAACCGGTCGTCGTCGTGGGCGCGGGTCCCGTCGGCCTGGTCACGGCGCTGCTGCTGGCGCGGCACGGCGTGCCGTCCGTGGTGCTGGAGGCCGCCGCCCGCCGCGATCCGTCCGGGTCCCGGGCGATCTGCTTCCAGCGCGACGTCCTCGACGTGCTCGACCGGGTCGGGTGCGCCGAACCGATGATCGCGCGCGGCGTGACGTGGACGACCGGCCGCACCTACTACCGCGGGGACGAACTGTTCGCCGTCACCTTCCCCGACGCCGGACGCAGCGCCGTGCCGCCCTGGATCAACATCTCCCAGGCGGAGGTCGAGGCGTGGCTGCGAGACCGGGCCGCGGCCGAACCGCTGGTGGAGGTCCGGTACGGGCAGCGCGTCACCGGGCTGCGCCAGGACGGGGACGGAGTCGAGGCCGACGCCGGGGTCACCGTGCGCGGCACCCATCTGGTCGGAGCGGACGGCGGGCACAGCGCCGTCCGGGACCTGCTCGGCATCGGCTTCCCCGGCCGCACCTTCACCGACCGGTTCCTCATCTGCGACATCCGGGCGGACCTGCCGTTCCCGAGCGAGCGGCGGTTCTTCTTCGACCCCGAATGGAACCCCGGGCGCCAGGTCCTGGTCCACCAGTGCCCGGACGGGACGTGGCGCATCGACTGGCAGGTCCCCGCCGACCACGACCTCGACGCCGAGCGCGGGTCGGGGGCGCTGGACGCCCGCATCCGCAGGATCACCGGGGACGTCCCGTACGAGGTCGTGTGGGCCACCGTGTACCGGTTCCACGAGCGGTGCGCGGCGGCGTTCGCGTCCGGCCGCGCGTTCCTGGCCGGGGACGCCGCCCACGTCTACGCGCCGTTCGGCGCCCGCGGCCTGAACTCCGGCGTGCAGGACGCGGAGAACCTCGCCTGGAAGCTCGCGTTCGTCCGGCACGGCTGGGCCCCGCCCGCGCTGCTGCGCAGCTACGACGCCGAGCGCCGGGCCGCCGCCGGGGAGAACCTGCGGGTGACCACGCGGACGATGGAGTTCCTCGTGCCGCAGACCGCGCGGCAGCGGGCCCGGCGGCTGGAGTCCCTGGAGGCGGCCCGGACGCACCCGGACCCCCGCACGATCATCGACTCGGGCAGGCTCGCCGAGCCGTTCTGGTACCTGGACTCGCCGCTGACGACCCCGGCCGGGCCGGTGGAGGACTTCCCGCGCGGTCCCGGGCTCGTCCGCCCGCCGCTGCCGGGCGTCCTCTGCCCGGACGGCCCGTGCGTCGTGGACGGCGAGCCGACCCGCCTGCGCCGCCTGTTCGGCACGCGGTTCGTGGTCCTCACCCAGGGCGTGCACGGCGGGAGGTTGCCGACCGGCGTCCCGCACCAGGTCCTCGCGCTGGACTCCATCGACGCCGACGGGGTGCTGCGGACGGCCCTGCACGCCGGCCCGGACACGGTGCACATCGTCCGCCCGGACGGTCACCTTGCCGCCGTGCTGCCGGCCTACGACCCCGCTGCCGCGGTCGCGGCCCTGCACCGCGCCTGCGGGCGCTCCTAGCCGGCGTCCAGGACGGCGCGGGCCGCGTTGTGGCCGGGGATCCCGCTGACGCCTCCGCCCCGCCTGGCGCCCGCGCCGCACAGCAGCACGCGCGGGTGCTCGGTCTCGACGCCCCACCGCCCGCGCTCCCCGGCCGCCTCCGCGAACGGCCACGACAGATCGCGGTGGAAGATGTGCCCACCCGGGAGGCCGACTCCGTTCTCCAGGTCGACGGGCGTCTTGGCTTCCAGGCACGGCGTGCCGTCCGGGGCGCGCAGGAGGCAGTCCTCGATCGGCTCGGCGAGCACCGCGTCGAACGACGCCAGCGTCGCGCGCAACGCCGCGGCGCGCGACCCTTCGGGGTCCGACCGGAACAGCCGCGCCGGCATGTGCAGGCCGAACAGCGTCAGGGTGTGCGCCCCGGCCTCCCGCAGTTCCGGTCCGAGGATGGACGGGTCGGTCAGCGAATGGCAGTACACCTCGGCGGGCGGGACGGCCGGAACGCGGCCGTCGCGGGCTTCGCGATAGGCCCTGTCGATCTGCTCCCGGCCCTCGTTGATGTGGAAGGTGCCCGCGAACGCCTCCTCCGGCCGGACGGACGGGTCGCGCAGCCGCGGCAGCCGCGAGAGCACCATGTTCACCTTCAGCTGCGACCCCTCGGCCGAGCTCTCACGCGGCATGTTGACCAGCACCCACCTGGCCGAGACCGCGTGCTCGGCGCCGTCCGCGTCCCGGAACGTCACCTCTCCGGCCGGGTCGACGTGCAGGACCTCCATGCCGGAGCGCAGCTCGGCCCCGGCGGCGCGGGCGGCGTCGGCCAGGGCGCCGGTCACCGCGCCCATGCCGCCGACCGGCACGTTCCAGTCGCCGGTCCCGTTCCCGATGACGTGGTAGAGGAAGCACCGGTTGGCCAGTAGCGCGGGATCGCGGGTGTCGGCGAACGTGCCGATCAGCGCGTCGGTGAGGACGACGCCGCGCACGGTGTCGTCGGTGAAGCGCTCGTCCACGACGTCCCCGATGGGGCGCTCGAACAGCTCGCGCCACGCCTCCCCGTCGTCCACCGCCTCCCGGAGCCCGGCGCGGTCGCGCAGCGGTTCCAGCAGGGTCGGCGCGACGCGTTCGGCGACGCGCCCGGCCATCGCGTAGAACCTCCGCCATGCGTCGGCGTCGGCCCTGAGGGACGCCGCCGTCCGCGCGGGATCCTCGTTGTCGATCAGCAGGCCGCCGTCGCCGACCGGCGTGTACGAGGCGAACCGCCGGCCGCGCAGCTCGACGCGCAGGCCGAGGTCCCGGACGATCCGCGACGGCAGCAGGCTCACCAGGTAGGAGTACCGCGAGAGCCGCGCGTCCACGCCGGGGAAGACGCGCGCCGAGACGGCCAGCCCGCCGAAGTGCCCGAGCCGTTCCAGCACCAGCACGCGCTCGCCGGCGCGAGCCAGGTAGGCGGCCGCGACCAGGCCGTTGTGCCCGCCGCCCGCGATGATCACGTCGTACATGCCCTCAGAAAACCACACGGGTCGCCGGATGCGGGGAAATCCGTTGGCCGGTGCGGCCGCCGGGAGGAAGATGGGGCGAATGAAGATCCGGCTTTCTGGGGGAGTGGTGGCGTCCGGGCGCCATGCCTGGATCGCCCGGCCCTCCGGACCGCGACGGCTGCTGGACCAGGCGGACGCGCGGCCGGGGACGCCCGTCGCGCTGGGACCCGAGCGGGCTCCGGCCGGGGACGTGGCGAACGCCGTCCGGGAGCTGTCGGTGCTCGTCGCCGACGGGGGCGCCGTCGCCGCGGGCGCGGGCGTCGACCTTGGCGGCGGGTTCCGTTCCGCGCGGCTGGACGGGGCGCGCGGGGACCAGCGGGACGCCGTCCTTGCCGCGCTCCGGACCGTCGGCCTCCACGGCGCGGACCGCCTCGGCGAGCGGGCGGGGGTGCTCGTCGCGCTCTTCGGCCCCGCGGTCACCAGGCGGGTCGGCGCGGCCGCCGCGCGGGCCGCCGAGGAGGGGCGCTGGGCGGCGCTGCACCTGGCGTCCGCGGCCAGCGACGTCCTCGGCCCCGAGCAGCTCGAACGGGTGCTCGCCCTGGAGGCTCCCGAAGGCGTCGACCTCACCCCCGGCGGATCGCCGTCGGTGCTCGCGGGGTACCTGCGGCAGGTGCTGGAGCAGGTGGCCCCGCCCCGCAGGCTCGCGCTGATCCTGGACCTGTGGGAGCGGGTCGCCGAGCGCCGGACGGGGCTCGCCCGCCGGGACGCGCGACTGGCGACGCAGAGCCGCCGCGACCGGGTCGCCGACCTGCGCAAGCGCCGCCGCCACGACGACGACGAGCACATCCTGTGGCAGGTGCGCATCGACCTGGAGAACGAGCAGCCCTCGCTCGCCGACATCGCGCGCTGGACCCCCGGCCGCTGGTACTGGCACGAGCGCCTCCAGCGCGTCTTCGCGGACGCGATCGCCGCCACCGCGCTGCTCCGGACCGCCGCTGCCGTCGCCGACCACGGCCTGGAGGACGGCCTTGAGCGGTCGGCCCCGGTGCTGCGCGCGGCCGCGTCCCTGATGCCCGACTGGGCCGCCGGGAAGGCGGCACGGCGCGTGCCGGGGCTGACCGGCCTCCCCGTGCGTCCCGGCGCCTACGTCCGCGACCTCGCGCGCAGGCTGGCCGCCGGCAAGCCGATGGACGCCAAGTTCGCCGCCTACACGAGGCCGCGCCTGGCCTGCGCCCGCGACTTCGCGCTCGTCGTCATCGAGGACGTCGGACGTGTGATGGGCGACATGGTCGGGACGCACGACGACCTGCTGCGCGAGTGGTCGCCCAGCCTGCAGAGCTGGCGCGAGGGGGCCGGGTACGGCCGCCCTCCGGCCGAGTGGGACGGCATCGCGCCGTGGACCGGGCCGATGCTGGGAGACCTCGAACCGCTTCGCCGCAGGCTCACCCCCGATCAGGACCCGGCGACCGCGGAGACCGCCGCCGACCTCCTCTGGTACGCCGACCTGGTCGACGCCCTCGCCCGGCTGTACGGGCACGAGCGGGCGCAGCCCACCCCCGGTACCGGCGATCCGTGGTTCGACCACGACCCGCCTCCGGCCGGCGAGCCGCTGACCCCGCGCCTCGACTCGGTCATGGGCGCGGTCTCCGGTGCGGCGCAGCTGGTCGCGCTCGGGGGCGTCCCGCCCCGGGCGCCCCGCATGTGGGCGGCCCTCACCGCGGGCCTGATGTCGGCGACCGCGATCGCCGAGGCGCTCACCGGCGACTTCGCCGTCCCGGCGCCGCTCGCCGCGCTGGACGGCACGACGGTCCCCGGGACCCGCCTCCGGCTCAAGATCGCCCGCAGTGCCCGGGACGTCGCCGGATGGGCGGACTACATGGGCAACTGCATCGCGGGACCCGCCTACGTCGAGGAGGCCAGGGAGGGCCGCAGCGGACTCGCGGGCCTCTACGACGCCGACGGCCTGCTGGTCGTGAACGCGGAGCTGGTCGCGCTGCGGCCCGCGTCCCGGGGCTGGCGCGTCGCCGAGATCGCGGCGAGGTTCAACGACGCGCCGGACGAGGCCCTCGAACAGCGGTTCCGCGACTGGGTCGCCGCGGTACCCGGTGCCGTCAGGGACGAGACCGCGCAGGCGCCCGACGAGCTCCCGCCGCCGCGTCCGGCGCGGCGGCGCGCCGCGCCCCGCCTCGTCGAGGAGGCCGGCCCCGCCCTCGGCGAGCTCGCGCTCCGGTCGTGGGCGCAGGCCGCCCCGGAGGCGCTCGGCGCCCTGTCCGCCGTGGCCGGGACCGGGACGGACGCCGCGCTCGCCCGGCTGCGCCGCTTCGGCGCCCCGCAGCTCACCGGGGCCGTCGGCCGCGCCCTGGACGAGGGCGCCACCGATCTGGTCCGGCTCTGGACGGCCTCCGGCCTCCGCCCCCTGCGCTCCGCGCTCGACGCCCTCGACCCGGCGCTGCGGGGCCGCTTCGACCAGCTTCCGCTCCTGCTCGGCGAGCCGCCGCTGCCGAAGACGCTGCGCAGGCTCGTCAAGCTCCCCGCCGTCGCCGACGCCTATTCCCTCGACCTGGTGGCGCGCCGCGTCCGCCGCGCGATCGGGCTCCTCGCCGTCCGGGACGACCCGGTCATCGCCCGCGCCTTCGCGAAGCCGACGGCCGAGCCGCTGCTGTGCGCGCTGACCATCGCCACCACCTGCGCCGGGCCGGACATCCGCCTCGTCCCCGTGGCGCCGCCGCGCACCACCTCCGTCCCCGGCTACCCCGCCACGACGCTGGAGGACGAGGAGGGCCCCTGGCAGCGGGCCCTGCCCGCCGCGCGCGAGCTCGGAACCGACACCGCCGTGTTCTGGGACGAGATCGCCGAGCACGGCCTCCGCGTCCCTGAGTCCTGGCTGGCGCACGGCGGCTGGGCGGCGCTCTGGTCCCGCGCCCACGCCCGCCGCCGCTGATTCGCGCGGCCCGCCTCGGAGCCCGGAAAGGTGCTACGGGCGCAGGGCCGGCCGGCGGAAGATGGTGACGGAGTACCCGACCTCGTCGATCGGCTCGCTGCCGCGGATCAGCGGCATCAGCCGCGGGTCGTTCTTGACGATCCAGCTGTCGGAGACCACCAGCAGCCCGCTCACCTCGCCGGGCGGCGCGGTGAGCGGGTCGCGTGCGCGGATGCCGTAGGCGGACGGGAGGCCACTGCCCTTGAAGACCAGCCAGACCGGCTCGCCCGGATACCGCTCCCGGAGGCGGTCGGCGAGCCGTCCGAGGTCCTGGCCCCAGTCGACGTTGGAGTCGTGCAGGCGCAGGTGGGTCTTGGACGGGCCGCCGAACGCCTCGTTGGAGTACGGCAGGTAGTAGGGGAAGGCCCGCAGCGAGCTGACCGCGACGAACAGCAGCAGCGCGACCGTCGCGGCCCCGGCCCACCGCCACCGGACGAGGACCGCGCCGCCCGCCGCCACCGCCAGGAAGAGCGGGACGAAGATGGCGTAACGGACACCGAGGTCGCGCGACCCGGTCATCGCCACCGCCAGCAGCACGGCCGTGGGCGCGAGCAGGTACGGCGCGGCCGGACGCAGCCGGGGCAGCGCCGCCATCGCGGCGACGCCCGCCGCCCACAGGACGAGCATGCCCAGCGGCGTCTTCACCAGCAGCGCGGCGGGCAGGTAGTACCAGCGAGAGCCCCGGTAGACGTCACCGAACAGGAAGCCCGTCCACCGCATGTTCTCGAATCCGAACTGCGCGCGCATCCCGTCCTGGAAGGGCCGGGGGAACGGCAGCCAGCCTGCGGCGAGCCCGCGCAGCCCTCCGGCGGACGGCAGGTCGGCGGGCGCCGCCCAGCGCAGGCGCGGGTCAACGGCGAGGTAGCTCGCCCACACCACCGCGACGGCCAGGACGCCGGCCCCGGCCGCCGACAGCACGGCGGTCGCGACGGGACGGCGCGGCGGGCGGGACGTCCAGACCGACACCGCCGCCAGGACGAGGAGCACCGGCAGCGCGGGAAGCGCGCTCATCTTGGTCGCCATGGCCGCGCCGAGCGCCACCCCGGCGAGCGGCAGGTAGAGCCGCGGCCTGCGCCTGGCGCGCCAGAGCAGCCACACCGACGTCAGCAGGAGACCGGCCGCGGGGACGTCCAGGGTGGCGAGCGACCCGTGCGCGATGACGTCGGGGGAGAAGGCGTAGAGGGCCAGTGCGGCCAGGCCGCCGGCCGAACCGGCGAGGTCGCGGGCGAACGCGAAGACCACCAGCCCGAACAGCAGGGTCAGCGCGATGACGGGCAGCCGCCCGGCCAGCAGCACCCGTTGCGCGTCGTTGCCCCACCGGTACAGGAACTGCCTTCCGAGCCTGTAGTCGCTGCCGGTGAAGGGGGCGCGCAGGTGCGGGCCGGCGAGCATGGCCCCGGCCCCGATGACCAGCTTGCCGAGCGGCGGGTGCTCGGCGTTGTGGCGCAGGTCGTGCTGGCGGAGGTAGACCACGCCGGTGCTGATGTAGACGGGCTCGTCGACGGTCGGGCTCTGCTGCACGGCCGTGGTGACCATCGCGGCGGCCATCTGGGCCAGCAGCGCCGCCACGACCGCCGCGAGCAGCCAGCGCCGGTGCAGCGCGCGGAACCGGCCCGGCGGCTGCTCGGCCGAAGGCGCCGCGGGCCGTCCGGGCTCCGCGGACAAGGAGGTCACGCCGCCACCCTTCCCGGAGACCGTCCCCCCGATCTCCGTTCAGCCTCCGAACGCGGTCAAGAATCGGTCGCGGAACGCGCTCATCGGCCACACCGGGGTGTCCCTGCCAGGGCGCAGGCCGTCCTGCCAGCCCCACCCGGAGATCCGGTCCAGGACGGCGCCGTCCTTCGCCACGATGGTGATCGGGACGTCCCGGCCCGCGCCCGGCCCGGTGATGAGCGGCGCGGGCTGGTGGTCGCCGAGGAAGACCAGCACGGTGTCCTTGCCGCCGTAGGTCTCCAGGTAGGAGACGAGCGTGTTCAGCGTGTACTCGATCGACGTGCGGTACTCGGCGCGGATGCGGCCGGGCGCGGGCCACGCGGCGTCATAGCCCTTGCCCATCCCGTTGAAGACCGAGCCGTCGCCGACCTGGTCCCACGGGACGAGCCGCGGGATGGACGCCCATGGGGCGTGGCTGGACACCAGCGCCGTCTCCGCCATCACCGGCGCCCGGTCCTCCTTCGCCAGCTCGGTGCGCTGGAGCGTCGACAGGGTGTACTGGTCGGGCATCGTGGCGAAGCTGAAACGCGGTCCGCGGTAGCCGAGGTTCCGGTCGTCGTAGACCGTGTCGTAGCCGTAGAAGGACGCCTCCGGCCAGGCCCGCGTGATCGCCGGCATGAGCGCCACCGTCCGGGAGTCCGCGCGGTGGAACGCCCCGTTCAGCGTCAGCCGGTCGCTGTTCACCAGGGCGCGGTACCGCTGCTGGTTGTTCACCCACAGGCCCGACAGCAGCGTGGCGTGCGCCAGCCAGCTGCCGCCGCCCGCCGTCGAGGACGTGAGCCAGCCGCTGCGCGCGGAGAACCCCGCCTTGCGGAGCCGCTGCGTCCCCTGGTCGAGCACGGCGCCGACCTGCGGCGCGTACTGCGGGCTCTCCACGGCCGACCGCCCGTAGCTCTCCACGAACGCCAGGACCACGTCCTTTCCGCGCAGCCCGGTCAGCAGCTTGTCGGAGGGCGTGTCGCGGAACCTGTCGACGGCGGCGGCCTTGGCGAACTCCTTGCGGTCGTTCAGGCTCGTCCGCACCTGCCGCGCGTGGTCGTAGGCGAGGACCGCCGCGCTCCTGGACGCCACCGGCACACCGTGGACGAACTGCGCCCCGAGCACGGCGCAGGCGAGCCAGACCGTCCCCAGCACACCGGCGGCAAAGGACGCCGGGCGTCGGTGCCGGACCGCCACGCCGCTCAGCCGCAGCGTCGACAGCGCCGTCAGCACGACCACCGCGACCGCCAGCGCCACCGCCAGCACGACGGCCGCGACCGCCCCCGCCTGCCCGGACGACTCCTTGACGAACTCCACGGCCGGCCCCAGCAGCGGCCAGTCCAGCACCAGGTCGAACGGCCGGACGAGTACCGCGTCGAACCCGATGTCCAGCACCTTCAGCACGAGCACCAGCCCGAGGACGGCGCCCGCCGCGCCCGCCGCGTACCGTCTCGCCTTGGCCGGGAGCACGAGGACCAGCGCGACGCCGACCACGCCCTCGATCGGGACGCGCACGAACGCCCCCGGGGCCAGGCGGGCGAACTCGGCCGGCGCGACCAGCGCGACCAGCACGAGCAGGAACGCCGCTCCTGTCACCGTCCTCGCCGCGACCCGCCGCCGCCTCGACGGCCCACCCGCCTCAGGGGCGTCGGCCGGCACGTCCTCGTCTGTGGTCCGCTCCAAGCGGCTGTCAGTGGTCAGCTCGTCCTCCCGGGTTCGGCCTTGCGCCGCGCACGCGACACCTCACAGCACGTCCACCCCACGGCCGCGGGTTCAATGGATTTCATCTTCTTGGGCCCGGGATGTCGAGAACGTGGGCGCCGCTCCGATCCAATGGTGAAGGCGCCACGGGGGCGCCGGCCTAGGAGGCACCGCAATGAGCAAGGTCACCTGTGACATCGGGGTATCGGTCGACGGTTTCGCCGCGGGCCCGAACCAGCGACTGGAAGAGCCGCTCGGCGACGGCGGCGAGCGGCTGCACCGGTGGATGTTCGAGGAGCAGGAGGCCAACGCCGAGGCGATCGCGAAGATCACCTCGGCGGGGGCCTACATCATGGGGCGCCACATGTTCGGCCCCGACCGCGGCCCGTCGTGGAACCCGGACTGGACGGGCTGGTGGGGCGACGAGCCGCCCTACCACGCGCCGGTGTTCGTGCTGACGCACCACCCGCGCGAGAGCGTCGAGATGAAGGGCGGCACGACGTTCCACTTCGTCACCGAGGGGATCGAGTCGGCGCTGGCCCGGGCGCGGGCCGCCGCGGGAGACGGGGACGTCGCGATCGCCGGGGGAGCGAGCACGGTGAACCAGTACCTCGCGGCGGGCCTGCTGGAGGAGCTGCGCCTGCACATCGCCCCCATCGTCCTCGGGGCGGGCGAGCGCCTGTTCGAGGGCGTCGGCGACCTGGCGCTGGAGCCGGTCGCCGCGTCACGGACGCCCCTGGTCACCCACGTGACCTATCGCGTCGGCCGCCCGCTCGGATGACGTGCAGCAGCCGGGCGACCTCGGCGGCGACCGCGTCGCGGCCGGCGGAGACGTAGCGGCGCGGGTCGACCAGGCCGGGATCGGCGTCCAGCCGCGCCCGGACGGCCGCGGTGAACACCTTGTTCAGCTGCGTCGCCACGTTGATCTTGGTCATGCCGTGCTCGACGGCGGCGGCGAGCCCGTCGTCGGGTACCCCGGACGACCCGTGCAGGACCAGCGGGACGGGCACCGCCGCGTGCAACCGGGCGATGAGCGCGAGATCGAGCACGGTGTCGCGGGTCAGCATCGCGTGGGACGTGCCGACCGCGACGGCCAGGGCGTCCACGCCCGTGGCGGCCACGTACCCGGCGGCCTCCTCCGGGTCGGTGCGGGCGTGCGGGGCGTGCACGCCGTCCTTCCCACCGATCTCGCCGAGCTCCGCCTCGACCCACACCCCCTCGGCCCGGCAGCGGGCGGCGACCTCCGCCGTACTCGCCACGTTCGCCTCGTGCGGGAGGCCGGACGCGTCGAACATCACCGACCCGAACCCGAGGGCGACCGCCTCGCGGGCGAGGTCCGCCGAGGTGGCGTGGTCCAGGTGGACGACGACCGGGACCGACGCGGCGCGGCCGAGCGCCAGCACCGCACGCCCGATCGGGGCGAGCGCGCCGTGGTAGGCGACGCAGTTCTCGCTGACCTGGAGCACCACGGGCGCGCCCGCCCGCTCCGCGCCGGCGACGATCGCCTCGGCGTGCTCCAGCTGGATCACGTTGAACGCCCCCAGCCCGCGGCCCTGCGCGGCCGGTGCGGCGATGACCTCACTCATGGGGGCGAGCGGCATGGTTCTCCTCGGTCCGGAGGGTGACGCGGGGCAGCAGCGCGGGGAGCCCGGCGGGGTCGATCTCGCCGGCGACGGGGGAGCGGACCGCGCAGGCGGCCAGCGCGACGGCGCGGCGGAGGCGGTCCGGCCAGGGCAGGCCGGCGGCCAGGCCCGCCGCCAGCCCCGCCACGAGCGCGTCCCCCGCGCCCGTCGGGTTGCCCGGGACGGGACGGTCGAGCGCGGCGCGCAGGACGCCGTCCGGGGTCGCGGCGAGGACGCCGCCGGCGCCGAGCGAGGCGACCACGGCCCCCGCGCCCGCCTCGCGCAGCGCGCGGATCCCCGCGGCCGTGTCGCCGGTGCCGCTCGCGCGGGCCAGCTCCTCGGCGTTCGGCTTCACGATGCCGGGGGCTCCGGCGAGCCCGAGGCGCAGCGCCTCCCCGTCGGCGTCCAGGATCACCGGGCCGGGCGCGAGGCGGGCGAGCCGTGCGTAGGCGTCCGGGGGGACGCCGGGCGGAAGGCTCCCCGACAGGACGACCACGGCGGCGTCCCGGGCCAGGGACTCGAAGCCGGCGAGGAACGCCGCCCACTCGGCGCCGGTCACCTCCGGGCCCGGCTCGCAGAACATCGTCGCCTCGGCGCCGACGATGGTGACCGTCCGGCGCGACTCCGCGGCGACCGGGGTGAACGCGGTGGGCACGCCGAGGGAGCCGAGCCCCTCCTCGATGCGCCGCCCCGCGGCGCCGCCGGCCAGGCCGGCGGCCACGACCTCGTGTCCGAGGGCGTGCAGCACCCGGGCCACGTTGACGCCCTTGCCGCCGGGCCGCGAGTGCACCGCGGCCACCCGGTGGACCGCGCCGAGCCGCGCGTCCGGCACCTCGTAGGTGTCGTCGAGCGCGGCGTTCAGCGTGACCGTGAGGATCATGCCGCCGGACCGCCGGGCGCGGCGTCCAGGATGACCGAGCGGGTGAGATGGCGGGGACGCTCCGGGTCCAGGCCCGCCGCGCTCGCGCGGGCGACCGCGAGCCGCTGCACCCGGACCAGCTCGGCGAGCGGGTCGGCGCCCGCGGCGCGCAGCAGCCCGCCGGTCGCGGCCACCTGCTCGCCGAGGCCGTCCGGGAGGCCGCCGAACATCCACACCGCCCGGCCGGGGCCGGTGATGCTGATCGGCCCGTGCCGGTACTCCATCGCCGGGTAGGCCTCCGTCCAGAAGCACGCCGCCTCGCGCATCTTCAGGGCGGCCTCCTGCGCGAGGCCGACCGTCCAGCCGCGGCCGAGGAAGGTGATCTGCTCGACGTCCAGCAGCTCGGGCGGGACGGGGTCGGCCACCGCGTCCTCGGCGGCCGCGATGGCGGCCGTCAGGTCCTCGCCGAGGTGTGCGCGCAGCAGCGCCAGCTGGGTGGTGGCGAACCGGGTCTGCACGACCGACTCCTCGTCGGCGAAGTCGAGGACGATCAACCGACCGGCGCTGCGGGACACCGGCGTGTCCGGGTCGGCGGTGATCGCGGTCGTCGGGACCGAGCCGCCGAGCCGGTCCAGGACGGCGAGGACCTCGGTCGTCGTCCCGGACCTGGTGAGCGCCAGCACCCGGTCGTAGCGGCGGCCGCGCGGCATCTCCGAGGCGGCGAACGCGTCGGTCTCCCCGTGCCCGGCGTCCTCCCGCAGCGCCGCGTACGCCTGCGCCATGAACAGGGAGGTGCCGCATCCGACGACCGCCACCCGCTCCCCGCGGGCCGGCAGCGCGTCCCGCAGTCCGTCGGCGAGCCCGGCGGCCCGCCGCCAGCACTCCGGCTGCGCGGCGATCTCGGTCATGATGCGGTTCCCGGCCATGAGCCCCTCCCGGAGTTCGATCTGTTCTGAGACTTTATGCTCACTACTGCTCGAAACAGAAGAGTACAGAGCAGAAAACATCATGAACGTGCGGGGGGCTGCACCCGCACCACCCGGACGAAGCGCACGTCCAGGTCGC
Source organism: Actinomadura sp. NPDC023710 (assembly GCF_040639875.1). NCBI lineage: Bacteria > Bacillati > Actinomycetota > Actinomycetes > Streptosporangiales > Thermomonosporaceae > Actinomadura > Actinomadura sp. NPDC023710. Next base: position 50,575 of record NZ_JBFAGB010000036.1, read on the forward strand.
CGCCGGGGCCCGTCGCGATCCGGAAGTCGGTGCCGCCGTTGAGGCGGCTCGCGAACGCGGGCCGGGGGAGCCGGAACGTCGCGGTCTTCCACGCCCCGTCGCCCATGCGGCGCACCGCCGGCGAGCGTCCGCCCTGGTGCTCGACCCACCAGTCGCCCCCGCCCGCGTCCCGGTACGTCACCTTGATCTGCACCGGCTCGTGCCGCCCGCGCAGGAACCGGTCGTCGAGATCGAAGTACAGGGACGTCTGCCCCTTCGCGCGGTCGGTGCGCAGTCCCTCGTAGGCGGTGCCGTTCTCCGGTCCGAGAACACCGCTGTGGACGTCGGCGGTGGAGCGGCGGGCCCTGCCGTCCGGACCGGCGTCCCGCTGCACGAGCCAGCGTTCGAGGTTGCGCACCCACGGGCGCCCCGGCCACTCACGGGCGCCGGTGAAAGGCCCCGTCGCGTTCTTCCAGTAGGTGTCCTCGGCATCGCGTAGCGCGGCCCATGCGTCCGGTGAATCGGAGGCGGTCTTGCCGATGCTCAGCCGCACCCATCTCCAATGCTGCGGATACTGCTTCATGTAGGACGGGCCCGGCACCACGTAGACCCAGTTCGTCCGCAGTTGCAGCGCCTTGAGGTTCGCCTGCCGCACGGCGTAGTACGGCTCGTCCGTGCGGTAACCGCAGTCGTTGAAGCACTCGTTCTCGGTGGCGGCGACATGCCGTCCGTCATGGACGGGCAGGGACTCGTCCACCGTCATGTGCTCGTCGGGCTCGATGCGGCTGCCGTAGGACGGAGCCTCGCTCAGATGGAAGTCGAACACCTCGGTGATGCCCGTCCGGATGCCGAGCCCCGCGTCGACGGCCTGCTTGGCGAACAGGTCCGTCTTCGACCCCCACGGCCCCCACGGATAGTCCTCGCCGGTGAACACGAGTTTGGTGCTGTAGGGCCCGAAGAGGGCGGTCAGATCCCGCCAGGCGTGCCGGTACCACGACCGGTACTCCTCGAACGTCAGCCCCTGCTCGGCCGCCTTGCCGACCATGTCGTAGTCGTACTCCGCCCACGTGAACGCACCCGGGACGTAGACGAGCCGCAGCCGCGGGTCCGCGCGCAGGCCCTCGTCGACGAAGACCCTGCGGTAGAGCGCGAGCAGCCGTCCCCACACGCACTCGTTCCAGAGGGGCAGGTGGTACTGCCCGTCGTAGTCGGGGCCGAGCGGCTCGACGCCGCACTCGTCCGCCACCCATGCGGGCGCCCACCGCGAACCGCTGGCGAAGATGCGCACCCAGAAGGGCCGCCGGTCCGCGAGCTGCCGACTCAGTGGCGGGAAGCCCATGTCCTGGGCGAGGCCGGCGGTGCGGGTGTCCAGCGTCCCCGGGCCGTCGGGCTGGAGCTGGCGCCAGCTCAGGTCCAGGCTGCGCGTGCCGACGCCGAACTCCGGGGCGGCCGTCTCGGAGAACAGCCCCGAGTTCGCCGACGGACGGACCCAGCCCGGCAGCGTCCAGTCATCGCCCGGCCGCACCTGTACGCCGCCGGACACCGCGCTCGTCGGCGCGGCGCCCGCCACGGTCGACAGGACCAGCAGCCCGGCGAGAACTGCCACGAGCCTTTTCACGCCCGGCCTCCCGGCCCTCGCCCTCCGCGCTTCCGCATGCGCGTTTCCGTTCGAAAAACATGCTCATCCTTCTTGTATGAGCATGGAAGGGCAATCCGTGACCGGAGGCCCGCGGGCCCGCCCGGAGGCGGGCCCGCGGGGACGCCAGAGTGGATCAGGGGTAGCCGACCACGTTGGCCGGGACGGTGTCGGTACCGGAGGCCTCCGGGCCCGTGTCGTTGACGACATGCCGGATGACCCCGTTGCCGCCCAGCGAGACCGTGAGCAGGTCGTGGAACCGCACGCCCGGCCGGTCGGGGACCTCGAAGCCGCGCGCCGCCACGATCGACGGGTCGACGTTGAAGTAGCAGTAGCTGCCGAGGCCCCAGCCCTCGTGCGCGGTGACGGAGTCGGCGACCTTGTAGGCGGCGTAGCCGTCGGGGGAGTCGCTCCGCCAGGCGGACTGGTTCGGCGGGTCGTAGGGCATCTCGTTCTGGAAGAAGACCGTCCTGCCGCGCTCGCCGTTCCAGACGAGCTGGTACTTCTGGTAGTGCTCGACGAACAGCCCGTAGGCGGTGACGTCGTCTCCGTTGACGACCACGCCGTTGGCGGCGGTGTTGACCGTCCAGCCGACACCGCTCCCGTGGTCGGCGCGCCACGCCCAGATGTGGTCGAGCAGGGCGTCGTCGCTGTTCACCACCAGGCTCGTGGCCGCCTTGCCGGGCCCTGCGCCGCCGATCCGGAAGAAGACGTCCTGCACCGACGAGGGGTCGCCGGCGTGGTCGGCGCTCGCGCCGTCGGGGCCGAGCCGCAACAGCACCGGCGATTCGGCCGTCCCGGCGTCGAACAGTATCCCGGCCAGCTTCACGCCGTCGACGTCGGCCACGCTCATCGCCGCCACGCCGTTGTCGGGGACCAAGGTCGGGTACCCGATGCCGAGCACCACCGTGCCGGGACGCGTGACGTTGATCGTCTGTCCCAGGTGGTAGACGCCGGGCGTGAACAGCAGGTTGAGGCCCTGGCCCAGCGCGGCGTTGATGGTGGCGGCCGAGTCTCCGGGCTTGGCCACGTAGAACTGCGACAACGGGATGGAGGATCCGGGCGTGGAGCCGCCCGACCAGGTCGTCCCGCGCGAGTCGCGCCGCAGCGCCGGGACGAAGACGCCGTACGCCCCGGACGCGTCGGTGTACAGGTACGGCTTCTCCCTTGTCACAGGGCTGGTGTTCAGCGTGGTGTAGGGCGGGTTCGGGAAGCTCTGGGCCGGCGCCCCCTCGACGCCCGAGAACACCATGTTCCACACGCCGTTGAGGTTGCCGCCGATCCGGCTGTCGCGCGTCAGCCACTGCTGCTGCGAGTACGGCTGCACCTGGCCGTCCACCCTGGAGTCGGCGATGTAGCCGCCACTGGCCCAGCCGTAGCCGGTGGGAGCGAGGTTCAGGTCACCGCGCACGTGGATGCGGCGGAACGGCGCGGCCTGCGACACCGCCCATCGGTCCGCCCCGCCGGACGGGGTGATCGACAGGTTCTCGGCGGACCGCCAGAAGTTCTGCGTGGCGTTGCCGCCGAACCAGCCCGCGTCCACGGTCACGCCGCCGTTGATGGTGACGTCGTCGGGATTGCGGCCGAGGCCGGCGATCGAGGTGTAGAAGCCCAGGTCGGCGTTGACGTTGTAGTTGCCCGGCTTGAACAGCAGCGCGTACCGGGCCGTCCCGAACTGGTTGCTCTCCTGCTCGCGGAAGACCGCGTCGAGCCTGCCCTGGACGTCGGACGTGCTCATGGACGGATCGAACACGAGCACGTTGGGCCCGAGGTCGCCTCCGCCGGGGAGCGTGCCGCCGCCGGAGCCGGTGTGCACGGCCATCCCGAACAGCGAGTATCCCCACTGGGTCGCGCGGGCGGTGCCGTACATACGGACGTAGCGGCCCTTGCCGGCGACGTTGAGGGTCTGGCTCCCGCCCGTGCCGGCGGTGGTGGAGTAGAGCGAGGTCCAGTTGGCGGCGTTGTCGGAGACCTGGATCTGAAAGCCCTCGGCGTAGGCGCCTTCCCAGGTGAGGGCGACCTGGCAGATGTCCTGGGCTGTGCCGAGGTCGACCTGGAGCCATTGCGGGTCACCGAAGGTGCTCGACCAGCGGGTCGCGGGATTCCCGTCGACGGCGGCGGAGGCGGGGAAGGACGCGTTCTCGGTGGACGAGGCGGTCGCCGGCCGGTTCAGCGCCGCGTCCGACGAGCCGCACGCCGCCGCGGCGGCGCGACCGGCCGGGCCCGGCGCGGCGAGCGCGACCACGACCAACAGGGCGGAGACGGCGGCCGGCCAGGTTCTCCTGGACGGCCCTCGGGGTGGGACGGGATGCATGCGCATCTCCTTCGCGTGGGTGGGTGAGCGGGGGCCCTCAGAACACGCGCGTTATTTCACATCATGATTTAAGGTCGGAATTATGTGGTCGTCAAGGGTCCTCTTTGTGCTGGTTTGACCTTCCGTCCTGACAGCCCGCGCGGCGGCCTGCGGACCCTCCGCCCGCACCGTCTATGGAACGTTCCGAGCCCTCGACAGCGCCCGCTGACTTCACCACCGTCCTGACCGTGTCCGCGCACGTCAGAGAAGCGAATGACGGACTTCGAGCAGGTTTCCGCCAGGGTGATGACGGATGTCGAGCAGCGGTGTTACCTTCCACCGCGTGACATCGAGCATCCGACGGGCGCAGATCGTGTCGTCCCTGCGTGCCAAGGGCGCCGCCTCCGTCCGGGAGCTGGCTGAGACCCTTCAGGTCAGCGAGTCCACGATCCGCCGCGACCTCGACGTGCTCGACCGCAACGGCGAGCTGATGCGCACCTACGGGGGAGCGGCGCTGTCCCCGCGCCCGGCGGCGCCGGAGATCTCCTTCGCGGCGTCGGCCGAGCACGACAGCGCCGAGAAGGCGGCGGTCGCCGAGCGGGCGGCGGAGCTGGTGGAGGACGACATGGTCGTGGTCCTCGACATCGGCACCAGCACCCGGCTCCTCGCCCGGCACCTGCGCGGCCGGCCGGTCACGGTGATCACGGCCAACCTGGCCGTGCTGGACGAGCTGCGCGACGACGACGCCGTCCGGCTGTGCCTGCTCGGCGGCGTCGTGCGGCGCAACTACCTCTCGCTCGTCGGCTCGCTCACCGAGACGGCGCTCCGCCAGGTCCGCGCCGACCTGGTGTTCCTGAGCTGCACCGGGGTGCGGCCGGACGGCCACGTCATGGACGACATGGAGGTCGAGACGCCGATCAAGCAGGCGATGCTGGAGTCGGCGGACCGGGTGGTGCTGGTCGCCTCCGAGGCCAAGTTCCCCGGCACCGGCTCGCTGCGCGTGTGCTCGATCGACCGTGTCGACGCGCTGGTCACGACGGCCGGGGCCGACCCCCGGACTCTGGAGGTCTGCCGCGAGGCGGGCGGGAAGGTGTACATCGCATGAAGCTGGCCATTCTCGGCGGTGGCGGGTTCCGGGTGCCCTACGTGTACCAGGCCCTGCTGCGCGACCCCGGCTCCCCGCGCATCGAGGAGGTCTGGCTGCAGGACTCCGACGCCGGCCGCCTGGCCGGGATGGCCGAGGTCCTCGCGGCGCTCGCCGCCGGAGCGGAGGACGCCCCGCGCGTGTTCACCAGCACCGGGCTCGACGAGGCGCTGGAGGGGGCCGACTTCGTCTTCGCCGCCGTCCGGGTGGGCGGCCTGCGGGGGCGGGTGTGCGACGAGCGCGTGGCGCTGGACCTGAACGTGCTCGGACAGGAGACCACCGGCCCCGGCGGGATCGCCTACGGGCTGCGCACCATCCCCGTGATGCTCGACATCGCGCATCGCGTGAAGGCCCTCGCGCCGGACGCCTACGTCATCAACTTCACCAACCCGGCCGGGATGATCACCGAGGCGATGCAGGGCGTGCTCGGGGACCGGGTGCTCGGCATCTGCGACACCCCGTCCGGCCTCGGCATGCGGGTGGCCGCCGCGCTCGGCCTGGACCCGGACCGGATCCGGCTCGACTACGTCGGCCTGAACCACCTCGGCTGGATGCGCCGCATCCTGCACGACGGCGTGGACGTCCTGCCCCGCCTGCTGGCCGACGACGACCTGCTCGGGACGCTGGAGGAGGGCGTGGTCTTCGGCCGCGAGTGGCTGCGCGACCTCGGCCTGATCCCCAACGAGTACCTCTACTACTACTACTTCAACCGGGAGGCGGTCCGCGCCACCCTGGACGCCCCGCAGACGCGCGGCGAGTTCCTGCTCAAGCAGCAGGAGGCGTTCTACGAGCGGATCGCGGCGGCCTCTGCCGGCGCGGCCATGGAGCTGTGGCGCGAGACGGTCGCCTCCCGCAGCGCGAGCTACATGGCCGAGATGAAGGGCGCCCGGACCGGCGAGGCGCTCGACGACCACTCCGGCGTCGACCCCGCCGAGGAGGGCTACGCCCGGGTCGCGCTGAACGTGATGGCCGCGATCAGCCGCGACGAGCCCGCCACCATGATCCTCAACGTGCGGAACGGCGCGACCGTCACCGCGCTGCCCCCGGACGCCGTCGTCGAGGTGCCCGTCACCGTCGACGCCGGCGGCGTCCACCCGCTCCCCCTCGACCAGCCCGACCTGCACCAGGCCGGGCTGATGCAGCAGGTCAAGGCCGTCGAGCGGCTGACCGTCGGCGCGGCGGTGACCGGCTCGCGGACCGAGGCCGCCAAGGCCTTCGCCCTGCACCCCCTGGTCGACTCGGCGCGGATCGGCCGGCTGCTGCTCGACGGCTACATCGACCGGATCCCCGAGGTCGCCGCCGTCTTCTCCCGTGAGGAGTCGTCATGACAGTGGAAATCCTGGACGGGAGCCTGCCGGTGGAACGCCCCGCGCCCGGCGGCGCCGCGGCCCCCGGGCAGCCGCCCGAACCCTCCATGGCCGACCCGTGCGCCGAACGGGTCCCGGCGGGCGACCTGCTGCGCGGCGGGGACGACCCGGGCCCGGCGCCCGAGCTGGACGTCTTCCTGAGCGGCCAGGTCTTCATGGACATGATCTTCACCGGGCTGCCGGGGCTGCCGCCGCCCGGGACCGAGATGTTCACCGAGGGCCTCGGCTCGGCGCCCGGCGGCGCCGCCAACATCGCGGTGGCGATGAGCCGGCTCGGCCTGCGGGTCGGGCTCGCGGCCCCGTTCGGCGACGACATGTTCGGCTCCTACCTGTGGCGGACGCTCGCCGAGCAGGAGGGCATCGACCTCGGGCACTCCCGCCGCATCAAGAACTGGCCCACCCCGGTCACGGTGTCGCTGGCCTACGACTCCGACCGCAGCATGGTCACCTACGCCAGGCCCCTGCCGGACCTCGACCCGGGCGAGACGGGCGACGCGGAGGCGGTGCTCGGCTCCCCGCCGCCGGCCGCACGCGCCTGTTTCGTCGACATCGAGCATCCGGTGCCGGGCTGGGCGAAGGAGATGCGGCGGGCGGGCGCCGCGGTGTTCGCCGACATCGGCTGGGACGCCACCGAGACGTGGTCCAGCGAGGTCCTCGACCGGCTGGAGCACGTGGACGTGTTCCTGCCCAACGCCGTGGAGGCCATGGCCTACACCCGCACGAGCACGCCGGAGGACGCCGCCCGCGTCCTCTCCGAGCGGGTCCCGGTCGTCGTCGTCAAGCGCGGCGGCGCGGGCGCCATCGCGATCGACTCGGCGACCGGCGAGGTCGCCGAGACCGACGCGCTGCCGGTGCGGCCGCTCGACGCGACCGGCGCCGGCGACGTGTTCGGCGCGGGGTTCCTGTTCGGGACGCTCGCCGGCCTCCCGCTTCTGGAGCGGCTGCGGTTCGCCAACCTGTGCGCGGGCCTGTCGGTCCGGCACCGCAGCGGCTCGCTCGGCGCACCGTGCTGGGGGGAGATCGCCGCGTTCGGCGAGTCCGGCGAGGTGCCCGAGTCCGTCCTCGAACCGTACGCCTTCGTCGTCGACTTCATCCCCGACTCGGCGACCGACACCGTCGTCCGGGCCGAGCCCACCCTTCGGGCCGACCACTAGCGCGCCGTCCCCGACCGGCGCGGACGCAGCAGGACAGAGAGCAAGAGGGAGCCGTAGGAATGCCGACACTGACGAGGAGAGGGGCGGCCGCCGCGGTCGCGGCCCTCGCGACCGTGCTCGCGGCGGCGTGCGCCCCGGGCTCGTCCGGCGACGAGCCGGAGACCAAGGCGCCCGCCGCGGTGAGCACCGACGTGGCCAAGGCCGGGAACGTGACCCTGACCGTCTGGGACCAGGAGGTCCAGGGCGGGCAGAAGAAGCAGATCGAGGCGCTGAACCAGCGCTTCGAGGCCAAGTACCCCAACGTGAAGATCAAGCGGGTGTCGCGGTCGTTCAGCGACCTGCAGAAGACGCTCCGGCTCGCGCTGTCGGGCGGCAGCCCGCCCGACGTCGTGGAGGCCAACCAGGGCTACGCGTCCATGGCGCAGTACGTCAAGGCCGGGATGCTCCTCCCGCTCGACTCCTACGACCAGGTCTACGGGTGGCGCAAGCGCTACCCCAAGGGCCTGACGGACCTGAACAGCGTCACCAAGGACGGCAAGCTCATCGGGTCCGGCAGCCTGTACGGCGTCTCCCTGAACGGCGAGATCGTCGGTCTCTACTACAACAAGGAGAAGCTCGCCAAGCTCGGTGTCCAGCCGCCGAAGAGCTGGGCGGAGTTCGACCAGGCGCTCGCCACGGCCAAGGGCAAGGGCGAGGTCCCGATCGCGTTCGGCAACCTGGAGAAGCTGCCCGCGATGCAGCTGTACGGCATCCTCCAGGACGGCGCCGCCGAGAAGGAGGCCGTCCGCAAGCTCGTGTTCGGCAGCGGCGGCTCCTGGACGGACGCCCCGAACGTCCAGGCGGCGCAGAAGCTCGGCGACTGGTCGAAGAAGGGGTACTTCACCAAGGACGCCAACGCCGTCAAGTGGGACGACACCCCCGTCAACTTCGCCAAGGGCGACGGCGTGTTCATGTTCGGCGGGACGTGGTGGGCGTCCGAGCTCAACGACAAGATGAAGGGCAAGGTCGGCTTCATGCTGCCGCCCCCGGCGCAGGCCGGGGCGCCGTCGGCGACGATGGGCGGCGAGAGCCTGCCCTGGTCGATCACCGCCAAGAGCAAGCACCCGGACGTCGCCGCCGCCTACATCAACTTCATCACCTCCCCGGAGGCGATGGACGTCTCGGTCGAGACCGGCAACCTGCCGGCGCTCGCCGCGCCCTCCAAGCAGCCGGCCGAGCCGCTGCTGAAGGAGGTGTCGACGGCGTGGGCCGAGCTGAGCAAGAACGACGGCATCACCCCGTACCTCGACTACGCGACGCCGACCTTCACCGACGCGTTCGGCGGACCGCTGCAGGAGCTCATCGCCGGGCGCAAACCGGCCGATGAGGTCATGAAGGCGGCCCAGGACGACTACTCCGCTTTCCAGAAGAAGAAGTAGGGATCGGCCATGCCCGCCTCCGTCCGCGCCTTGCCTGCGGCGCGGACGGAGGCGGGACGGCGCCGGACGCACGACCAAGGAGCCCGCACATGACGACCGTCGCGCGGCGAAAGACCTCCAGGCACAGGCGCGAGGCAGCGGCCCCGCACGCGGCCCGGCGGCAGGGCCGGCCCGTCTCCGGATCACCCGGGGAGCCCGGCCGGATCGGCTGGCTCTACACCCTGCCGGCCCTGCTGGTCTACGGGGCGTTCCTGCTGTGGCCGCTGGCGCGGGGAGCGCAGTTCTCCCTCTACCACTGGGACGGCCTGGGCGAGGCGACGTGGGCGGGGTTCTCCAACTACACCGCCACCTGGTCGGACCCGTCGCTGCGCGGCGCGTTCGGGCATCTGCTCGTCCTCATCCTGTTCTACTCCGTGCTGCCGTGCTGCATCGCGTTCGTCCTGGTCGGCGCCATGTCGCGGACGAAGATCCGCGGCCTGACGTTCTTCCGGACCGTGCTGTTCCTGCCGCAGGTCGTCGCGATGGTCGCGGTGGCCGTGGCGTGGCGGTGGGTGTACTCCACCGACGGGCCGGTCAACACCGTCCTCGGCTGGCTGCACGCCCTCGGCCTGCCGGACTGGCGGCGCGGCTGGTTCGGCGACTTCACCTTCGCGCTGCCCGCGGTCGGGGCCGTCGGGACGTGGGTGGGGATCGGCCTGGCGATGGTGCTGTTCCTCGCCGGGGTGCAGAAGATCCCGCGGGAGCTGTACGAGGCCGCGCGGATCGACGGCGCCGGGGCCGTCCGCGAGTTCTTCGCCGTCACCCTGCCGGGGCTGCGGCGCGAGCTGGCGGTGGCGCTCACGCTGACGACCATCATGGCGATCCGCAACTTCGACCTCATCTACATGGCCACCTCCGGCGGGCCGGGCGACGCGACGAAGGTGCCCGCCTACGAGGTCTACAACCGCACGTTCAACACCGGTGAGGTCGGCCTCGGCTGCGCGATCGGCGTCACGCTGGCGGTGCTGGCGTTCGCCGTCACGGCCGGCGTCCGGCGGCTCGTGGAAGGGAAGGACGCATGAACGTCCGGGCGGAACGGTTCGTCAACCACGCGATCCTGGTCGTCTTCTCGGTCATCGCGGTGTTCCCGATGATCGGGGTCGTCGCGCAGGCGCTCCAGTTGCCGCACGCGGACCTGTCCACGTTCGGCACGGCCTGGCGCGAGGGACACTTCGCCACCTACCTGCGCAACAGCTTCATCGTCACGACCGTCACCGTCGTCGTGGCCGCGGTGCTGTCGATCATGGCGGGCTACGCGCTCGGCACCATGCGGTTCCGCGGGTCCGGCGCGCTGTTCCTGCTGTTCGTGGCCGGACTGACGATCCCGACCGAGGCCATCGTGGTCCCGCTGTACTTCGACCTGAGGTCGGCCGGGCTCGACAACAGCTACGCCGGGCTCATCCTCCCGCAGGTGGCCATGTCTGTGGCGTTCGGCACGTTCTGGATGCGCGCCTACTTCCGCAGCGTCCCCCGGTCGCTGCTGGAGGCGGCCCGCATCGACGGCGCGTCCGGCTGGACGACGCTGTGGCGCGTGCTCGTGCCGGTCGGCCGCCCGGCCATCCTCACCATGGTGCTGCTGACCACCATGTGGACCTGGAACGAGTTCCTGCTCCCGCTGGTGATCGTCAACTCGGACGAGGGGCTGCGCACCGCGCCGCTCGGGCTGTCCTTCTTCCAGGGCACCCACAAGACCGACTACTCGCTGCTCATGGCGGGCGCGCTGATCATCGCCGCGCCCATCGTGATCGTCTATGTCTTCCTGCAGCGCCAGTTCATCGCAGGAATGCTCTCGGGGGCCGTCAAGGAGTAGGGAAAGAACAGGAGAGTTCATGCGAAGACTCGCCCTACCCGCAGTCCTGTCCGCCGCGCTCGCGGCCATGGCCGTCGCCCTCGCGGGTCCGCCCGCGCAGGCGGCCGACCCGGGCGGCGCCGGTTCCGCCGACGGTCGGCTCGACGTCCTGTTCGTCGGGGCGCACCCCGACGACGAGGCCGGCGCCCTGTCGACCCTCGGCCAGTGGAACGAGGACGCCAAGGCGAAGATCGGCGTCCTCACCGTCACCCGCGGCGAGGGCGGCGGCAACGCCTCCGGAACCGAGGAGGGCCCGGCACTCGGGCTGCTCCGCGAGAACGAGGAGCGCCGCGCCGTCGGCAAGGCCGGCGTCACCGACATCCACTACCTGGACAAGGTCGACTTCTACTACACGGTGAGCACGCCGCTCACCGCCGAGACCTGGGACCACGACAAGACCCTGGAGAAGGTGGTCCGGCTCGTCCGCGAGACGCGGCCGAAGGTGATCGTCACCATGGTCCCCGCGCCGCTCCCGGGCCAGCACGGCAACCACCAGCAGGCCGCCCGGCTCGCGACCGAGGCCTACTTCGCCGCGGCCGACCCGAAGTCCTACCCCGCGCAGCTCGGCCGTGAGGGGCTGCGCACCTGGGCGCCGGGACGCCTGTTCCAGACCGGCGGAGCATCGGGGCCCGTCGGCTCAGGCTGCGCCGCCAAGGGGACGCCGTCCGCCGCGGCGTCGGTCGCCTACGGCGTGTGGGGAGGACGCGCGTCCGCCCGTAACGGCGGCAAGACGTGGGCACAGGTGGAGCGCGAGGCCCAGCGGACGTACGTCAGCCAGGGCTGGGGCGGTTTCCCGGACGTCCCGTCCGACCCGGCCCAGATCGGATGCGACTACTTCCGGCAGATCCACAGCCGGGTTCCGTTCACGCTCGGGAACGCCGACCCGTCCGCGATGCTGGAGGGCGCGGTGCTGCCCGCGAAGGGCGGCCTCCCGCTCGGCAGCCGGTTCTCGCTGACGACGGACGCGTTCGGCGTGACCGCGGGTCGTCCCTTCAAGGTGACCGCGCACGCGAGCTCGCCCGAGCGGCTGCGGGCGGCGAAGGCGACGCTCGCGGTCCCGACGGGTTGGAACGTGACAGGCACCGGTGCGCTGGGGGCGGTCGGCCGCTCCGAGCGCACGGCGACCTTCACCGTCACGCCCCCGCCGGGCGTCAAGGCCGGGCGCGCGCAGCTCTCGGCGACGCTCACCGGCGGCGGCGCCGAGGGCCAGACGGCCACCTCCGTCGAGGTCCGGCCCGCCGTCACCGGCGTCCTTGAGCCGCTGCCCCGTGTTTCGGACTTCGACACCTGGGCGGACAAGACGGGCGTCCCGGCTCTGACGGGGCAGGTGAAGCGGGTCCTGACGCTGGCGTCCGGCGCGTCCCGCCAGGTGCGCGTGGACCTGTCCAACACGACCGCCTCGGCGCAGTCCGGCACGGTCAAGCTGGGCCTCCCCGCGGGCTTCACCGCCGACGCCGCGTCCAAGCCCTACACCCTCGACGCGGGCAAGACGGGCTCGGCCACGTTCACCGTCACCAACGCCGACAAGTCGCTGCCCACCTCCAACGAGGGCGGGACCGACGGCGACTACGACCTGACCATCACCACGACCTCCTCCGCGGGCGACACCGACGTGCAGAACGGCGCCCTGGAACTGGTCCCGGCGGCCGAACTGCCGAAGGCGTCGACCGCGCCGGCGGTGGACGGCAAGGAGTCGCCCGGCGAGTACCCCGGGCCCGAGCTGAACCTGTCCCGGCGCTGGGAGGGCTCGGCGTGCGAGTCCGCCGACGACTGCTCGGCCACCGGCAAGGTCACCTGGACCGACAAGGCGCTGCACGTGCTGGTCAAGGTCCGCGACGACAAGCAGGGGACGGTGCTCGGCGCCGACGACTGCAAGCGGCACTGGCGCACCGACTCGGTCGAGATCGGGATCGACCCGCGCGGCGACTCCGAGAACACCTCCACCACCTTCAAGACCGGAATCTTCCCCAAGATGTCGGACGGGAAGCCGTGCTTCGAACGCGACGCGGACGCGCGCCAGGGCCCCGGCGAGGAGACCGCGCCGGGCATGCGGGTCGCCTCGACGGTCGCCGATCCCTACGCCGGGTACGTCGTCGAGGCGGAGATCCCGTTCACGGCGCTGCCGACCGCGGTGGACCCGCGGCGCATGGGCCTGAACGTCTTCGTCTACGACTCCGACACCCAGGACAAGACCGGCCAGACCCGGATCGGCTGGTCGACCTGGGGCGGCGTCCAGGGCGACCCGTACCGGTGGGGCCTGGTGTCCCTGCCAGGCCACACCCCGCCGTCCGGCATGCCGACCACGCCCCCTCCGCCGGTCATGCCGACCGACGCGACGCGGTCGGTGAACGCGCCTGAGTCGATCATCCAGGCGGTGCGCACGGGCGTCCCGCTCGCCGCCGGACCCGCGGCGCCGCGCTCGGACACCGCGAGGATCGCCGGCCGGCCCGCCGTCTCCGGCGGCTCCACCACCGTCAGACTCCTCGCGACCGGACCGGGCACCGCGCACGTCCACGTGTGGGACGGAAGGCTGCTCGGCACCGAGCAGGTCGAGATCCGCAAGGCGGGCACCACGACCGTGACCGTGCCGGGCGCGACCGGCACCCTCACCGTGGCCTTCGAGGCGGCGAAGGGAGGAACGGCGAGCAGCGCCGTCCGCCTGGGCGGCTGATCCGACCCGCCGGGCCGGGGAGCGGAAACGCCCCCCGGCCCGGCGGCAGGACGCAGGAACACCGAGGCGCATTGAACTCCGTCCCGCCGGGGCGCGTATCCCCACGCGTAGATCGACACCCCGGAACCGGGAGGGTTCATGAGGCGCCGGAAGAGCGTGAGGAACAGTCGGCTGCGCACCGCGGTCACGATGACCGCGGTGGCCGCCGGATCTGCCGGGCTCGTCGCCGGCTCGCTGTACGTCGTGCACACCGAGGGACGGTCCGGCGGGCAGGAGGCCAGGCTCGCGGGCGACGCCCGGGCGGGCCGCGGGAAAGCCGCGCCCACGGGGCAGGCCGCCACGAAGGCCGCGAGGATCGCCGGCCGGCTCGGCGACCGCACGACCGGCGCCTACGTCGACTCGGCGGGACGCCCCGTCGTCACGGTCACCAACGCCACGGACGCCGCCGCGGTGCGCGCCGCGGGAGCCGTCCCGAAGATGACGCGGCGCAGCCCGGCGACGCTCAGGCGGGTGACCGGCGCGCTGCGCCGCTCGGTGTCGGACATCCCCGGCACCGGATGGGCCGTGGACCCCGCGACGTCCAGGGTCACGGTGTGGACGGACGCCACGGTCACCGGCACGCGGATGGCCGCCGTCCAGCGCACCGCCCGCCAGATGGGGGCGGCGGTCCGGATGGTCCGCATCCCGGGCAGCCTGCACACGCTAGCGCTCGGCGGCGACGCGATCTTCGGCCAGGGCGCGCGCTGCTCGCTCGGCTTCAACGTCAAGCGCGGCGGGCAGGACTTCTTCGTCACCGCGGGGCACTGCGGCAACGAGGTGCAGAACTGGGCCGCCGACCAGGAGGGCGCCGAGGCCCTCGGCACGACGGTGGAGAGCGACTTCCCCGGCAACGACTTCGCGCTCGTCCAGACCGAGCAGGGCGGGGCCGGCCAGAGCGCGGTCAACCTCTACAACGGCCAGGCGCAGGAGATCACCGAGGCCGGCGAGGCCGTGGTCGGCCAGCGCGTGTTCCGCAGCGGCAGCACGACCGGCGTCCACGCGGGCAGCGTCACCGCCACGGGCGCCACCGTGAACTTCGCCGAAGGGACGGTCACCGGCATGATCCAGACGACGGTGTGCGCGGAGCCGGGCGACAGCGGCGGACCCCTCTTCGCCGGCGGCACCGCGCTCGGCCTCACCTCCGGCGGCTCGGGCGACTGCCGGACCGGCGGCGTCACCTTCTTCCAGCCCGTCACCGAGGCCCTCCAGGTCTTCGGCGCCGAAATCGGCTGACCCCGCGAAAAGGAGGCCCAGGCCACATTCGGCCTGGGCTTCTTATTGCCGGCGGTATCGCCTGCGACACCTGAGCCGCGAATCGGATGACAACGAGCGGATCGGCTGAAAGGCTGTGCGCGCACCGTGTTCGGGGTGCCTTCAGGGACAGCGAGGAGGCGACGGTCGTGACCGTCTCAATGGTGAAGGGTCAGCGAATTTCGCTGGAGAAGCCCGGCGGTGCGCTCAGCATGGTCCGGATGGGCCTCGGGTGGGACGCGGTGAAGAAGAAGGGCTTCTTCGGCTCCCGGGAGCGGGAGATCGACCTCGACGCGTCCTGCGTGCTCTTCGCCGACGGCAACCTCGCCGACGTCGTCTACTTCGGCAAGCTGGTCAGCGACGACGGCTCGGTCCGCCACACCGGCGACAACCTCACCGGGGCGGGCGACGGCGACGACGAGTCCGTCATCGTCGACCTGGGCAGGCTGCCCGTGCACGTCACCTCGCTGGTGTTCACCGTCAGCTCCTTCAACGGGCAGACGTTCAACGAGGTGGAGAACGCCTTCTGCCGCCTGGTCAACGAGGCGGACGGCGGCGAGCTGGCCCGCTACACGCTGACCGGCGGCGGCGCCCACACCGCCATGGTGATGGCCCGCCTCTACCGGCACGGCGAGACCTGGAAGATGAACGCGATCGGGGAGCCCTGCCACGGCCGCACCTTCCAGGACATGCTGCCCACGATCGTCGGGCTCGCCTGACCGCCCATGGCCGAACTGTCGCCCGGCGCCAACGCACCGGTGCCCGCCCGGCGCGTGACCGCCACCGCGTCCTGCGCCGTCCCCGTCGATGTCAGCGCCCTGCTCGTGGGTCCCGGCCTGCGGGTGCGCTCCGACGCCGACCTGGTGTTCTACAACGCGCCCGAGGCGCCCGGCGTGCGCTGGTCCGGCGACGGCCGCCAGCGCGTCGAGGTCGACCTCGACGCGGTCCCGGCCGACGCCGCGGCGGTGCTGATCGCGGTCAGCCTCACCGGCGCGACGACCTTCGGCACGATGCCGCCGCCCCGGCTCGTCCTCACCTCGGGCACCGGCGACCCGCTCGTCGAGTTCACCGTCCCGGGTCTCGGCCCGGAGAGGGCCATCATCGGGCTGGAGCTCTACCGCCGCGACGGCCGCTGGAAGGTGCGGGCCGTCGGCCAGGGCTACGGCGGCGGCCTGGCCGAGCTGCTCGAAGCGCACGGCATCGAGGTGGACGACCCGGGCGAACCCGAGCCCGCCCCCGCCGTCGGCCCGCCCCCGCCGATCCCCTCACCCGCGGTCCCTCCGCCCGCGGTCCCTCCACCGGCGGTCCCTCCACCGGCGGTCCCTCCACCGGCGGTCCCTCCACCGGCGGTCCCTCCGCCCGCGAGCCCGCCGCCCGCGGATTCGCGGCCGGCGTCGCCGTCGGCCTCGGAGGTCGGCTATGTCGAGCGCTGCTGGCTCGTCTGGGAGGACGCGAGCCGGTCACTGGCGGCGTTCCACTCCTCCACCGAGCACGCGCTCGTCCTGCGCAACGAGGAGATCGCCGGACGCAAGCCGCCCGGCGGCTTCCAGCGGCTCATGGAGGCGGCCGACCAGCGGCTGCGCTCCGACGCCGCGCAGCTCCGCGACGAGCTGGCCCGGGTGGAGCCGCAGGTCACCCCGGAGGCCGCGCCCTTCGACGCGCCGGCCTGGCTCACCTGGCAGCCCCGCCCCGACCTGGCCGAGGGCATGCTGCTGGGCCGCCTGTCCACCGCCGAGCTTCCCGCCCTGCAGGTGCCGCTCGTCCTCCGGCTGCCGCTGCGGCGCGCCGTGTGGATCTCGCGGGGGACCATGCCGGGCGACTCGGCCGCCTACGCGTGGTCGCTGGTGACGCGGTTCCTGGCGGCCGTCCCGCCCGGGCTCGTCGGCCTGGAGGTGATCGACGCCGCCGGCCTGTCGGGCGCCGGCTGGCTGCACGGGTTCGACCCGTCCACCACCGCCCGCCTGCTCGGCGGCGGCGTGGCGACCGGCCCGGCGGCCGCCGAACGCCTCCGCCGCCTCCTCGACCTGGTCGACCTGCGCCGCATCGGCGGCGACGACGGACCGGCCGCGGGACCGCCGCTGCGCCTGGTCGTCGTCCTGGACGCGGGCGCCGCGCTCGACGGCGAGGATGCGCACCACCTCCTGCGCCTGGTCGAGGACGGACCGCTGGTCGGCGTCCCGGTGCTCCTGGTGGAGACCGACACCCCCGCGGCCGAGTCGGTGCGCACCATGCGCGTCCGGCAGTCCTGCAACGACCTGCCCTCCAGCGAGGGCTCCATCGGCGACTCGTGGGTGGGCGCGGAGTGGGCGCTGACCCCCGAGGTGCTCCCGGACACGGCGGGCGGCTCCCGGGTCCCCGCCCTGTTCGCCCACGTCCTCGGCATCCACGCCCGCGCCGGCACCGCGCCGTAGTCAGTCGCCCCCGGCGCCGCTCGGCGCGAGGGCGAGGATCTGCCGGGTGTGGCCGGGCAACTCCGTCTCGGTCAGACCGCCGAGCAGGTCGCGCAGGGGCACGGGCTGGTCGACCAGGAGCGCGCCGTTGGACACCAGCCGGGTGGGCACCAGCGTGTCGAGTTCGGCGTCGCTGAGCATCGGCCCTCCGAGCGAGCAGAGGGCGTCCGCCTGAAGGGCGATGCGGTCCCGGAGCCCCGCGCCGCCGCCGGCCTGCGCGATGACGCGCTCGATGGTCCAGCCCTCCTGGGCCATGCGGTTGTCGTAGGTCGCGATCGCGCCCGAGGCGACGGCGGAGACGGCGGCGATCGTGACGGCGCTGATGATGCTGACGTGCGCCAGGATCTGCTCGGCGTTCCACTCGCCCGGCGGCGGGACGGGATCGGTGTCGGCCACGCCGGCGGCGGCGTCCAGCAGCGCACGATAGGCGTCCCGCAGCGGAGCGGTGTCCATGATGTCTTCCTTCTGCTCGTGGGTCGGCCGGCTCAGGCGTGCGTTCCGGACATCTCCCACGGCACCTGCGGGAGGACGTCGCCGGTCTCCAGCAGCGACTTGAGGTTCGCCACCACGGCCGGCCACCCCTGCGAGATGCCGTTGAGCATCTCCTCGTTGGGGAGGTTCTCGTG
Organism: Actinomadura sp. NPDC023710; assembly: GCF_040639875.1. Classification (NCBI taxonomy): domain Bacteria; kingdom Bacillati; phylum Actinomycetota; class Actinomycetes; order Streptosporangiales; family Thermomonosporaceae; genus Actinomadura; species Actinomadura sp. NPDC023710. Next base: position 68,491 of record NZ_JBFAGB010000036.1, read on the forward strand.
GGTCACGGTGAGCCGGACGATGTCGTGGTGCGGCTCGACGAGGAAGGTGACGACGGACGCGTCCCTGGGCGGTTCGACGCCGGGGGAGTCCTCGAAGGTGATGGCCAGGCGCGTCGGCGGCTCGGCCACCAGCACGCGGCCGACGCCGTCGACCACGCCTGATCCGTCGGAGCGCCGGTGCTCCCAGGGCGAGCCCGGCCGCCAGTCCGAGATGTTGGCGTGCCCCCAGTAGCGCGCCGTCAGATCCGCGTCGGTCAGGGCGCGCCACACCTGCTCCGCGCTCGCGCGGATGTAGGTGACGTAGACGTAGGTCGGAACGGTCGTCGATTCGCCGGTCATCGCGTACTCCTCTGCCTGGGTTTTGAGGGCGCTGAGCGCTTGCAGCCGTGGCCTGTCGAACTCTGAGATCCAGCGCTCCTCGATCTCGTGGATGGGCGCCGGGTTGAGGTAGTGGAGCCGTGCCCGCCCCCGCCTGACGACGGTCACGAGGCCGGCGCCCACCAGGACGTCGAGATGCTGCGTCGCCGACTGACGCGCCATGTCAAGCCGCTCGCACAGCTCACGCAGCGTCTGCCCGTTCTGCTCCCGCAGCCGGTCGAGCAGCAGGCGCCGCGTGGGATCGGCCAGCGCCTTGAAGACCGCGTCCATCCCGCCCGCTTCCAGATTCACCCTCTCATTATGCAGGCATTTACCTGCCTAACGTCAAGCGCGTCCCCCGATCCGGCGGTTCACCTGGTACGCGCCCCGTCAGATGGCCCGGGCGTCCCTGGAGACGGCCAGGTGCCCGCGCGGTCGTTGTGCCCACCGGACGGCCAGTGGTGCCGCCAGACCTGTCAAGGCGAACAGGGCTCCCACGACGTACCAGCCGGGACGTCCCCACGTGATGCACAGGAAGATGAGGAGGCCGGGGCCGAGAGCCTCGGCCAGCCCGGCGCCCAGGCCGAACACGCCCAGGTACTGGCCGGTGGCATGGTCGGGAGCGAGGGCGAACGAGACCTCGAATCCCCCTGCGGAATGCCACAGCTCACCGAGTGTGTGGATCACGACCGCGGTCAGCAGCAGGACCACGGCGGCCCACGCCGGCGTCCCCGCGGAGAGCGAGACGAACGAGCACGAGAGGAGGAAGGCCGCACCCGCCCGCCGGTAGGCGCCGCCCCCGCTCGCGGGGGAGTCGATGCTGCGGCTGGCCCGCACCTGGAACACGATGACCATGACGGTGTTGAGGACCATGGTCCCCGAGACGAGCCATCGAGGCGCGGTGGTCGCCTCGACCAGCCAGAGCGGGATGGCGACGGTCAGCACCTTGAACTGGACGGCCATGATCCCGTCGATCGCGGTGAGCGCGAGGTACGGCCGGTCGCGCAGGGCGGTCCACCGCGGCCCCTCGACGACGGGCCCGGGCGGTACGGCGGGCAGGAGGAACATCACCGCCGCGGACACGGCGAAGGCGGCCGCGTTGCCGATGACCAGGAGTTGGTAGGCGGTGAGCGTACCCACCTGTACCGCCCAGCCCGCCAGCACCGCCCCGAGCGAGATGCCGACGTTGGTCACGGCGCGAAGGTAGGCGCGGAACTCCTGTGGCCGGTCCCCGCCGTAGCGCCGTATCAGCGGGCTGCGCGCCGCGAGCCCCGCGGCCTTGGCCCCGGTGGCCACGCATACCGCGACGAGGAAGGGCCAGAAGCGGTCCGCCAGCACGAATCCCGCCGTCGCCAGCGCTTGGACGACGAGGGTCGCCGCGTAGACGCCGCGCGCTCCCTTGGCGTCCGCGAGATGGCCGACGCCGATTCCCACGGCCAGCGAGACGAGCCCGGCGATTCCGAGACCGGCGCCGACCTGGCTCGCGGGAAGGTGCACCGCCTGGGTGAAGTACAGGACGCCGGCGGTCAGGTAGAGACCGCTGCCGACGGTGTAGACGAAGTTCGACGCCGCGATGACGCGCTGCGGCCCGGCGGGGGGCATCGGATGGGGCATGGGCCGGCTGCACTCCAGGAGTCGAACCGAGAAGGCATTTGTTGCGAATAGTTTGCAACAACCACCTACATGCAGGAAAGCCCCGGCGGTCCGCGATCATGCCGATTGAAGTGATCTTCGTATCGCGCCGAGGGCGATGCAGTACGGTGCCGCTCCATGAAGATCATCTTTTCGCGGGCGGCGGTGGCGGCAGGATCGCTGCTGCTGGGCGGGGTCCTGGCGACGGCCGGGTGCGGGCTGACCCCGCGGGAGGCGGTACCGGTCAAGGGTGTGGCCGAGGCGAGCGCCACCACCGCCCTTCCGTTCGACCTGCCCGCCACCGCCACCCTGCGCGCGTCCAAGCAGAAGGTGTTCGCGCACTACTTCACCCCCTATCCGGTCTCGCTGGACAACAAGGCGCCCGAGTCGGACTACTACACCCGCAACTACCTGAGCCCGGCCGGTGAGGGCGGGATCCACCAGGCCTACGGCGGACTGCTGCGCGACCGTCCGGCGCCCCGCGCACCGATCAGCGGGGACTACCAGCTGGAGGACATGAAGCGGGAGGTCCGCACGGCCGTCGCGGCGGGCCTGGACGGCTTCACCGTCGACCTGCTCAACCTCTCGGCCACCAGTCCGCACCGCAAGCGCGTGGACCTGCTCATCAAGGCGGCCGAGCAGGTCGACCCCGGGTTCAGGATCGTGCTGATGCCCGACATGACCGCCACCCAGATCAAGGGTCTGGACGCGGCGGGCCTCGCCTCGGAGCTGGCCGGGCTCGCCAAGTCGCCGGCGGTCTACAAGCTGCCCGACGGGCGCGTGGTCGTCTCGCCGTTCAAGGCCGAGAACCGCACCGCCGACTGGTACGCGGCGTTCAACACCGCCATGACGAACCTGGGCGCGAAGCCGGCGCTCGTCCCGGTGTTCCTCAACTTCGGCGCCAACTACAAGAACTACGCCTCGGTCAGCTACGGCTTCTCCAACTGGGGCAACCGGAGTCCGAACCTGCAGGGGGGCATCGGGGGCAACATCAGCGCCTCGCACGGTCTCGGCAAGATCTGGATGCAGCCGGTCGCCGTCCAGGACGAGCGACCCAACCAGGGCATCTACGACGAGGCGAACAACACCGAGAACCTGCGCACCACCTGGCAGAACGCCATCGACGGCGGTACCGACTGGGTCCAGCTCACCACCTGGAACGACTTCTCCGAGGGCACCCAGTTCGCGCCCTCCCCGCACAACGACGGCGCGTACCTGGACCTGGCGTCCTACTACCTGACCCGCCTCAAGACCGGGACGTGGCCGGCCATCGCACGCGACACGGTCTACCTGACCCACCGCACCCAGACCGCGGCCCTCAAGCCGACGTCGGGCGGCCAGACGAAGTTCATGGTCCCGCGCTCCGGCACCGCGACCCCGCGCGACAAGGTGGAGATCCTCTCCTTCCTCACCGCCGCCGCGCAGGTCAGGGCCACGATCGGAGGGACGGCGAGTAGCTACGACGCGGCTGCGGGCGTCCAGGCGCGGCTGTTCCCCCTGGCGAACGGCGCCACCGCCGCCTCGGTGCTCCGCAACGGCACCACCACCGCCACCGTCACCTCCCCGTTCACGGTGACCGCGACCCCGCAGGTCCAGGACCTCCAGTACCACGCCGCCACCAGCGGCCGCCCCTGACCCGACCCCCAAACGACCGCCGCTCCTGGCCCGGACCCCAGGAGCGGCCAAGGTCAGCAAGAAGCGCAAGACCAGGCACGCCGTTCGGCAGAGAGCGACGCTGGCCCGCGGTCTGCCTCGTGCGAACCGACTGGGTGTGGTCGAGATACCGCGCGAAGAGCCGTGCCGCGGTGCTCAGGCCGCCAAGACAAACGGCCTGGTCAAAGCTCAGGAAGAATGATGGGTGCCAGAGCCGACTGGAGGACCCTACGGCGTGCACTCAACCCAGCCCCGCACGCAGGGGGAGTGGGGGACGGAGTCCCCCACATCGGGGGTCCGGGGGTCGCCCCCCGGGAAAGCATTGCGGGCCACCGGGAAGGCGCCGAAAGCGCCGAACATGGTGGCCCGACTCGGGGGTCCGGGGGTCGCCCCCCGGGAAGGCATGGCGGGCACCGGCGAAGGCGAGCGAAGCTCGCCGAGCAGGCGCGACCGCCTCGTGGGCGATACTGGGATTGAACCAGTGGCCTCTACCGTGTCAAGGTAGCGCTCTCCCACTGAGCTAATCGCCCGGGTCCGTGTCCTCCGGGGAGGTACGGGTTGAGGTGGAGACGGGATTTGAACCCGTGTACACGGCTTTGCAGGCCGTTGCCTCGCCTCTCGGCCACTCCACCAGAAGGAGACCTTCTGGTCATAGCCCGAAAGGCCCCTCAGAGCGGAAGACGGGATTTGAACCCGCGACCCTCACCTTGGCAAGGTGATGCTCTACCCCTGAGCCACTTCCGCTTGCGCCCTGCGGCGACGGGGAAAACATTAGCGCCTCCGGGGCGGTGACGCGAACCGGATTACGCGGCGGCGCGGGGCGCGGATGCTTCGGCGCTGGTCGAAGAGCGGGTCGCCTAGGCTCGGTGGCATGGGCTCGGAACAGGTCGTGAGTGTGGACTTCGCGCCGGTCGCGGCTCTGCTGGCGGACCGGGCGCGGGCCGCGATGCTGACGGCGCTGCTGGACGGGCGTCCGCTCGCGGCGGGGGAGCTGGCGAGGACGGCCGGGGTGAGCGCCCAGACGGCGAGCGCGCATCTGTCGCGGCTGCTGGACGGCGGGTTCGTGACGGTCGTCAAGCAGGGGCGGCACCGGTACTACCGGTTGCGGGGGAGCGAGGTCGCCCAGGTGATCGAGGCGCTGTCGCGGATCAGCCCGCCGGTGCGGGTGAACAGCCTGCGGCAGTCCCGGGACGCGCGGCGCCTGCACGAGGCGCGGACGTGCTACGACCACCTCGCCGGCATCGCCGGGGTGACGTTGTTCGCGGCGCTGGTGGACGGCGGTCTGATCGTGGCGGCCGACGGCGACGCCTACGAGGTGACGGAGAAGGGCGAGGAGCGCCTTGGGGCGCTGGGGCTGGATCTTGAGGCGTTGCGGAGCGGACGGCGGAGGTTCGCCTGGCACTGCCTCGACTGGACGGAGCGGCGGCCGCACCTGAACGGGGCGCTGGGGGAGGCGCTGACCAGCCGGATGATCGAGCTCGGCTGGTTCGAGCGGGGCAGTACGCGGCGGGCGCTGGTCGTCACCGAGGCGGGGCTGGCGGGCCTGGCCGATTCGTTCGGGTGCGTGCTGGGATGAGCTTCGCCTATGCCGGGGGCCTGCTGGCCACCGGGCTCGCGGACGTGACCTCCGACCTGGGGGCGCTGGATTCGCGCGGCTGGTGGGCGGTCGTGGTGACCTACGAGGGGAAGGTCACGTGCGCCCGGTTCGAGACGGTGAGGCCCGCGCCGCATCCGGGGGGCGTGTGGGCCGGCCCAGCGGGGGAGTGGACGAGTTCACTCGACGAGGCGGCCTACGTCGCGGGGGTCGAGCGCATCCGCGGCGCGATCGCGGACGGTCTCGTCTACCAGGCCAATCTGTGCCGCGTGCTCTCCGCGGAGCTGCCCGGCGGCGCCGACATCGCCGGACTGGGGGCCAGGCTCGCCGAGCGCCATCGCGCGCCCTACGCGATGACGCTCAGGGTGCCGGGCCTGGAGGTCGCCTCCGCCTCGCCCGAGCTGTACCTGCGGCGGGACGGGCGGGTGGTCGAGTCGCGTCCGATCAAGGGGACCGGCCGGACGGCGGACGACCTGCTTCCCAAGGACCGCGCCGAGAACGTGATGATCGTCGACCTGGTCCGCAACGATCTCGGACGGATCGCGGAGACCGGCTCGGTGAGCGTGCCGGAGCTGTGCGCGCTGGAGGAGCATCCCGGGCTCGTCCACCTCGTATCGGCCGTCCGGGCGCGGCTGGCGGGGGGCGGCTGGCCGGAGCTGATCGCCGCGACGTTTCCTCCCGGTTCGGTGACGGGCGCCCCGAAGTCGAGCGCGCTGAGGCTGCTGGAAGTACTCGAACCCGTCCCCCGGGGGCCGTACTGTGGGGCCATCGGCTGGGTGGACGCGGACTCCCGGCGCGGCGCCCTGGCCGTGGGCATCCGGACCTTCTGGGCGGAGGACGGCCTGCTGCGGTTCGGCACCGGCGCCGGCATCACCTGGGGGTCCGATCCACATCGCGAGTGGCGCGAGACCGAGCTGAAGGCGGCTCGGCTATTGGAGGTGGCTTCCGGTGACGGAGCAGGCCAGGATCTGGCTGAACGGGGAACTGCTCGACCCTGAGCGGGCGACGGTGTCGGTCTTCGACCACGGCATGCTCGTCGGGGACGGGATCTTCGAGACCGTGAAGGCGACGAACGGGGAGCCGTTCGCGCTGACCCGGCATCTGCGGCGGCTGGCCCGTTCGGCGGCCGGCCTCGGCCTGCCCGAGCCCGACCACGACGCCCTGGCGCAGGGCACCCTGGAGGTGCTCGCGGCCGCCCCGAAGTGGCCGCTGGCCCGCATCCGGATCACCTACACGAGCGGACCGGGCCCGCTCGGCTCCGCGCGCGGCGACGCCGGCCCGACCGTGTCGATCATCGCCGGCCCGCAGGCACCGTTCCCGGCGACGGCGGACGTGACGGTCGTGCCGTGGCCGCGCAACGAGCGGGGCGCCCTGTCCGGCCTCAAGACCACGTCCTACGCGGAGAACGCGCTGGCGCTGTCCTACGCCAACGAGCGCGGCGGCGGTGAGGCGATCTTCGGCAACACGGCCGGAAACCTGTGCGAGGGGACGGGGAGCAACATCTTCCTCGTGCTCGGCGGGCGGCTCGTGACGCCGCCGCTGTCGTCCGGCTGCCTGGCCGGGGTGACGCGCGCGCTCACGCTGGAGTGGTGCGGCGGCGAGGAGGAGGACGTCGCGCTGGACGACCTGTACCGCGCGGACGAGGCGTTCCTGACGTCCACGACCCGCGACGTCCAGCCCATCCGGGCCGTGGACGGGACGGTCCTCCCGTCAGCCCCCGGCCCGATCACCGCGAAGGCCGTGGAGGCGTTCGCCGCCCGGTCCGCCGAGTTGATGGACCCCTGAACCAGAAAAACGATCTCTGAGTCTTTACGTGATCGAATTCTTCGTTCACGTTATGTGGTGACGCTTGTAGGAGGTCACCCATGGTCTTCTCCACTAGGGACTTCTCCAGGAGGCGGATCGGCGCGGCCGCCGCGCTCGCACTGGCGGGCGCGGCGCTCGCCGGGTGCGGCGGCGGGTCCTCGACGGACCCCGACCGGGGCAAGGACGCCAAGAACTTCTCCCTGACGATCACCCGCAACGCCATCGCGGGCGGCAAGAACGCCGAAGAGGCCGAGTGGATCACCAGGACAGTGATCCCGAAGTTCGTCGCGGCGCAGAAGGCCAAGGGCGTCACGGCGAAGGTGACGTTCCGCGGCCAGGGCGTGGACGACGAGGTGTACAAGACGAAGCTGGCGCTCGACCTGAAGTCGCGCGCCGGTGCCGACATCATGGACATCGACGGCATCTGGGTCGGCGAGTTCGCCCAGGCCGGCTACATCCAGCCGCTGTCGAAGGCGGTCGGCGCCCCCGCCGGCGCCTGGGACGGCTGGGCGCAGATCCCCGCATCGGTCCAGCGACTGGCGACGTTCGAGGGCGAGCGTTACGGCGTCCCGCCCGCGACCGACGGCCGCCTCATCTTCTTCAACAAGAGGTTGTTCGCGCGGGCCGGCCTGCCCGCCGGCTGGCAGCCGAAGAGCTGGCAGGAGATCATCGCGGCGGGACGCGCCCTGAAGAAGGTCCCCGGCGTGACCCCGATCCAGCTGAACGCGGGCACCGCGATGGGAGAGGCCACCAGCATGCAGGGGGCGCTCCCGCTGCTGGCCGGGGCGGGTGCGGAGATCTGGGCGGACGGCAGGTGGACGGGCGGCGGTCAGGCGCTCAAGCAGGTCCTCGGCCTGTACGCGCAGGTCTACGGCGGTGAGGGCCTCGGCGACCCCAAGCTCCAGCAGGAGGCCAAGGGGCGCGACAAGTCGTTCGAGGAGTTCGCCGCGGGCAAGATCGGGATCCTGTTCGAGGGCGACTACTTCTGGCGGGACGTCCTCAACCCGAAGACGGGCGTCGCGAAGATGGCCACCCGCGACCAGGACGTCGGCTACGCGCTGATCCCCGCCGTCTCCCAGGGGCGGGGCCTGCGCGGGCAGTCGTTCGTGAGCATGTCGGGCGGCTCGGTGACCGTCCTCAACCCGAATACCAAGTACCCGCAGCAGGCGTTCGAGCTGCTGGCCTTCATGAACTCCCCGGAGATGGTCAAGGCCCGGACGGCCGGCACCCCCGAGATCACGTCCCGGACGGACGTGAACAAGGAGATCCTCGCGAGCGACCCCTTCCTGACGTTCGTGTCGGAGAAGGTGCTGCCCGTCACGTCCTACCGTCCGGGCCTCTCGGCCTATCCGCAGGTGTCGACGGCCTTGCAGGAGGCCACGGCGAGCGTGGTGGCGGGCAGGAGTCCGGACCAGGCCGCCGCCGAGTACGCCAAGAAGCTGGAGGGGATCGTCGGTGGCGCCGCCCACGTCACCCCGCGCTGACGTCGCGCCCACGGCCGCGCCGTCCTTCGAGGACGACGCGGCCGGGCTGGGGCGGGGCCGCGCCGCCGCCTTCGTCGCGCCGGCGCTGGTCCTGGTCGCGGTGTTCCTGGTGTTCCCCGCGCTCTGGACGCTCTACCTGGGCACGACCGATTACCGGCTCACCGGCATCGCCGCCGGCGAGCCGCGGTTCGTCGGGACCGACAACTACCGGACGGTGCTCGGCGACGGGGACTTCCACCGGTCGCTGTGGCTGACGCTCCAGTTCGTCCTGGGGTCGGCGGTGATCGGGCAGACGGTGCTCGGCTTCTCGATCGCGTGGGTGATGCGCGACCGGTCCGGCCTGGTCAGGCGCCTGGTCGAGGGGCTGGTGCTGCTGGCCTGGATCCTGCCGTCCTCGGTCATCGCGTTCCTGTGGATCGCGCTCCTCGACCGCGACGGCGGGACCCTCAACGCCATGCTCGGCACGCCGGGCACGGCGTGGCTGCTCGACCATCCGATGGCGTGCGTCGTCGTGTTCAACGTGTGGCGCGGGACCGCGTTCTCGATGATGCTCTGCGGAGCGGCTCTCGGGAACGTTCCACCATCGCATCTGGAGACGGCGCGGCTCGCGGGCGCGTCGACGTGGCAGACGCTCCGCGACGCGGTGTTCCCGCGCATCAGGGGCCATCTGCTGACGAGCCTGCTGCTGGTCAGCCTGTGGACGTTCAACGACTTCACGCCCTTCCTGATCACCGCGGGCGGCCCGGACGGGCGCTCGGAGATCATGTCGGTGTACGTGTACCGGACGGCCCTCGGGGACGGCCGGCTCGGGTTCGGCGCCGCCATCTCGCTGCTCATGATCCTGATCAACCTGGTGATCGCGCTGGTCTACCTGCGGGCGCTGCGCGACCGCGGCCGCGCCCGCACGGCGGACGCCGGCACGGCGGAGGGGGCGGCCGCGTGAACGGCACCGTACGCGAGATCCTGCGCCGGATCGGGCTGGCCACGTTCGTCTCGGGCGTTCTCGGGTTCTTCGCCCTGCCGCTGCTCTGGCTGGCCTTCGCGCCGTTCGACGCGAACCCGGGGATCTCGGCATCGCTGCCCGAGTTCACGCTGCACAACTTCCGGGTCCTGCTGGACAACCCCTACGCTCTCGCGTCGCTGCGCAACTCGGTGCTGCTGGCCGCGGGGACGGCGGCGCTCGTCGTCACTACCGCGTCTCTGGCCGCGTACGCGCTGAGCCGGGTCCGGGTGCCCGGCCGGGACCTGCTGCTCTACGTCCTGCTCCTGCTGTCGTCGATCATCACCGGGACGGCCGCGATGGTCCCGGTGTTCCTGCTGGCCTTCAACCTGCACCTGATCGACTCGCGGCTCGGCGTGATCCTGGTGCTGACCGGCGGGCTGCTGCCGGCGGCGATCTTCCTGCTGAAGGACTTCACCGACGCCACGCCCACGTCCTACGAGGAGGCCGCGCGGGTGTTCGGCGCCTCGCCGCTGCAGGTCCTGCGCCATGTGGTCGTCCCGGTCATCCGGCCCGGGCTCGCCACCGTGACGGTCTGGACGGTCGCGCAGGTCTGGGGCGACTTCCTCATGCCGTTCCTGCTCCTGCGCGACCCGGGCAAGGCCCCCGCCTCGGTGATCATGTACACGTTCTACACCGAGGGCGGCCAGCCGGACCTGCCGCTGATCTCCACGTTCTCGCTGCTGTACTCCCTGCCGGTCGTGCTCATGTACCTGTTCGTCAGCCGCCGGTACGGCTTCCGCTTCCACGGAGGGATCAAGCGCTGATGGCGTCCATCACCATTCGGGAGCTGACGAAGGTCTATCCCGGCGGCGTCCGGGCTCTGGACGCGCTCGACCTGGACGTCGCCATGGGCGAGTTCTTCGCGCTGCTCGGCCCGTCCGGCTGCGGGAAGACCACGCTGCTGCGCACGATCGCCGGCCTGGAGGCGGCCACGGGCGGGACGATCCGCCTCGGCGACGAGGACGTGACGCGGCACCAGCCGGGGCGGCGCGACGTCGGCATGGTGTTCCAGGACTACGCGCTGTTCCCGCACATGACCGTCCTGGACAACATCGCCTACCCGCTGCGCGTCAGGAAGCAGAGCCGCGCCGTCCGGTACGGGCGCGCGACCTCGGCGGCCCAGTCGCTCGGCCTGCAGGGCCTGGAGCGGCGGCGTCCCGGGGAACTGTCAGGCGGCCAGCAGCAACGGGTCGCGCTCGCCCGCGCCGTGGTGGCGGACCCGCGGATCCTCCTGCTCGACGAGCCGCTGTCCAACCTGGACGCACGGCTGCGCCTGGAGGCCCGCACCTTCCTCAAGACGTTCCAGCACCGCCACGGGTTCACGACGGTGTTCGTCACGCACGACCAGGCGGAGGCCTTGGCGCTCGCCGACCGGATCGCGGTCATGGAGTCGGGGCAGATCCGGCAGATCGGCACGCCCGCGGAAGTGTTCCGGCGCCCGGCGAGCCTGTTCGTGGCCTCGTTCATCGGTTCGACGCCGATGAACCTGCTGCCCGGCACGGTCCGCGGCGGGGCGGTCGAGGTCGGCGCGACCGAGCTGCCCGTTCCGGAGGAGGTGCGCGGCCTCGTGATGGACGGGCAGGAGGTCGTCTGCGGGGTACGGCCCGAATACATGGAGTTCAGCACCGAGCCGGTGGACGGGGCGTTCGGCGGGAGGGTGTCCGTCGTGGAGAACCTCGGCGCGTCCTCCCTGGTGACCCTGGACGTCGACGGTGAAACGGTGCGAGCCGTGGTGGGGGAGGGCTTCGAAGCCCAGCCCTCCGCTGAGGGGTGGGCGTCGCCGCGTCCGGGACGCGTCCTGCTCTACCGCGACGGCGAGCTGGTGACGGGCGGTGGCGACGAGGCCGGGCGGGCGGCGGCGACCTTGGCCAAGGACGGGAGGAGCGGATGACCGTGCACAGCGGACGGTGGAGTCTGGAAGACCGTCTGGAGCAGGGTCTGCGCGAACTCCCCTTCGAGGTGCCGAGGGGGACGGCGTCCGTCACGGTCGAGCTGTCCTTCGAGGGCGGTGTGATCGACCTGGGCTGCCATGGGCCGGACGGGTTCCGCGGTTGGTCCGGTGGGGCGCGTCGACGGTTCACGATCGGCGCCGACTGGGCGACGCCCGGATATCTCCCGGGCGAGCTTGAACCAGGCCTCTGGCACGTCTGGCTCGGGCTGCACCGGATCCCGCCGGACGGCGTCCCGTTCGAGGTCACCGTCACCACCTCTGGGACGAACCCAAGGCGGCCGGACGAAGCGCCGCCTCCGCCGCCGGAACGACCGTCCCGCCCGGAACTCCCCGCCCCGGACGGAATGCGCTGGCTCGCCGGTGACCTGCACTCGCACACCGTCCACAGCGACGGCACGCTCACCGTCCACGAACTGGCGTGCCTCGCCGCCTCCCGCGGCCTGGACTACCTCGCGGTGACCGACCACAACACCGTCAGCCACCATCCCGAGCTGCCCGCCGCCGGGGCGCACGCCGGCGTCCTGCTGCTGCCCGGCCAGGAGGTCACCACCGACCTCGGGCACGCGAACGTCTTCGGCGACACCGGCTGGATCGACTTCCGCGCGCCGAGCGCCGACTGGGCCGCCTCCGCCGCCGCGCGCGGCGGGCTCATGTCGATCAACCACCCGCTCAGCGGCGACTGCGCCTGGCGGCGCCCGCTGCCCGCCGAGCACCGGCCGCGCCACGCCGAGATCTGGCATTCGTCCTGGTGGGACCGCCGCTGGGGCGCCCCGCTGGCCTGGGCGCAGGTGTGGCGGCCGCAGGGCGTCGTCCCGCTCGGCGGCAGCGACTTCCACGACCCGGCGCAGATGAAGGACCTCGGCGAGCCCGTCACCTGGGTCCTCGCCGAGGGAGAGGACGTGCTGGGCGGGCTCGCGGCAGGCCGGACGGCGGTGTCCGCCGGCCTGGACGCGCCGGCGCTGCTGCGCGTCGCCGACGAGCTCGTCGCCCTCGGCGCGGACGGGACCGTGCTGGTCCGGCCGGACGGGCGCCGAACCGCCGTCCGGGGCGACCGCGTCCGGATGCCGGCCGCCGAGGCGGGCACGTACCGACTGGAGACCCACGAGAACGAGGTGATCGCACTGTGCGGGTAGCAGGCCGGGCCGAGGGCTCAGAGATCGTCGTCGTGCCGCACACCCACTGGGACCGCGAGTGGTACCTGCCGTTCCAGCGTTTCCGGCTCCGCCTGGTGTCGCTGCTGGACGGCGTCATCGACGGGATGGAGGCCGACCCGCGCTGGCACTTCACCCTGGACGGGCAGATGGCCGCCGTCGACGACTACCTGGAGATCCGTCCCGAGCGGCGCGAGCGGGTGGCCGCGCTCGTCCGGGAGGGCCGGCTCGCCGTCGGGCCCTGGCAGATCCTGCACGACGAGTTCCTGTGCTCGGGGGAGAACATCGTCCGGAACCTGGAGCTCGGGCTGCGGCGCGCGGAGGAACTGGGCGCCGCGATGATGGTCGGCTATCTGCCCGACCAGTTCGGGCACTGCGCGCAGACACCGCAGATCCTCAGACTCGCCGGGATCGAGCACGCCTGCGTGTGGCGCGGCGTCCCGGACCGCGTCCGCACCCGCGCGTTCGCCTGGGAGGCGCCGGACGGAACCGCGATCCGCACCCAGTACCTCCCCGAGGGCGGCTACGGCAACGCCGCGTCGATGTTCGAGGAGTTCGAGGACGGCGCGTCCCTGCTGCCCGGCCGCGTCGCCGGGTTCGCGGAGGCGATGGGCCGCTGGTACCCGGGCGGCGGCCCGCTGCTGGCCATGTACGGGGCCGACCACACCGCGCCCGCCGCCGACCTCGCCGACCGGGTCGCCTCCGCCGGGCCCGCGATGCGCCTGGACACGCTCGCCGGGTACTTCGCGGGGGAGGAGCCGTCCGTGGACGGCCTGCCGCGCGTCCGCGGCGAGCTGCGGTCGCACGCCCGCGCCAACATCCTTCCCGGCGTGCTGTCGGCCCGCGTCCGGCTCAAGCAGCTGATGGGACGCGCCGAACGGCTCGTGGAGCGGTACGCCGAACCGCTGGCAGCCCTCTGGTACACCGGCGACGCGCAGCGGTTCCTCGACCTGGCGTGGCGGCGCCTCATCGAGGTGAGCTGCCACGACTCGGTCACCGGATGCGGCAGCGACGAGACCGCCGAGCAGGTCGCGGCGCGCATGGCGGAGGCGGAGCAGCTCGGCCGCGCGGTCTGCGACCTGGTCACCGCCGAACGCGCCGCGACGGTGCCGCTCGGCTCCCACCTGGTGTTCAACCCGACCCCCGCTCCGCGGACCGGCCTCGTCACCCTGGACGTCGCGTGCGAAGGGGAACCCGGGCTGGTGACCGGGGACGGGCGGCCGGTCCCCGTCCAGACGCTCGACATCGCGCCCACCGTCCTGGACGACGCCGTCCACCCGGCCTCCGAGCTGCCGATCCTGCTGGAACGGGTGTACGGGCGGGTGCTGTTCGGGCAGGAGATCCGCGACTGGACGGTCTCCCGGGAGGACCGCGCGCTCACCTTCCACGTCACGTCCCGCGCCGACGTCCCGTTCGACATCGGCGAGGTGCGGGAGGCGCTGCGCGACGCGGACGGGGACTGGCGCGTCCGGATCCTGGCCGATCCGCGCCGCACGGTCGCCGCGCTGGTCGACGTGCCCGCCCTGGGGCTCACCGCCGTCCGGCCCGTCGCGTCGGGCGGCGCCGCGGAGGGGCCGGTGAAGGCGGAGGGGAACGTCCTGGACAACGGGCTGCTGCGCGCCGAGGTCCGCGAGGACGGCACGCTCCAGCTGCGCACCCAGTCCGGCCACATCGTCGAAGGGGTCGGCCGCGTCGTGGACGGCGGCGACCTCGGCGACTCCTACAACTACGCGCCGCCCGCCGAGGACCGCATCGTCGGCGACCCCCTGACCGTGACCGTCCGGCCCCTGTGGGACGGGCCGCTCGTCGCCGCGCTCGACATCGTCCGGACCTACCGGTGGCCCGCCTCCGGGGACGTCCCGCGCGACGCCCGGTCCGATGCCGAGGAGGACGTGACCGTCACCACCCGCGCCGAACTGCGCGCCGGGGAGCCCTTCCTGCGGCTGCGCGTCACGTTCGACAACCGGTGCGACGACCACCGCGTCCGGCTGCACATGTCGCTGCCGCGCCGGGCCGGCTCGTCCTTCGCCGAAGGACAGTTCGCGATCGTCGAGCGCGGGCCCACGGCGGAGGGCGGCTTCGGGGAGCGGCCGGTGCCGACCTTCCCCGCGTCCGGATTCGTCGCCGCGGGCGGCCTCGCCGTCCTGCTGGAGCACGTCACCGAGTACGAGGTGCTCGGCGGACGGGAACTGGCGCTCACCCTGCTGCGCTCGATCGGCCACCTGTCGCGGGACCGCAACGCCTACCGCGACCAGCCCGCCGGGCCGCAGCTCCCCACGCCGCAGGCCCAGTGCCGGGGCGAGCGCGCGGTCGGCCTCGCGATCATGCCGTACTCCGGTGAGGCGCCCGGAGCCGACGTTCTGCAGGCCGCCGAGACCTACCGGCACGAGCTGCATACCGCCGCCGGTTACGGACGCGCCGGCTCGCCCGTCCCGGCCTCCCGGACGGGCCTCTCGATCACGGGCGACGGCGTGGCGATGACCTCGCTCCGCCTCCGCGACGGCTGGACCGAGACCCGGATGGTCGCCCAGTGCGCGCACCCCACCACGGCCGTCCTGCAAGGCGACCTCGCCGAGGCGACCCGCGTCGACCTGCGCGGACGCCCCGGCATCCCGCTCGACGTGCACGACGGGACGGCCACGCTGGCGCTGCGGCCCTGGGAGATCGCCACCGTCCGCTTCAGGACGTCCTAGCGTCCGCCGCCCCGACACGCGCGGCGTCCGCCGCCCCATCCTGCGCGGCGTCCGCCACTCCGACACGCGCGGCGTCCGCCGCCATGGCCGCTCCCACGATGCCCGCGTTGTTCACCAGCCGCGCCGGAACGATCTCCGCCCGGACGCCCTCGATCAGCGGAAGGAAGTGCTCGGACTTCTTGCTCACCCCGCCGCCCACGATGATCAGCGAGGGGGAGATCAGCGCCTCCAGGTGGCCCATGTACACGCTGAGCCGCTTCGCCCACTTCTTCCAGCTGAGGTCGTGCTCCTCCCGCGCCTTGGCCGCCGCGCGGATCTCGGCGTCCTCGCCGTCGATCTGGAGGTGCCCGAACTCGGTGTTCGGGACGAGGACGCCGTCGGTGAACAGCGCGCTGCCGATCCCCGTCCCCAGCGTGAGCACGACGACCGTGCCGCGCCGTCCGCGTCCCGCGCCGAGCCGCATCTCCGCGATCCCCGCCGCGTCCGCGTCGTTGAGCAGCGTGATCTCCCGCCCGGTCGCGTCCGCGATCAGCGACTCCGCCTCCAGCCCGACCCAGTGCCTGGACACGTTCGCCGCCGACAACGTCACGCCGCCGATCACCACGCCGGGATAGGTGACCCCGACCGGCCCGTCCCACCCGAAGTGCTCCACGACCTGCGCGAGCACCGCCGCGACCGCCTTGGGCTTCGACGGCTGCGGCGTGTCCACCCGGAACCGCTCCCGTGTGAACGACCCGTCCGACAGGTCGACCGGCGCGCCCTTGATCCCCGACCCGCCGATGTCGATCCCCAGCATCTCCCTCGCCATGCCCTCACTCTGCCCGATCTTGCCGCCGCTAAGAGCCCTCCAGCACCTGCAAACCGACCACGCCGACGACGATCAGGGCGAGGAACGCCAGCCGGGCCGGCGACGCGCTCTCGCCGAACGCGACCATGCCGACCAGCGCGACACCGAGCGCCCCCAGGCCGACGAAGACCGCGTACGCGGTCCCGACCGGCAGGGTCCGCAGCGACAGCGACAGCACGACGACGCTGAGCAGCGCGACCGACAGGCCGATGACCGTCGGCCAGAGCCGCGTCAGGCCGTCCGACTGCTTCAGCGCCGTCGCCCACACCAACTCCGTCAATCCCGCGATCAGCAGGAAGATCCAGGCCATCAGGCTGCGTACCCCCCGTCCACGGCGATCGCCGCACCGGTGACATAGTCCCCGCCCGGACCCGCCAGATGCGCGACCATCGCGGCGATCTCCTCGGCGCGGCCGTACCGGCCGAGTGCCGTGAACCCGCGCTCGAACTCGGCGTCGGGGGAGTCCGCGGGGTTCATCTCGGTGTCGGTCGAGCCCGGCTGCACCACGTTGGCGGTGATCCCGCGCGGCCCGAGATCGCGGGCCAGGCCCCGGGTGAGCCCGGTGAGCGCCGACTTGCTCATGGCGTACAGCGTCCAGCCGGCATAGGGGACGCGCTCGGCGAGGCTGCTGCCGATGTTGATGACGCGGCCGCCCGGCCCGAGATGCCGGGCCGCCGCCTGCGCCGCGACGAAAGCCGCCCGGACATGGATCGCCAGGGTCCGGTCGAGTTCGGCGGCCGTCACGTCCTCCAGAGGCCCGTAGGGCGCGATCCCGGCGTTGTTGACCAGGATGTCGAGGCGGCCCAGCTCGGCCGCCGTCCGGTCGACGGCCGCGACGACGGCCTCGGGGTCGGCGGCGTCGGCGGCGATCGCCAGCCCGCGCCCGCCCGCCGCCTCGATCTCGCGGACGACGCCGGCGGCCCGTTCCGGGGCCCGGACGTAGGTCACCGCCACGTCGGCGCCGTGCCGCGCCAGCCGCCGCGCGATCGCCGCCCCGATGCCGCGCCCGCCGCCCGTCACCAGCGCCACCCGTCCTGCCAGATCCACCGTCATCTCAGCTCCCGGCGTTAATCGGAGAAAGTTCCACTTAGCGAGCTTAACCGGAGAACTTTCCGGATACAAACCCGTTACGCTGGTCCGTGCCGAGAGGGGGTCGGATGCGGGAGTTGCCCGTGATCGGGCGGCCGCCCGCCGAGCGGGCGGACGCGGCCCACAACCGCCGCCGCATCCTGCGCGCGGCCGCGGAGGTGATCGCGACCCGCGGCCCCGAGGCCGTCTCCATGGACGAGGTCGCGCGGGCCGCCGGGGTCGGTGTCGGCACCGTGTACCGCCGGTTCGGGGACCGGGCCCGCCTCGTCTACGCCGTCATCGACGACCGCGAGCGCGACTTCCAGACCGCGTTCATCCAGGGCCCTCCGCCCCTCGGCCCGGGCGCCGCCCCCGCCGAGCGCGTCCGCGCCTTCCTGCACGCCCTGGCCGACCGCACCGAGGCCCAGGCGGATCTGCTCCTGATGGCCGAGTCCGACCCGCCCGAGGCCCGCTTCCGCGACGGCTCGTACGGGCTCTACCACCGGCATCTGTCGATCCTGCTCCGCGAGATCCGCCCGGACGCCGACGCCGACTACCTGGCCGACGCCCTCCTGGCCCCCCTCGCCGCGAACCTGTTCCTCCACCAGCGCCGGACCCGCGGCATGCCCCTCGACCGCGTCAAGGCCGGCCTGGACACCCTGGCCGGCGGCCTCCTGGGATCGGGATAGATCTGGCGAAAGCCTTATCAGCACGGTGCTCGGCAGTCAGACTGAGGGCGTGAGCGACTTCGATCTCCTCGTCCTCGGCTCGGGGCCCGGCGGGCAGCGCGCGGCCATCGCCGCCGCCAAACTCGGCCGCAGGGTCGGCATCGTGGACCGCCGCGACATGATGGGCGGCGTCTGCATCAACACCGGGACGATCCCGTCCAAGACGCTCCGCGAGGCCGTCCTCTACCTGACCGGGCTCAACCAGCGCGAGCTGTACGGGCAGAGCTACCGGGTCAAGGACGAGATCACCGTCGCCGACCTCGGGATGCGCACCCAGCACGTCATCGGCCGCGAGACCGACGTCGTCCGCAGCCAGCTCGCCCGCAACCGCGTCACCGTGCTGCCCGGCACCGGCCGCTTCCTGGAGCCCGACACGATCGCCGTCAGCGGGACCGGCGACCGCGAGCAGAAGCTCACCGCCGACCGCATCGTGATCGCGACGGGCACCCGGCCGGCGCGGCCCGAGACCGTCGACTTCGACGACCGCACGATCATCGACTCCGACGGCATCATCAACATGGACCGCATCCCCGAGACCATGGTCGTCGTCGGCGCCGGCGTGATCGGCATCGAGTACGCCTCCATGTTCGCCGCGCTCGGCACCAAGGTCACCGTCGTCGAGCGGCGCGAGCGCATGCTGGACTTCTGCGACCTGGAGATCGTCGAGGCGCTCAAGTACCACCTGCGCGACCTGGCCGTCACCTTCCGGTTCCGCGAGAGCGTCGCGTCCGTCGAGAGGATGGCGCACGGCGCGATCACCGTCCTGGAGAGCGGCAAGCGGATCCCCGCCGACACCGTCATGTACTCCGCCGGGCGCCACGGCATGACCGGCGACCTGTGCCTGGAGGCCGCGGGCCTCACCGCCGACCTCCGCGGCCGGATCAAGGTCGACGAGCACTACCGCACCGAGGTCCCGCACATCTACGCCGTCGGGGACGTGATCGGGTTCCCCTCCCTCGCGGCCACCTCGATGGAGCAGGGCCGCCTCGCCGCCCACCACGCCTGCGACGAGCCGGTCTCCCAGATCCACGAGACCCAGCCCATCGGCATCTACACCATCCCCGAGATCAGCTTCGTCGGCCGCACCGAGGACGCCCTGACCGAGGCCAAGGTCCCCTTCGAGGTGGGCGTGTCCCGCTACCGCGAACTCGCCCGCGGCCAGATCATCGGGGACTCCTACGGCATGCTGAAACTTCTCGTCTCACCGGATGACCGGCGGCTCCTCGGCGTCCACGTCTTCGGCACCGGCGCCACCGAGCTCGTCCACATCGGCCAGACGGTCATGGGCTGCGGCGGCACCATCGACTACCTGGTCAACGCCGTCTTCAACTACCCCACCCTCGCCGAGTCCTACAAGGTCGCCGCCCTGGACGCGATGAACAAGATGCGC
The DNA here is from genome assembly GCF_040639875.1 of Actinomadura sp. NPDC023710. NCBI lineage: Bacteria > Bacillati > Actinomycetota > Actinomycetes > Streptosporangiales > Thermomonosporaceae > Actinomadura > Actinomadura sp. NPDC023710. The sequence goes on from NZ_JBFAGB010000036.1 coordinate 87,848, forward strand.
CACATCGCGCGCCTGTCCGGCTAGGACGGCCAGAGCAGGTTCTCCAGCTCGGCGTCGATGTCGATGAACTCGCTCTCCTCGCCGGCGGGCACCGCCTGGTACGTCCGGTGGAGGAAGTCGGCGAGTGGAGAGAGCGGCACCTCGAACAGCGCGTCCCCGAACGGGGAGGACAGCGCGATGTTGAGCGTGCCGTCGTCCTCGCCGGGCCAGACCTCGACGTCCCCGTCCCCGACCTTGCGCACGATGCCGACGGTGAGCAGCTCCCGGGCGAAGATCCACTCGACCGGCTCGTCGTCGCCCACGTAGAAGGCCATCCGGATCGCGTACGGGTCGTCGGCCGCGTACTCCAGCCCGGCCAGCAGAGGGACGGTCGTGCGGTCGGGGACGACGAGACGAAGGCCCAGCTCTGCTGAGACGGTGGTACTGCTGTTCATGGCCATTCCCTCTTACGTCGGTCCCGCTGGCTCACGGGGTGCTCCGGTGGGGCGGTACTCCCTCTCACCGACATCCCCGCGATCTATGACGCCTAACTGCCTGAACTCGGCCGAACATTCCGGCGTCCCCGGCGTTTGTGATCCATCTCACCATAGCAAAACCCGCGTCTGACCTGGGCAAAAGCGGATCATTCGCAAGTTTCCTTCGCTTCGGCCCGCCTGCCCCGCAGGCCGATCCGCACGCTCCCCCGTCCCCCCGCAGGCCCATCCGCTGCCTTAAGGTAAAACCGTGGCAATAAATCATGAAAAGGATGCTCCACCGCCGGAGCCGCGCCTCTCCCACCGCTTCCGCGCCCGGATCCGGCGCAACCCCCTCCTCAACACCGCCTGGCGCGCCGCCGTCTTCCTCACCGGCGCCGCCGTCCTCACCGGCGGCCTGGTCATGATGGTGACCCCCGGCCCCGGCCTCCTCGGCATCGTCATCGGCCTGGCCATCCTCGCCACCGAGTTCGCCTGGGCCCAGCGCGCCCTCCATCGCGCCAGAACCGCCGCCGACCGCGCCAAGGAGAAAGCCCTCGACCCCCGCGCCCGCCGCCGCAACACCATCCTCGGCGTCCTGACGGCCCTGGCCCTCGCCGCCGCCCTGACCGCCTACCTGGCCGTCTACGGCCTGACGCTGCCCTGGAACATCGAAGACCCCACCTTCTGGACCTGACGTCGCAGTCGCCAAGCGTAACCACCCGGCTCCCGTCCGTCCCTCAGCCCCGCCGCCAGGCAAGGCGCCCACCGCCTCCCCAGGCGCAAAACCGGCGCGCGACCACCCCCCGACATGCGCTAGAGTTTCCGACGTCGGAACGCACGTTCCGCAGGGGCGATTAGCTCAGTGGGAGAGCGCTTCGTTCACACCGAAGAGGCCACTGGTTCGAACCCAGTATCGCCCACCCCCATGACACAGGCCCTCCCGCACACCTGCGGCAGGGCCTGATTGATCAACTGGGAGGATTTTGGGAGATCATCTCCCTCCCACCCAAACGAGGCCACAAGAACACCCCGCTCTTGCTCACTCTGCGTAGTCATGCAGCGGGGGCGGGACGAGGCCTCATCCCACCCCCACCGACATGACGGGTCGCTAGGCGCTCAAGATCGAGACCGGGCACTGAACCCGCCTCTGAGTGCTCTCCAGAAGCCCATTGAGCACGGGAACCGGCGAGCTCCCAGGGAGCCGAAGTCGCTCATGCAGCGAGATCTCCCAGCGCATCTGGAGCTTGGCCTTCAGGTCGTCTCGCATGGTGTCCGAGACGTGGGAGTACACGCCGCGGATGCCAGGCACCGTGTGGCCCAGCCGTTCGGCCTGGAGCACCTCTGGAATGGCGTCCTCCAGCATCCAGGTCTTGTGGCTGTGCCGCAGCCCGTGCGGCGTGAGCCCCTCGATGAGCGGCAGCCACACCGACGGGGAGTTGTCTTCCGTCACCACCCGAATCCCCTTGCCCTTGGGCGCCTGGAAAGGCTGCCCGGGGACGGCATCAGGCCACGGTGGAACCGGCGTCCCCGGCCATACCGTCGTGTCCGCCAGGACGCGCTTTCCGGTCTGCCGCGTGCCCTTGGGGTATCGGCCGTCCGCGGCGGGCTGGAAGACCCGCCGGGCGTAGTGGGAACGACGATGATGGGAACCCTCCGAGCTGAGGAACAGGTACTGCCCGCCCCCACCGCACGCAGGTGTCCGCCCCGGGCAGGCGCAGCGGCCAGGCGTCCGAAGGCTCTGCTGAGAGACGAGCGCTGACAGGAAGGGCGGCAGATCGACCGGCCGGTGCGAATCATCCTTGGGTGGCACCTTCTCAAGCCGTCCTGCCAGCTCCCGCAGCTGCCAGTCGATCTGGATCCGGTCGAGTCGGCACGCCGGCCGTTCCAGGCCGTGCACTTCACCCCACCGCATGCCGGTGTAGGCGGTCAGGACGATCAGGACGAAGTCGTCATCACGCCCGGACAGCAGCGCGCACCGCTCGGCCAGCAGCAGGGTCTGGAGGGGAGTGGCCCAGACCTTCTCCGGCCCCCGCACCGCGATGGCCCGGCGTGCGCGCTTCCGGCCGCGTCCTCGCCGCTTGACGGCGACGTTGGTCGCGACCATCCCGCGTTCCTTGGCATCTCCGAGGATCGTGCCCAGCAGCGACCGGGCGTCGGCTGCAGTCCGGTGCGAGAAACCTCTGGTCCGTGTCCGCTTCTCCCAGGCCACGATCTCCTCGGGGCTGGTGAGGGTGTTGACCGGCCGGTTCCCGAACGTCGGCACGATGTGGTGATCGATCAGGTACCGGTACTTGGCCTCGGTGGTGGCCTCCAGATCCTGCCCCGACCACCACAGCTCGACCCAGTCGGCCAGTAACGCCGCCCCGTCACGAGGATCGTTCCAACTATGTCGCCGGATACCGGCCTCCTGCTCTTCACCCCAGTTCAGCGCGGCCTTCTTCGTATCGAACCCCGACTGCGAGGCCGAGCTGCCATCCGGCCGCATGTACCGGACCCGCCACTTGTTTCCACGCTTTTCGGCATACGCCATGACTTGCTCCTCCTTGTTCTTCCGCGGATCAGAACCGGCCGCGTCGCCGGCGGACCACCGGCGTCTTGGCGCCGGCCGCGATGATCCCGGCGATGTCCTGATCGCTGAACCGCAGGTGCTTGCCGATGAAGGTGCACGGGATGACCCGCGCGCTGGCCTTCTTCCGCAGCCACGACTCGCGCACCTGCAACATCGCCGCCGCCTCGGTGGGCGTGTACAGCCGGACATCGGGACTGGACCTGTGTTCTGGACCGGTAACGTGCCGCTGAGCGCTCGGCTCACCCTGCAAGGTCACACCTCGCTCTCGCCACCGGACCGCAGGAGGCGCGAGGACGCGCCTGCTCCTGCAGCCCCACGTCAGGACCGAAAGCACCCTTCGCAAGAGATGGACGACCTTGACCCCAACTTTACACGGATAGTGGTCAAGCAATTACGAACGGGAAGCGTGTCGTCAGAGTCGCCCTGACAAGCCCGCCGTCAACACATCGGCTTACGCGATCTAAGCAGACGCGATTGGGCGATCTTCCTGCCGATCGAGGCTCTTCCAGGCCGCCAGCCCCGCTCCAACGGATGATGGCAAGTCGCGGCAGCGAACCCCGCACCGCCATGCGCTACGTCCGCCCGGGCTCGAGGGCGTCATGGTTACCACTAGTTACGGCGTGGCCTGGGGTCATGGGGTGGTTGGGGTGTCTGCGGGTCTGGCGTTGATGCGCAGGGCTACGTGGTCGCCGATATTCGGGTCTGTGCGTGTGCTGAGCCCGAGTTGCACGATGCGGCCGTCGAGTGGATGCCAGGGGCGATTCGGCGCCGTCCTGCCGAGGATCTTGCCGAGGGCGTCGATGGTCGGCTTCCACAGGTTCGGCCAGTGCCTGCGGGGGCCGACGACGAAGCCGATGTGCAACTGGAGCGGTCCGTCCGGGAAGACATGGGCTCTGGTGAGCTGCTGATCGATCTGTTGTTTGAACGCGGTCGTGCCGCTGGACGCGGTGGTGCGGACGTCGAAGACCTGGGGCCGGCCGTCGGCCTGGAGGGGAATCGCTGTGGTCACGCCGAGGCGGGAGTCGGGGCTGTGGCGCTTGATGCCCCACACCGACGCGAATGCCCGGCCGGTGGCTCTGCTCAGTCGGGTGCTGAGCGGGAACAGGTAGTTGTCCAGGTCGTGCTGGTCCAGGAGGGGAGTGGTTCCGGTCAGTCCCACGTCCAGGCGCAACGCGAGCGGATCCGGGAGCTGGTTGAGTTGAGGACGGTACATCTTTTCGGCTTCGCTGAGGAATTTCTTTAGCCGGATCTGGCTGGGATGCCCGGTCGCATCCCAGCTCGCCAGGCGCGGCTGTACTCCAAGCCGCTGGCCCGTCTGCGGTATGGCGTACATCGGCACGTCCACGGCGCGGACGCTACCGCGCGGCTGCGACAAGGCCCATATGGCTGGAGCGGTCACGAGGCGATCCTTGGCCCCAGGGCGGCGGGTCGGCAGGTCTGAGATTGAAAGTGCCTGCATGCGACGGACCGACAACAGCCTGTCGATCGGCCAGACGGCGCCCTGTACGATCCCCGCGTGCGCGGGGCCGACATCTGCCGGCACGGTGTCGTGGGAGGCGTTCAGGGATCATCCCCGCGTGCGCGGGGCCGACCCGTCGTAGGAGCCGGCGAGGAGGACGATGGCCGAACCATCCCCGCGTGCGCGGGGCCGACCCGGAGCCCCCTGGATCGTTCCGGCGGCCGGGGGAACCATCCCCGCGTGCGCGGGGCCGACGAAGCCGCCCGCCGCCACCACGAAGGAGACCCGGAACCATCCCCGCGTGCGCGGGGCCGACACGTCCTGAACGACTGGAGACTCGAGAGCGGTAGAACCATCCCCGCGTGCGCGGGGCCGACCCCTTGCTGACCTGCGACGCTATCACTGAGAGCGTCGGTTTCCATTCGGTTAGTTTCTGAGCATGATCGTTTTTTCAAAGGGAATGATCTTGATTTGCGAGTCGGTCGGGCGCCCTTGAAGTTGTTTTGTCAGTGGGGTCAGCTACCTTCGCGCGTGTGAGTATCGAGGGGGCGGGGCTGAGCGGTCAAGATCCGCTTGGGGTGCTGTGGGGTAAGAGTGCGGGGAGGGCAGGTGGCAGGTCCAATCTGTTGCTGCAACATCTCTTGGACACTGCGGCCGTAGCCGAGCTTATTTGGGATTATTACCTGTCTCCATCGATTCGTCGGGCGTTGAATGCTGTGGCCGGCCACGGTGAGGGGCGGCGGCTGTTCGCTTGGGTGTGCGGCATTCACGACATCGGTAAGGCCACCCCTGCCTTTCAGCACATGGATGCTGCCGGTGCTGCCCGCGTGCTGGGTGCGGGTATGGCCTGGGATCGGCGAGTGGTCCAGCGGTACCGCTGGCGGCACGATCGTGCAGGCGGGGTCTTGATCCGGAAGTACCTTGCGGAGGCCGGCTGGTCACAGGAGAGCGTCGACTGGGTGTGGCCGCTGGTGGCGGGGCACCATGGTCGGTTTCCGACGCTTGGTGAGGCAGGGGAGCCTCGGCGTGCTAGAGGCCAACTCAGTGGTAGCGGATCTGGGTGGGATGCGGCGCGCCATAAATTGCTAGTCGCCTTGACGCGGGCTGTTGGAATCGGGGGGCTCGCGGACGTCGAACCGGCGGGTGTGCCGAGTCGCGCGGTGCAGTTGCAGTTGAGTGGCTTTGTGGTAATGGCCGACTGGATCGCCAGCGATCAAAGCCATTTCAAGGGTGTTGATGCTTTGGAGCAGGTCAGTTTCCAAGCGGCTCGAGACCGTGCTCGTGAGGCATGGAAGCGCCTGGGGCTGCGCGGGGGATGGGGTGGACTGGGCCAGCCGGATGAGGACGTCTTCCGCAGGCGTTTTGAGGAGGACCCCCGGCCGTCGCAGATGGTGGTCATGGACACCGCCGCTCGGATGGATGCGCCCGGTTTGATCGTGGTCGAGGCGCCCATGGGCGAGGGGAAGACCAAGGCTGCGCTCGTGGCTGCGGAGTTCCTGGCCGCCAGGTGGGGCCTGGACGGTGTCTTCGTTGGTATGCCGACTCAAGCTACGGCCGATCCGATGTTCACTCACGTCCGTGCCTGGGTTGAGGCGATCGAGCCTTCACTGGCCCCGCAGGTGGCGCTGCTGCATGGCAAGCGGATGTTCAACAAGCAATGGCGAGAGCTATTGCAGGACCACGGGCCTGCGGCTGACAACCGGTTCGCGGGAGTCGCCGAGGACGAGTTCGGCCTCGATGATCCCTACGGGGTCTCCGACGGTGCGTGCTGCCCTGAGGCCTCGGCGGAGCGCTCGGCGCCGGCAGAGTGGTTCTTGGGCGCCAAGCGTGGTCTGCTGTGCCCGTTCGTTGTGGGAACGATCGACCAGCTGTTGTTCGCCGCCACTCGCACCAAGCACGTCATGCTGCGGATGGCGGGGTTGGCCGGTAAGGTCGTGATTCTCGACGAGGTTCACGCCGCTGACGTGTACATGTCGCAGTTCCTTGCTGAGGGGCTGCGCTGGTTGGGGCAGGCGCATGTGCCGGTCATCCTGCTGTCGGCGACCCTGCCTCCCGCGCAGCGTCGGGAGCTCGTGGCCGCTTACCTGGCTGGGGCGGGGCGCAGCGAGGAAGCGGATGCCTCGGAGGCTGCGGCAATACCCGAGCCTGATGGCTACCCAAGTGTGACAGCCGCGTGGAGGACTGAGTCCTCTGGGGGTCATATGGTCCGGAGCTGCTCGTCGTGGCGTGAAGACCTTCAGGTCAAGGTCGAGATCCTGCCTGAACGAGTAGTAAAGAAAGGGGCCTCACGCGGTGACATGTCCGAGGGAGACGCCCAGGTCCTTTCGTTGATGCGGGAGCGTCTCGCGGATGGCGGCTGTGTCTTGGTCATCCGTAACACCGTGCCGCGCGCCCAGGCGACGTTCGAGGCCCTTCGCGGGGAGTTCGGTGATGACGTTCACCTGCTGCATGGGAGGCTCAGCGCAGCCGATCGGGCTGTCCGCACCGAGAAGTGTCTGCGGCTGCTTGGGCCCCCGCAATCGGAGGTGTCTCAACGCCCTTCTCGAATGATCCTGGTGGCGACGCAGCTCGCCGAGCAGTCCTTCGATGTCGATGCCGACCTGCTGGTCACCGACTTGGCTCCGATGGACCTGCTGCTGCAGCGGATCGGCCGTACCCACCGGCATGAGGGTGTTCCGCGGCCGGAGGCGATGGCCCAGCCGACCGTGATCGTGACCGGCTTCTGCCCACAAGACGATGGACCGCCAGAGTTCCCGCAGGCTGCCGAAGGGATCTATGGACGGTATCTGTTGTTGCGTACGGCGGCTCTAGTCTGCGCCGCTGCGGGTGAGTGCTGGTCGGTCCCCGGACGGGTTCCCCAGTTGGTCACCGAGGTTTACGACTCTGGGCGCCAGATCGTCCCTGGCTCCTGGGCTGCGGCCGAAAGGGAGGCGCGGGCTTACTGGGCGGATCGGCAGCGTGCTCGCGCTGAGAGCGCCGAGCCGTTCTTGCTCACGCGAGCTGGTGAGCACGCCCAGCCGACTTTGGAAGGGCTGCATCGCGGTGGCATGCACGATGGGCTGTCGGAAGAGCAGCATCGCGCGGTGGTGCGAGACGGCGACCGCAGTGTCGAGGTCGTGCTCGTGTACCGAGACGAGCGGGGGTTCCACGCCCTGTCGGGCAGACGCCTCGGTATGGGTGGCGTGGCGTCGCCCGATCTTCTGGACGATGTGCTCGGCGGGACGGTGCGACTGCCCGCCAAGCTGACCGATGCGGCCGAGGGCACGCTCGGCCCGTTGGACGGATGGCGTGATCACCCATGGTTGCGCCACAGCCGCGCGCTGGTGTTGGGCGCCTCCGGCTCGGCACAGCTCGGTGACCACACGGTGCGCTACGACGAGCAGCTCGGACTTGTCGTGGAGGGGCCATGACGATGAAAGGGCGGGACGGCGCCGCCGTCCCGCCGCTCCCCGCATCCGCAGGGCCAACGTTCAGCTCACACAAAACCACGAGCCATCCCTGCCGACGCAGGGCGAAGGGCCCGCGGCCCTCGACGTTGAGGTGACTGGCCGCCAGAGATCTGCGCTCTGGGCGTTGTCCAGCACAAGGCCGCGTCCGGCCAACTCTGTCATACCGGCCGCGCCATGCTCCTGAGCAAAACTAGGCTTCTCGTACACAGAACCAATTGAAAGGCTCCTCATGCCGGAGTTTGACCTGGTGACCGCAGAATGGTTAGACGCGCGGTTCGGTGATGCGCAGGCCCCTGAACACGTGGGGTTGGCGGATGCGCTGCACCGCGCCAGCGAAATCACCGAGATCGTCGTCGACCTGCCCACGCAGTGGCCAGCGCTACTGCGGCAGCTTCTTCTGCCGGTCGTTGTCCATGCGCTCGGCGTGCCGGCGAACCGCCGGGAATGGTCCGCCAGGTTCGCCCAAGGCGGCTTCAGCGCGGCCGAGCTGGACAAGCTCGACGACTACTTGGACGAGCACCGGCACCGCTTCGGGTTGTTCCACCCCGAGACGCCGTTCGCCCAGGTGGCTGACCTGCATACGGCCAAAGGCGAGACCAAAGGATCGGGGCTGCTAGTCGCAGCGGAGGCGACCGGCAACAACGTGCCGTTGTTCTCTGCTCGGACCGAAGGCGACCCGCCGCAGCTCACGCCGCCCGAGGCGGCGCTATGGCTGCTGCACGCGCACTGCTGGGACACTGCGGCGATCAAGACCGGCGCCGTCGGCGACCCCATGGTCAAGTCGGGCAAGACGACCGGCAACCCCACTGGTCCGCTTGGGCAACTCGGAGTTGTCGTGCCGGTAGGCCGGAACCTCTACGAGACCCTGCTGCTCAACACTCCGATCGGAGTCCAGGGCCGACTGGGCACTCCGCAATGGACCCGACGCATCGGGCCCGCATGGGAGTCGCGGGCGGCGCAGGGCCTGTTGGACCTTTGGACCTGGCAGGCGCGCCGCATCCGGCTCATCTCCGAGCAGACCCCCGACGGCATCCGCGTCACCCGTGTCCTCGTCGCGGCGGGGGACCGGCTCACCCTCACACCCGACTGGGAACCGCACACGGCCTGGCGATCCGACACCGCGGCGAAGGGCGCGAAGAAGACCACCAAGAAGGCGTCGACATCGACCAAGCCGGCTCTTCAACGTCCGCTGCGGCACACCCCGGGCAAGGCGATCTGGCGTGGCATGAATGCCCTCCTCGCGGTGGAGGCCGACGACACCGCGTCGTTCCACACCAGTGAGCTGCTCGACCAGGTCCGGGGCCTTTCCAGCGAGGGGCTGATCGACGATCAGTATCCGCTGCGGGCGGAGACCTTCGGCATGGTCTACGGCAACCAGTCCGCGATCGTCGAGGACGTCCTGCACGACCTGACCCCTCTGCCGGTCGCCGCGCTGCGCGCCGACGCCGACGTCCACTTCGCGGTACTGGAGGCCACCGAGCAGGCCGAGCAACTCGCGCAGGCGCTCAACCACCTGTCGGCCGACCTGCGCCGCGCCAGCGGCCTGGACCCCATTCCCTGGGACAAAGGCCAACGCCCAGGCGAACGGCTGTTGTACCTGCTGGATCCACTGATGCGGCGCCTACTGCGCGGCCTGCAGACCCTCCAGGATCCCGAAACTCTCGATCGCGGTCAGCTGGCCTGGGAGCAGCATGCGCGGCGGTTGGCTTTGCAGGTCGCCGACTCGGTGCACGCCGCCGTCCCCGAGAGCGTCTTCGCCGGCCGCGCGACCCGCAAACCCGATGGGACACTGGCGGCCGCCTACCCCTTGGGCATCGCCGTGAAGGACTTCTACCGGCGGCTCAACCGCGTGCTTCCCCGCACCAAGGAAGAGCGTCAGACCGCTTCCACATCTGATCGCGAGGGGGACTGATGACTCAGCGCTACTGGAACCGCGTCGACACCAACGGCGGCTGGCTTGCCCGCGACCCGCGCACCGGCCGTCCGCTTGGCCCCCCGCCGGGCGAGGACCTGGCCGCGCTGCGCGCCGGGTTGAGCGGCGCCGCAGGAGAGATCCCGCGCATGTGGCGGTTCTACACCTGCCCAGTCGACGACAACCTCGCCCAGCGCGACCAGGTATCAGTGGAGCAGCGCGCCGAACACGCTGCACTGGCCCTCTACGGCCTGCACCAGCAATCCAAGACCACCTCGATGCATCATCCGAAGTGGCCGCTGGGCAGAGCACTGAACCAACTGCGCGCCAGCGGCCGGTTCAGCGCCCAAGCCGTGGACGCGCGGATCAACGCCGCCGCCACGACCACCAATCCCGCAGCGCTGCTGATGCGGCTGCGCGGCCTCATCGACCAGCTCCGCGTCATCAATCAGCCCCTGGACTACGACGGCCTCATGCAGCTGATCCAGGACTGGCATTACGAGGACGGCCGCCGCCGCGCCCGCCGCCGCTGGGCCATGGACTACCAAGTCTGGACTCAGAACGACGACAAAGGCGCACCCGGCGAACGCCCCCAGCCCGGCGCCGACGCCGCGTCCTGACCGGCGAGCCGCGCCACCTCACCCCCAAGACCATCACGACTGGAGCCCCCATGCCCAAGCAGCAGTACGTCGAGTTCCACATCCTGCAGACCGTCCCGCCCGCGAACCTCAACCGCGACGACCAGGGCAACCCCAAGGAGGCGTTCTTCGGCGGCGTCCGCCGCTCCCGTGTGTCCTCCCAAGCCTGGAAGCGCGCGACCCGCATCGAGTTCGACCGCCACCTGCCCGAAGCCGACCAGTCGACCCGCACCAAGCAGATCGCCAAGCAGCTGTCCGAACGGCTCAAGGGCCGCACCGGCCTGGAGGCCGAACAGGTCCAGCGGCTGGCCGGGGCGCTGCTGGAACCGCTGGGCATCAAAGCCGGACGCAAGGCAGGAGACACCGCCTACCTGCTGTACTACGGCGGCGGCCAACTCGACCGCATCGTCGACCTGATCACCGACCGCGCCACCGACCTGGCCGCCGCGTCCGACGACGACCTGACGGCCGCCGTCAAAGGCCTGAAGATCGCCGAGGAGCTCAAGACCAGCCACCCGATGGGCGTCGCCCTGTTCGGACGGATGGTCGCCGACATCCCCTCCCTCAACGTCGACGCCGCCGCCCAGGTCGCCCACGCGCTGTCGACCCACCGCGTCGAACTGGAATCGGACTACTACACCGCGGTCGACGACGCCAACGAGTCCGACGACACCGGCGCCGGAATGATCGGCAACATCGGCTTCAACTCCGCCACCCTCTACCGCTACGCCGCCGTCGGCGTTCACCAGCTGATCGACAACATCGGCTCCAAAGACGCCGCCTTGGACGCAGTCCACCGCTTCGGCCGGGCGTTCGCGCTGTCCATGCCCACCGGACACATCACCTCCTTCGCTCACCGCACCCGGCCCAGCCTGGTCGCCGTGGTCGTCCGCGACGACCAGCCTGTCAACCTGGTCTCGGCGTTCGAACGCCCCGTCCCTGCCACCGACCCCTCCGGCGCCGCGCTCGGCGTCGCCGCCGAGTCGGCAGGCAGCCTGGCCCGCGAATACCTGCGCTCGGTCCGGCAGTGGGGCGATGAGCCCGCCCACGCCGCCGTCTCGCACGCCTTCGACGGCGACGCCGACGACGACATCGCCCGCGCCTTCGGCGGCAACCTGCCCTTCGAGGAGATGCTGCAAGGCCTGGACCAGACCCTGGCCCGGACGTGGAGCTGAGGACCACCGCCATGGCAGACCAACAGCGGGTCCTGATCTTGCGGCTGGCCGGCCCCTTGCAGTCCTGGGGCGATCAGAGCCGCTTCAACCGGCGCGAGACCCGACCCGAACCCACCAAATCCGGCGTCCTCGGACTGCTGGCCGCCGCACAAGGCCGGCGCCGTGAGGACGCCCCCGGCGAGCTTCTCGACCTGGCCCTCGGCGTCCGCGTCGATCAGGCCGGGACACTGCTGCGCGATTACCACACCGTCAGCGACTACCGCGGCCGTCCACTCCCGCAGGCGGCCGTCAACGCCAAAGGCGTCCAGAAGCCCACGTCGCCCGTCAAGTACACCCACGTCACTCAGCGCTACTACCTACAAGACGCTGTCTTCGTCGTGGGTGTCGCCGGCACCGCCGATCTAGTGGACTCCCTGGCCGCCGCCCTACGGCGACCGGCGTTCCCGCTCGCGCTCGGACGGCGCTCGTGCCCTCCCACCCATCCGATCGTCCTCGGGCTGCACACCGGCACGCTCAACGACGCCCTCCGGGACCAGGACTGGCAGGCCGGGCTCGCCGCTCGCCGCGAGTTCCAACGCCGCCACGGCCGCCCGCCCCACATCGACCTTCCGGTGACCATCGAGACCCCCGACGGTGACGACGTCGTCCACGACGTCCCCCTGTCGTTCTCCCTGCGCGACCGCGCCTTCACCAGCCGGCGCGTCGCCCACTCCTGGGTCTCAGCCCCTACAGGATTCTCCGACCCCGACGAGCCCACCGGCGCGGGCCACGACCCCTTCGCGCTCCTGGGCTGGTGAACTGACCATGACCTATCTGTCGCGCATCCGCATCAACCCCCTGCGGCAGCAGTCCCGCGAACTGCTGTCCAACCCGCAGACCATGCACAGCCACGTCTGCGCCGCCATCCCCGCCACCCCCGACACCGAACGCCTCCTGTGGCGGCTGGACACCGACAACCCCCAGCGCCCTCACCTGATCGCCCTCACCCGCAGCAAACCCGACTGGACCCACCTCGTCGAAGCCGCCGGATGGCCCGCCGCCGACGACGGCGGACACTGCGACATCGCCGACTACACCCCGCTGCTGGCCCAACTGGCCATCGGCCGCGAGTTTACCTTCCGGCTTACCGCCAACCCCGTCCAGAACATGCCCCGCCCCCTAAGAAACGGCGATACAGCCGGCGCAGAAGATCCCAAGACACGGCAGCGCCGCTCTTCCGTCCGCACCGGCCACCGCACCTACGCACATCAGCTCAACTGGCTACTCAAACGCACCGCCGGATACGGATTCCAGATCCCCGACGCCCGAACCGACCCCGGCCTGTCGATCCTTCCCCTGGACGAGTCCACACCGGCCCCCGACGTGCGGATCATCCACCGCGACCGTGTCTCCTTCAACAAGAAGAACCGGCGGCAGGTCGTCCTGCACGTCGCCACATTCCAGGGACGGCTCCAGGTCACCGACACCGACCTCCTCGCCCGTGCCCTGCTCAACGGTGTCGGGCCGGCGAAGGCCTACGGCTGCGGCTTGCTCACCCTCGCGCCCTCCAGGCGGCCGAATGGCTGACATCTGGTGGAAGGCCCACCCGCACGACCTGCACCGCCTCCAAGACCGGGTCTCCAGCGTCTACGTCGAACGCAGCCACGTCGACCGCGACGAAAACGCCGTCGTGGTCCTCAACAAACGCGAAACCGTCCGCATCCCCGCCGCCCTGGTCGCCGTCCTCCTCCTGGGCCCCGGCACCCGCATCACCCACGGCGCCGTCAACCTCCTCGGCGACTCCGGCACCGCCATCTGCTGGGTCGGCCAGCAAGGCGTCCGCCTCTACGCCACCGGACTCGGCCCCGCACGCGGCGCAGGACTCCTCCAACAACAGGCCTACCTGGTCACCAGACCCAAAGAACGCCTCAACGTCGCACGCGCCATGTACGCCATGCGCTTCCCCGGCGAAGACGTCTCCACCTCGACCATGCAGCAACTCCGCGGCCGAGAAGGAACCCGCATCCGCAAGATCTACAAAACCCACGCCCAACGCACCGGCGTCCCCTGGAGCCGCCGCGAATACAAAGCCGGAGACGCACACGCCGCTGGCGACGACCTCAACCGCCTACTGTCAGCCGCCAACGCCGCGCTCTACGGCATCTGCCACGCCGTCATCGTCGGCCTGGGCGCCAGCCCCGGCCTCGGCTTCGTCCACACCGGCTCAGCGATCTCCTTCGTCCTGGACATCGCCGACCTCTACAAAGCCGAGTACACCATCCCTCTCGCCTTCGACTTAGCGGCCCAAGGACTCACCGAGGAACGCGACGCCCGAACCGGACTCCGCGACCTCATCGCCGAAAACCGCCTCCTCGGACGCATTGTCCACGACGTCAAAACGCTGCTTGCCCCCGACGAAGCCACCCGACTCCCCATCGACGAGGACATCAACCAACTCTGGGACGAGCAGGCCGGAACGGTCTCCGGAGGCGTGAACTGGTCCGGAAGCGAAGACCTCATCTCGCCGGGCATGGGCGACCAGCACCTCGCCATCATCGGCCCAGAGTTCGAACCTCCCACCAGCGACGCCACAACATGACGACCGTCATCGTCCTCGTCGCGGCCCCAGAAGGGCTCCGCGGCCACCTCACCCGCTGGATGGTCGAAGTACACGCCGGAGTGTTCGTCGGCAACCCCAGCCGCCGCATCCGCGACCGCCTCTGGGACCTGCTCGCAACCCGCATCGGCGATGGCCAAGCCATCCTCGTCGAACCGGCCGCCAACGAACAAGGCTGGTCCGTCCGCACCGCCGGAAAAGACCGCTGGAAACCCGTCGACTTCGACGGCCTCATCCTCTCCGCCCGCCGCCGAAACCAGCTAAATGAAAACCCGCCCTCCCCGAGATAACACCGCAGGTCAACAAGCCTCAGCCCCGCACGCGCGGGGATGGTTCCCAGTCGCGCGCAACGTCGCGGGTGACGTCCAACTCAGCCCCGCACGCGCGGGGATGGTTCGCCGCCGACGAAGCCGCCGCCCTTCTTCGGCTTCTCAGCCCCGCACGCGCGGGGATGGTTCCGCGTACGACTGGTTTCGGGTGCGCGGCCGGACCTCAGCCCCGCACGCGCGGGGATGGTTCGTCGGCCTGGAGCTCCTCGGCCTGGACGAGCAGCTCAGCCCCGCACGCGCGGGGATGGTTCGAGTGCTTACAGTCGGGCGCTGCCTAAGAAGGGCTCAGCCCCGCACGCGCGGGGATGGTTCCCTCCGTGGGGGGTGTGCGCGCTCTACTCAGGGCTCAGCCCCGCACGCGCGGGGATGGTTCCGCCAGGTGCGTCTTCCCGTGCCCCGACGGCCCCTCAGCCCCGCACGCGCGGGGATGGTTCCTCCTCGACACTGAGATCTTCGAGTTCTTCGACCTCAGCCCCGCACGCGCGGGGATGGTTCCGGACGTACGCCGCGCCGGGGCCGATCTGATTCCTCGGCCCCGCACGCGCGGGGATGGTTCTGCGGAGCGGGGCACGTGACCACCACCTACGCGCTCGGCCCCGCACGCGCGGGGATGGTTCGGCCTCCGACGTCGCGGCCGCCGCCGGCGCGCCCTCGGCCCCGCACGCGCGGGGATGGTTCCGCGGGGCCGGGCCCTGGCAACGAGGACAGGGGCTCGGCCCCGCACGCGCGGGGATGGTTCGTACACCGCCATGACCGTGACTCCCGCGCCGACCTCGGCCCCGCACGCGCGGGGATGGTTCGTGGGCGTAGTAGGTCAGGCTAGTGGCGGTGGACTCGGCCCCGCACGCGCGGGGATGGTTCGTGGGCGTAGTAGGTCAGGCTAGTGGCGGTGGACTCGGCCCCGCACGCGCGGGGATGGTTCGACGTGCTCGTCCAGGTGACCGCGATCGCCGGACTCGGCCCCGCACGCGCGGGGATGGTTCGCACGCAGCCGATCCCGGCACTGTCCGCGCGCTCTCGGCCCCGCACGCGCGGGGATGGTTCTGCAGATCTTCCCGTACCACCGGCCGCCCGCGACTCGGCCCCGCACGCGCGGGGATGGTTCGACGAGGGTCATCATCGCGAGCCACCCCCCGGGCTCGGCCCCGCACGCGCGGGGATGGTTCGACGGTGATCAACGTCCCGTCCGGGCAGCAGACCTCGGCCCCGCACGCGCGGGGATGGTTCGCGCTATCGGAAATCGAGACGTGGCCGCATCCACTCGGCCCCGCACGCGCGGGGATGGTTCGTTCACCGTCCCCGCCGGGGACAGCGCGCCCTACTCGGCCCCGCACGCGCGGGGATGGTTCGCCGTACCTTCGGCTCCGATTTCCCTCGTCCCGCTCGGCCCCGCACGCGCGGGGATGGTTCCCGCACCCAGACCCGGAACGCCGATCGCGGCCCCTCGGCCCCGCACGCGCGGGGATGGTCCGAGGGCGACCTGTGGGTCAACACCTCGGCCGCGCTCGGCCCCGCACGCGCGGGGATGGTCCGATGTATGTAGGTGCCCGCTAAGAGGTCATAACAAAATGTGTATATAGCGCGACATGTAGTGACGGTCGGGTGTGGTGTGGGCGGGTGCGTAAGGGCGAGCAACCCCCATGGATCGTGCCCGACAGCCTGTGGGAGCGGATCGAGCCGCTGCTGCCGAAGGTGGAGCGCCGTAAGCGCCACACCGGACGGAAGCGGTTGGA